>NZ_JBSFNM010000080.1:0-1537 GCF_053587085.1 Kitasatospora sp. NPDC003701
AGGCCGCCGAGGGTGTCCATGTAGACGCCTTCGGCGGGTTGCCCGTTGGGCGAGCGGTGGGCGAGGTCGCGGACGACCTCGCCCACCGTGGGCCGGTACGCGGGCATGCGGGGGCGGCTGGGCATGAGGGCTCCCTCGGTAGCTCTGAGCGTTTGGATCGTTACGACCCGTATCCATGGTGGGGTGATCGGAGCTACGATCGGAAGCTATGGAACTGACGAGTTAACATGGGTTCAGTTGAGGGGTTAGATGAACCGTCGAGATCTTGATCCAGCGTCATCCCCGAGCGCTGCGCTCGGCGTTCAACTTCGCAGGTCGCGTGAGGCTCGCGGCCTCACTCAGGTCCAGCTCGGCGAACTCATCAGATTTTCGGCGTCGTACATCTCGCGAATTGAACGAGGAGTGGAGTCGCCGAGTCGCCGTCTCGCCTGTGAAGCGGACCGGGCCCTTGAGACTGGCGGAACGATCGAGCTGATGCTTGACCAACTGGAGCACAGCGTGCTGATCGAAGGCTTTCCGGAGTTCGCGGAGTACGAGTCGCACGCCACGGCCATACGACTCTTTGAGATCGGCGTGGTCCCTGGGCTACTGCAGGTCCACTCGTACGCTCAGGCGTATGAGGCGGCTGCGGTGCGACAAGGCAGTTCAACACAGGCCCAGGCGACGGAGCGGTTGGCCTTTCTCGGTACACGCCAGGATCGGCTGTCCGACAGCCGTCCGCCGACCGTCCAGGCCGTCCTCGATGCGACTTGCCTGCTCAGGCCGATCGGCGGCCCCGGCGTGATGGCTGAGCAGTTGCGGCACCTGGAGACCTTGTCGGAGCGCCCCACGATTGTTCTACAAGTCGCTCCGCTGGAACTGGGTGAGGACAGGCCCCTCAACTATCCGCTTGTTCTCCTGACACTGCCGGACCGGCGCGTAATGGGGTACACCGAGACCCTTCAGCGTGGGTATCTTGAGCGAGATGCCGAGACAGTAGCAGGCTGGGTAGGCAGCTACGATCGGCTCCAGGTCGAGGCGCTGTCGCAGGCGGCGTCGTTGGCCTTCATCCGCAAAGTACGGAAGGACTTCGAGGACG
This sequence comes from Kitasatospora sp. NPDC003701, assembly GCF_053587085.1. NCBI lineage: Bacteria > Bacillati > Actinomycetota > Actinomycetes > Kitasatosporales > Streptomycetaceae > Kitasatospora > Kitasatospora sp. NPDC003701. The sequence continues at coordinate 1,079 of NZ_JBSFNM010000080.1, forward strand.
ATGCCCGTTGACCTCAGTGGTGCCCGGTGGCGCAAGAGCACCTTCAGCAACGGTCAGGGCGGCTGTGTTGAGGTGGCGGACGGCCACGAGGGAGTCATGCCCGTTCGGGACTCCAAGGACCCCGAGGGCCCGGTGCTCGTCTTCCCGTCCGATGCCTGGCAGTCGTTCATCACCGGTGTTCGGGCCGGCGAGTTCGGCGCTGTCTGACCGGCTGTCATGTGAGGCCCCCGACCGGGATGCCGGTCGGGGGCCGCTTCGCGTAGTCGCTTGCGGGGATGTTGAAGCCGTCGACGTGGGTAGCCTGAGTGTGATGGACGCTGATTCCGCCCATGGGGAAGGGACTTCGAGACATGTCGACGGACCTGAGTGGCGCCCGGTGGCGCAAGAGTCCGTACAGCAACAACGGGGGATCTTGCGTGGAGGTGACAGCTGACTTTCCCGGGCTCGTCCCCGTCCGTG
>NZ_JBSFNM010000080.1:1632-38381 GCF_053587085.1 Kitasatospora sp. NPDC003701
CCGTGATTCCAAGGACCCTCAGGGTCCGGCGCTCGTTTTCCCGGCCGAGGCGTGGCAGGCGTTCATCGCTGGTGTCCAGTCAGGCGAGTTCGGCGCAGTCTGACATCTGCGGCCCCCGACCGGATGCCGGTTTGGGGGTGGCTTCGCGTGGTTCGTTCGTGGGGATGTCGAAGCCCGTCGGCATGGGTAGCTTGACTGTGATGGACGCTGATTCTGCGCATGGGGAGGGGACTTCGATGGGCAGGTTCGTGGATCTGGCTTGCGCCCGGTGGCGCAAGAGCTCGCACAGCAACAACGGGGGGACTTGCGTGGAGGTGACAGCTGACTTTCCCGGGCTCGTCCCCGTCCGTGATTCCAAGGACCCTCAGGGTCCGGCGCTCGTTTTCCCGGCCGAGGCGTGGCAGGCGTTCATCGCTGGTGTCCAGTCAGGCGAGTTCGGCGCTGTCTGACCGGCTGTCATGTGCGGCCCCCGACCGGGATGCCGGTCGGGGGCCGCTTCATGTGGTCGTTCGTGGGATGTCGGAGGCTTCGGTGTGGGTAGCTTGACTGTGATGGACGCTCATTTCGCGCACGGGGAGGGGACTTTGATGGGCATGTTCGTAGACCTGAGTGGCGCCCGGTGGCGCAAGAGCTCGCACAGCCAGCAGGGCGGCAACTGTGTTGAGGTTGCGCCCGGGTTTCCTGGGCTCATGCCCGTCCGTGATTCCAAGGACCCCGAGGGCCCTGCGCTCGTCTTCCCGTCTGCTGCTTGGCGGTCGTTCGTCGCCGGTGTCCGGGCCGGCGAGTTCGGGACCGTCTGACCGGCTGTCGTTTGCGGCCCCCGACCGGATGCCGGTCGGGGGCCGCTATGCGTGGTCGTTTGTGGGGATGTCGAAGGCTCCGGTGTGGGTAGCTTGAGTGTGAGGGGCGCTGATTCCGTTCATGGGGAGAGGAGAATTCGATGGGCATGTTCGTAGATCTGACAGGGGCCCGCTGGTGTAAGAGCTCGCACAGCCAGCAGGGCGGAGACTGCATTGAGATGGCGCCCGGGATCCCCGGGTTCGCGCCTGTCCGTGACTCCAAGGACCCTCAGGGTCCGGCGCTCATCTTCCCGGCCGAGGCGTGGCAGGCGTTCATCGCTGGTGTCCAGTCAGGCGAGTTCGGCGCTGTCTGACATCTGCGGCCCCCGACCGGATGCCGGTCGGGGGCCGCTTCGCATGGTTCGTTCGTGGGGATGTCGAAAGTGTTGGCGTGGGTGGTCTGAGTGTGATGGACGCTGATTCCGTTCATGGGGAGGGACCTTGATGCATACGTTCGTGGATCTGGCTGACGCCCAGTGGCGCAAGAGCACCTTCAGTAACGGGCAGGGTGGCTGTGTCGAGGTGGCGGACGGCTATGAGCGAGTCGTGCCCGTTCGTGATTCCAAGGACCCTCAGGGCCCGGCGCTCGTCTTCCCGGCCGAGGCGTGGCGGGCGTTCATCGCTGGTGTCCAGTCAGGCGAGTTCGGCGCTGCCTGACATCTGCGGCCCCCGACCGGATGCCGGTCGGGGGCCGCTATGCGTGGTTCGTCGAGCCCCACGGCTCGGGGACGCCAACCCGGACGTCCAGGTCCCACAGGACGCACTCTTCGCCGGGGCGGGCCACGAACGACCAGGCCACGGCGGTGCGGTGCAACTGTTCGTGCATCGATCCCGCACGGCTCGCCGTCCCCGGCAGCTCGCCGCCCTGGGGGTGGTGGTGCAGGAAGCGTCCGTAGGCCGCCCGGCAGAAGGCCTCGTAGCGCTGGGTGCACAGGATCAGCCCGTGCCACGCCTCGTCGACGGCGAACGAGGGCATGCCGATGACCTGCTGGTCCAGGACCGCCGCTCCGCAGCACCGCAACCACTGCCGTAGCCCGGTCTCCACCAGCTCCCGGGGCTGGAACGGGCACGTCTTGTAGACGGCCGGCGGCAGTTCGAGCGCATCGACCGCCGACTGCACGCGGTCGATGCGCCGTGAGAACGTTCGCCCGAGCACGCCTTCCCCCTTCCGGACCGCCGAGCCGACCCGCTCAGCTGCCGCCGCCGCACCCTCCGCCGCAGCCGCCTCCGCCACAACCGCCGCCTCCGCCGCACCCTCCACCGGAGCCGCCGCTGCCGCTGCCGCTGTCGCCGCCCCGGTAACGGGACTTCCTGCGCTTGTCGCCCTGCCCCAGGACGGCTTTGATGCCGAACCCGACGACCACCACGACGATGAAGAAGATCAACCAGCCCATTGCACTTCAACTCCCCCCAGTAGCACCGAAGGAGGCCTGGCGGCGTACCCGTCGCACCGGGCCGTGTGTCGCGCCCGGTCGGCCCCCGCCGACGGTATGACCTCATTGTTCCAGCAGCCACTGACACCGAAACGGCGTCAGATCGGCCTGGGACGGTACAGCACCACCGTCGTTACGAGCCGGTGACGAGGGACGCCCCGCGCCCGCCGTGGAGCAGCGGACGCGGGGCGCCGGAGTCGATCGGCCGGACCGGATCAGAGCGGATCAGATCAGACTGGACCGGATCAGGCGAAGGTGTTGGTGCTCCAGATCGCACCGCCGACACCCTCGCCGCCGTCCTTCTTGTAGATCACGAGGTTGCCGTCGTCCTGGAGCTTCATGAACGCGCCGGCGCTCCACCAGGTGCCGGAGTTCCACACCGAGCCGACGCCGTTGCCCTGACCCGCCGGGTACAGGACCGCGTTGCCGTCGCTCTGCATGACGAAGTACCCGAAGGTGCTCGTGTACGTGCCGGTGCCCCACAGGTAGGCGCCGTCGCTCTTGCGGTACACGGCGAAGTTGCCGTCCCGCTGCATGATCAGCACGGTCGACCTGGCCTCGGCCCACTGCGCGGACCAGACGGGCTGGCCGGAGGTGACGGTGGTGCCGATCCGGGTCGAGCCGGCGCCCCAGACCGCGTTGCCCGCGAGCGGGCCGCCGTCCTTCTTGTAGACGACGAGGTTGCCGTCGTCCTGGAGGCTCAGGTAGTTGCCCGCCGACATCCAGGTGGCGGTGTTCCAGATCGGCCGGTTGTCGGCCGAGTAGACGACGAAGTTGCCGTCGGGCTGCATCCAGGCGTAGGCGCCGGGGTTGCCGCCGGTGCCGGTCGCCCAGATCACGCCGTTCGGGATGCCCTTGTGGGTGATCGTCAGGTCGCCGTCGGGCCGCATGGTCAGCTGCAGGTCGCGGCCCGTCAGGGTCTGGCCGGAGGCCAGCTTGGCGTCGGGCCCCAGCAGGGCCTGGTCGACCGAGGAGGTGTCGGCGATCCACTGGCGGATGTCGTCGACCCGGGTCTCGATGGCGTTGGTGCGGGTCTCGGTGACACCGAAGCAGCCGCCCTGCCAGGAGCGGCTGTGGATGCCCGCCAGGACGGCGGTGGCGCCGGTCTCCTTGAAGGTCGGGCCGCCGGTGTCGCCCTTGCAGATCGCGCCGGTGGCCGGGGCCTTGGGGTCGATGGCGAGGGTGGTCGCCGTGCTGGACTTCACCGTGACGGCCGCGCCGTGCAGGCGGGTCGGCGCCCACTCGTCGGTGGTGCGGCCGTAGCCGGTGGCACGCAGCGTGTCGCCGACCGCGGGTGCGGCGGTGGCGAGACCCACCGGGGCGACGCCGAACACCGGGCTGGCCAGCCGGGCCAGCACGAGGTCGCGGTCCGCGCGGGGTGCGAGGTCGACCACCTCGACGGACTTCCCGGCCGTGCTGCCCAGGTCGGTGCGGCCGACGGTGGCGATGGTCTTGTCGGCCGGACGCCCGGCGTGCACGGTCGAGGGGTCGGCCGGATCGGCGGCGAAGCAACTGGCGGCGGTGATCACCCAGGTGGGGTTGATCAGGGCCGCGGAGCAGGAACGCTTGCCGTCGCCGATGTCGAGCTTGGCGGTGAAGGAGTAGCCGCCGTCGGCCACCGGGTCTCCGACGACCGCGCCGGCGGGCACCGTGCCGAGGATCAGCACGCCGGCGGTGGCGGTGGTGGTGAGAAGGCTGGTCATCCACGCGGCACGTGGACGCTTGAGCTGCATCTGTCGATCACCTTTGGTTGGTGGGAGAGGGGATCGGGGAGCGAGGGCATGGGCCTGCCGGCCAGGACCCGGCCCCGGACCCGGTCCGCATGCCCGGACCGGGCATGCGGATCGGGCCGACCGGGCCAGGTGGGCGGCGTCCGCCGTGCGATCGCCCGAGGGAGTACGACGCCGTCGGGCAGCAGGGGAACGGCCGCCCGGACGGTGTGCGGCGTCCGGAGGTCAGGCCGACGCGGGCGCGGTGGCGCGCGTCTGCTCCGGTGACACCTCGGTGTCCGGCGGTCGCCTGCCGAAATCTGCGTTCATCACGCCAAAGCCCCCCGTTTTGTGACACGCCGACCTGCGATGTGGAAGCTCACGGTCCCCATCGCCGAATCGATCTTCACACAAATACCACCCCCGGGACCGTCGATGGCGGGGAACCAACGAAAATCCGCCGTCGCCCGGTCTGAAACGCCCCGAACATGAGGATTGGTCGGATCGATCGGTCGCCAGAATGGCCGATAGTCCACCAATGACGAGGGTGGCGGCGCGCCGAGGGGTTGTCGTCATAATGACGAATAGTCGCTACGCTGGCCCCCATGCGAGTCACTCTCACGCGGGCCGGCGTCGCCATGGGGGACGATGTGGACGCCCCCCACGAGTACGTCCGGCAGGTCGACGGCGGTTCCACGCTCGGCGAGTTGGTGCGGCAGGTCGCGGTCTCGGGCTACTTCCCCCAGATGGCCTGCTGGGTGGTGTGCATCGGCTGGAACGAGCCGGCGACGGTCCCGATCGCGATGCTGACGGCCCCGTGGGACCGGCCCCGCTTCCTGGACGACGCCCTGCGGCACCGGACCCTCGACTCGCTCGCGGCCGAACGCGGCGAGCCGAACCTCTTCTTCGACTACCGGGCGACCGTGGCGCCGGAGGTGCTGTGGCAGCGACTGGTCGGCGAGGGCGGCGGCGAGGCCTCCTGAGCGCCGCCGCTCACCCCGTTCCGAAGGTGCGGCGCAGGCAGGTGGCCAGGCCCTCCGGGGTGGGCGGGTGGAACCGGCCGGCGAGGTGGCCGTCGGGGCGGATCAGGAAGGCCTCGCCGGGGCGGGCCGCGTACGCCCTGCGGAACTCGCCCGCGGTGTCCCGGGCGGTCGGCAGCCGCCAGCGGGGTGCGGGTGCGTCCGGTGCCAGCACCGCGTAGACGTCCAGCAGCCCGTGGGCCGTGGAGAGGGCGGCCACCGCGCAGGTGGTCACGTGCTCGTCCGGGGCGGCGGCGTCGACGTGGAACAGCAGGGTGTGGCGCGGGCCGCGCAACAGGTCGAACAGCCGGAACGGGTAGCCGGCGAGCGCCCGGTCCAGCCCCCGGCAGTCCGGTGCCCGCTCGCCGGGCGCCGGTGGCCCCGCCCCGGAGGCCGGCTCGACGAGCGGGCTGTCCGGGTAGCCGACCAGCAACTGCGCCTCCCGCCGCAGGATCGTCTCCAGGTCCCCGGTGTCCGCAGGCACGCCCTCCCGTGCGTGCCGCACCGTCCGGCCGACGACTTCGGCGCCCACCGGGTGCCGTTCGGCGTGGTAGCTGTCGAGCAGGCCGTCCGCACCGATGCCCCGGACCGCGAGCGCGAGCTTCCAGGCGAGGTTGTAGGCGTCCTGGATGCCGGTGTTCATGCCCTGGGCCCCGGTGGGCGGGTGGATGTGGGCGGCGTCGCCGGCCAGGAAGAGCCGGCCGGACCGGTAGTGGTTCACCAGGCGGTGGCTGATCCGGAAGGTGGAGGACCAGCGCAGCGCCGAGGCGTGCACCGGTTGCGGCGAGAGCCGGTCGAGCACGGCCTGGATGTGCCGCAGATCGGGGGCGGCCCCGCTCTCCAGTCCGTGCTCCACGCCGTCCCCCCGGCCGTCGTCGCCGGACAGTTCGTCCGGCACCATCATCGACATCCGGTACCGGCCCCGCCCCGGGAGCGGGATGCAGACCAGCAGGTCGTCGACCCGGCCGTCCGCGCCGTGGTGGGTGGCGCGGATGCCGTACCCGGCGGGGACGTCCCAGCCGACCTCGACGTCGCCCAGCATGTACTGCTCGGGGAAGGCGTCGCCCTCGAAGCGCAGGCCGGCGGCCTTGCGGACCAGGCTGTGCGCGCCGTCGCAGCCGACCGCGTAGCGGGCCCGGAGCTCCTGCGACCCGGAAGCGGTGCGGAGCAGGGCCCGCACGCCGTCCTGGTCCTGCTCGACGGAGACCAGCTCCGTGCCGCGCTCGACGGGTGTGCCGTACCCGGCGAGGTGTTCGGTGAGCAGCCGCTCCGTCGTGTACTGGGGCAGCGCGGCGAAGCCGTACGGGACGTCGGGCGGCAGCGCGAGTTCGACCCGCGGGCCGGGCTTCCCGTCGACGAAGAAGAGCTGGCCGAGCATCGGGACGGCCTCGTCCAGGGCCGCCCGAACCATGCCCATGGCGTCCCACACCTCCATGGTGCGCGGCTGCACCCCGACGGCCTTGGCGAAGTGCTGCGGGGTGACCAGCCGGTCCACGATCCGGCAGTCGACCCCGTGGCGGCGCAGCTCGGCCGCGGCCGTCAGCCCGACCGGGCCCGCGCCCACCACCAGTACGTCGGTCTCGTCCATGGCCGCTCCCGGGGGACGTCCTGATCGCCTCCCCCCAGGCTGCTCCCGACCGGCACCGGTCCGCCACCGGGCCGCCTCGGGGCCGCACGGGGTGGTGGGCGCCGCCCCCGGGGGGCCGGTTTCGGACAGCGACCATTTCTAAACACTTGGCGACAATCCCGGTCAACTCATGACGGTCCGTCAACCGGCCTTCTACGCTTCGTCCGGCCTCAGTGGGCCACCGGGCCGCCACTGTGCCGGCCGTTCCCCGATGTTCGACGAATCTGGAGAATCCCCCCGTGAGAATAAGCCGCTTCCCGAGCCGCACCTGGACGGCCGTGGTCGCCACCGGCGCGGCCACGGCCGCGCTGCTGGTGCAGCCCGGTACCGCCTGGGCCGTCGCGCCCGCGCCCGTCGTGACGGCCACCGTCACCGTGGCGCCCTACCCGGCGGGCGTCGCGCTCGCGCCGGACGGCAGCCGGGCGTACGTGACCAGCCAGAGCAGCGGCACCGTCACCGTGCTCGACGCCGCCACCGGGGCGGTGTCCGGCTCCTTCACGGCGGGCACCGGCTCGTACGCGGCCGCCTGGGCCCCCGACGGGCGGCACGCCTACCTGACCCACCACCTCGACGACGCGGTCAGCGTGCTGGACACCGCGAGCAACACCGTGACGGCCACCGTCCCGGTCGGCGCCGAGCCCTTCGGGGTGGCGGTCGCGCCCGACGGCGCCCACGCGTACGTGAGCAGCGTCGGCGCCGGGACGGTGAGCGTGCTGGACACCGCGAGCAACACCGTCACCGCGACCGTGCCGGTCGGCGCCGAGCCGCACGGCGTGGCCGTCTCCCCGGACGGCGCGCACGTCTACGTGGCCGCCTCGGGCACCCAGACGGTGGACGTCATCGACACCGCGAGCAACACGGTGAGCGCCAGCGTCCCCGTCGGCCACGGCGTGTTCGGCCTGGCGCTGAGCTCCGACGGCGCCCGGCTCTGGACGGCCAACGGGGGCGACGACACCGTCAGCGTGCTGGACACGGCGGGCCGCACCGTCGTCGGCACGGTGACGGTGGGGGCCAACCCGTTCTCGGTCGCGCTCTCGCCCGACGGGAAGTCCGCGTACGCCTCGAACTACACGGACGGCACCCTGAGCGTGATCGCCACCGCGGACCGCACCGTCACCTCGACGGTCCCGGTCGGCACGAACCCGTACGCGCTCGCCCTCACCCCCGACGGGCGGCGCGGCTACCTGGCCGACTTCGCCGCGGGCGCCGTGACGCTGCTCGGCTTCCCGCTGCCGGTGCCGGTGGTCACCGGCGTCAGCCCGGCGTCCGGCCCGCAGGCGGGCGGGACGACGGTCACCGTCACCGGTACCGACCTGGCCGGGGCGACCGCCGTCACCTTCGGCGCCGCCGGGAACGCCACCGCCTTCTCGTGCACGGAGACCAGCTGCACCGCCACCGCGCCCGCGGCCTCGGCCGCCGGGGCGGTCGACGTCCGGGTCACCACGGCCGGCGGCACCAGCGCCGTCGTCCCGGCCGGGCGCTTCACCTTCGTCGCGCCCACCGCCGACCTCGCGGTGTCGCTCGGCGCGAACCCGGTGGGCGGGCTGCTCTCCGGGCGGGTCGACTACACCCTCACGGTGACCAACCAGGGCCCGGAGACGGTGACCTCGGCGACCGTCACCGCCGATCTGCCCGCCGGCTTCACCTCCTCCTCCACCGACTGCACCATCGCGGCCGGCAAGCTGACCTGCGCGATCGCCGGTCCGCTGGCGAAGGGGGCGAGCGTCACCCGGCACGTGACGGTCCACGTGGGCCTGTTCAACCTGGGCCGGACCTTCACCGTCACCGCCGTCCGCACCGCGAGCGCGCCCACCGACCCGGTGGCGGCCAACGACCGCGCGGCCCGCACCTGCTCGGCCACCCTGGCGCTGCTGATCAGTTGCAACTGACCGGCTGAGCCCGCGGCTCCGCCCCGCCGTCCACACGGCGGGGCGGAGCCGTCCCACGGGGGCGTCTCCCGTGCCGCGCTCAGCCGGTGGGAGCGCCGAACCACCGGGCCAGCCGGTCGAGCAGCTCCTGCGGGTCGTCCCCGACCCACGCCACATGGCCGTCCGGCCGCAGGAGCACCGCGGGCACGTCCAGTTCCTCGCTCATGTCGACGACGTGGTCGACCCGGTCCGCCCAGCCCGCCACCGAGAGCCGGCCGGTCCGGTCGAGCAGGAGGCCGCGGCCGTCGTGCATCAGCTCGTAGAGGCGGCCCTGCTTCAGCTGCACGTCCCGCAGCCGCCGGCCGACCAGGTCGTGGTCCGCGCCGAGGTCGTAGCGGACGTCGACCGCGGTGATCATCCCGGTCACGTAGCGGTTCACCTCCTCGAAGTCCATGAGCTTGGAGAGCAGTTCGCGCAGTGCGACCGCCCCCGGATCGGTCGCCATCAGCGTGATCTGCGCGCGGGTGTTGTCCAGCACGGCGGCGCCCACCGGGTGCCGTTCGGCGTGGTAGCTGTCCAGCAGCCCCTCCGGTGCCCAGCCGTTGACCTCGGCGGCCAGCTTCCAGCCGAGGTTGAACGCGTCCTGGACACCGAGGTTGAGGCCCTGGCCGCCGGTCGGCGGGTGGATGTGTGCCGCGTCGCCGGCCAGCAGCACCCGGCCGACCCGGTAGCGCTCGGCCTGCCGGGTCGCGTTGCCGAACCGGGACAGCCAGCGCGGCGCGTGCACGCCGAAGTCGGTGCCCGCGTGGGCCCGCAGCTGCCGCCGGAAGTCTTCCAGGGTCGGTGCGGCCGTACGGTCCTCGGCCACTCCGTCGGCCGGCACGACGATGCGGTACACGCCCTCGTTCCCGTCCACGTCGGGGACGGCGCCGAACCGCAGCTGGGTCTTGCGGACCTCGTCCACGACGGCGGCGATCGTCGCCCGGTCCGCGGTCGCCTCCATGTCGCCCAGCAGCGTCTCGACCGTGGAGGGCTCACCGGGGAAGCCGACGCCGAGCAGCTTGCGCACCGCGCTGCGGCCGCCGTCGCACCCGACGAGGTAGCGCGAGCGCAGCTGCGTGCCGTCCGCCAGCCCGGCGGTCACGCCGTCCTCGTCCTGGCTCAGCGCGACCACCTCGCAGCCGCGCCGGATCTCGGCACCGAGTTCCAGGGCGCGCTCGTCGAGCAGCCGCTCGGTGACCTGCTGCGCGACGGTGAGGCCGTACGGGTGGGCGGTGTCCAGGGTGTCCGGCCACGGTTTGTGGATGCCGCCGAAGAAGCCGCCGACCTGGAACGTGTCACTGACCGCGAGGAACCGCTCCAGCAGTCCGCGCTGGTCCATGATCTCGACGCTGCGCGCGTGCAGGCCGCGGCCGCGGGACTGCCTGCTCGGCTCCGCCGACCTCTCCAGCACCACCACGTGCACTCCGGCCAGCCGCAACTCGCAGGCCAGCATCAGGCCGGTCGGTCCGCTGCCGACCACGATCACGTCAATCATCTGCACGCCCATTCAACGAGACTGGTATGTCGGCCGGCGCCGGTCCGCGCGGTCCGGCGGCGGTGCACCCGCCCGGTGTTCCGCGCCCGGGCCCCGCCACCGCACCGTGAGGTCCGCCGGCGGTGCTGCGCCCCTGTGGGACCGATAAGCCCACAAAAGGAGACGCCTTTCGTGAATCCGTCATTTCCACAGGTTCCGGCCTCAGGTCGGCCATTGTGCGCCCCGACCGGGGCCTTGCCGCAAGGCCCCCTTCGGGCTATATCTTGATAGTGGCAAGGAGTGTGCAGACCTCCTTGCCCTTGTCGTTTGTCGGACTTTGTCCATCTGCCCCTCCGCCGGTCGTCCGCGGTGGGCGGAGCCCGTTCGGGGCCCTCGATGATCTGCCGTGCGCGGAGCCGGGGACTGCTCCGAACCGCCCTGGACGAAACGTCCAGCCTGGACGTACAGTCCACATATGACCGCAGAGACCCCCGACCCGCGCGTCCGGACCTGGGCGCCCGTCTGCCAGGCGGTGGCGCTGCTGCTCGGGCCGTACGCCGAAGTGGTGCTGCACGACGCCGTCCGGGACGAGGTGCTCGCCGTCTGGAACCCGATGAGCGGCCGCGCCCCCGGGGACCCGTCTCTCCTCGGCGAGCTGGACGAACTGGACCCCGCCCTGCCCGACCTCTACGGGTCCGACGTCTTCGGGCCCTACGAGAAGCTGCTGCCCGACGGCCGCCGGCTCTCCTCCGTCAGCGCCGTCCTGCGCGACGACGGCGGCCGGCCCGCGGCGGTGCTCTGCGTCAACTTCGACCGCGGACCGCTGGAGCACGCCGCCACCCTGCTGGCCGGCTTCGCCGCACCCACCGCGCCGCGCCCCGCACCGCTCTTCGAGCGCGACTGGACGGAGCGGATGAACGACGTCATCGGCGGCTACGTCCGCGCCCACGGACGCCCGCCGGAGCGGCTCGGCCGCGAGGACCGGCTCGCCGTCCTGCGCGAACTCGACCGGGCCGGGGTGTTCGCCGTGCGCCGGGCCGTGCCGGCCGTCGCGACGGCGCTCAAGGTGTCGCGCTCCACCGTCTACACCCTGCTCGCCGAGGCCAGGGCCGAGCCCGGTCCCGGAGCCGAGGCACCGAACGCCGGTGTACCGCACGCCGAAGCGCGGACCGCCGCCGCGCGGGCCGCCGAAACACCGAACGCCGAAGCACCGCACGCCGAAGCGCGGGCCGCCGCCGCGCCGGGCCCCACCGCACCACAGAGGAACCCGAGGAACCAGAGATGACCACGCTCCCCGACTTCCGGCTGGAAACCTACTTCTCCCGCTGGGAGTTCACCGCCCGCCACCACCTCACCGCCTCCGACGCGCAGACCATGACGATGTCCGAACTGCTCGCCCTGGCGGGCCCCGAGGAGCGGCAGGCCTGGGACACCCTCGCCCTCGGCTACACCGAGACCTTCGGCGACCCGGCCCTGCGCCACGCCGTCGCCGAGATGTACGAGCACGTCGAGGCCGACGACGTGATCTGCTTCGGTGGCGCCCAGGAGGCGCTCAACCTCGCCATGCAGGTGCTGCTCGGCCCCGACGACCACGCCGTCGTGCTGACCCCCAACTACCAGTCCGCCGAGACCGTTCCGCTCTCCCTCTGCGAGGTCACCGGCCTCGCGCTGGACGCCGGGCGGGACTGGGCGCTCGACCTCGACGAGCTGACCGCCGCGCTGCGCCCCAACACCCGGGTCGTCTCGGTCAACTTCCCCAACAACCCGACCGGCAAGGTCATCGGGGCCGACGACTTCACCCGCCTGGCCGAACTCTGCGACGAGCGCGGCATCCGGCTCTTCAGCGACGAGGTCTACCGCGGCCTGGAGCGCGACCCGGCCCGGACCCTGCCACAGGCCGCCGACCTCTCCGAGCGGGCCCTCTCGCTCAACGTCACCTCCAAGTCGCTCGGCCTGCCCGGTCTGCGGATCGGCTGGATCGCCTGCCGGGACCGGGAGTTGCGGTCCCGCCTGGAGCGTGCCAAGCACTACACCACCATCTGCAACTCGGCCCCCAGCGAGGTCCTGGCCCGGATCGCGATCCGCAACCGCGAGCAGATCCTGGCCCGCAACCGTGCGATCATCGCCGCCAACCTGCCGCTCTTCGACGCCTTCTTCGCCGAGCACGCCGAGCTGTTCGACTGGCGGGCCCCGGACGGTGGTTGCGTCGCCTACCCGCGCTACCTCGGGCCGGACGGCGTCGAGGCGTTCTGCACCGGGCTGGTCGAGGAGGCCGGCGTCCTCCTCCTGCCGGCGAGCATCTACCGCTCCGACCTCACCCCCACCCCGGCCGACCGCTTCCGGATCGGCATCGGCCGCCGTGACCCGGCCCCGGCCCTGGACGCCCTGGCCGGGTGGCTGAAGGGGCGCCGGTGACGGCCGTCCCCCGTGCCGGACGCCGCCGGCGGTCGGGGGATCAGCCCTGCCGGGCCTCCTTGGCCCGGTACTTGAGGCCGAGCAGCGCACCGGAGAGCCCGTGCGGCACCAGCCAGGAGACGTCCTCCCGGTCCACCGCGTCGAAACGGTACTTGTAGGGCTCGGTGCCGCGCAGGAAGTCGAAGGTGGTGAGGCCCTGCCCGGCGGCCGCCCGGACGGCCTCGGCGATCACCGCCGTGCCGAGCCGCAGCGGGGCCCAGGTCTGGTCCCAACCGATCTGGTAGTAGGCGAAGGTGTCCCGCCAGCGGAACCCGTAGAGGACGCCGACCACCTCCCCGGCCCGCTCGGCGACCACGAAGGCCGGGCCCTCGCCGCTGCCGGTGGCGGCCGCACGCTCGATCAGCCGCACGTGCAGCGGCGCGCGGGCCGCGTCGAAGGTGGTCGGCAGTCCGAGGGCGGCCCGGCGCAGCCCGTGCAGCCGGAGCACGGCGGTCAACAGGGCGTACCGCTCGGCGAGTTCACCGTCCCCGACGGCCGGCGCCACCCAGCGGAAGGTGACGCCCTCGGCGGCGAGCTTGCGGCCGTAGCGGCGCAGGTCGGCACGGAACTGGCGGGAGCCGAGCGCGTCCGGGCCGGCCGCGAGGTCGACGCGCGGGCACGGGGTGCGGCCGACCTCCGCCGCACCGGCCGGCAGCAGCGGGCGCTGACCGGGGTCGAGATCGGTGAGCAGCAGCGTCGCCCGCCGGGCGCGGCGCGCCAGCCAGGCGGTGACCTCGGCGCGCCGTTCGGGCGCGGCGAGGACGCCGCAGTGGTCGGCGGCGCCGGGGCCGGAGCCCAGCACCGTCAGGCAGGGGACGGTCAGCGGCGCGCGCGGGTGCAGCCGCCGCCGGGTGCGCAGCAGCGGGACGACGGCGCTGACCCGGCCGTCCGGCTCGCGCCAGACCGTGACCTCGCCGGCACCCTGCTCCGCGCCGAGCGTCTCCCACCAGGAGAGCGCCCACTCCGGCGTGGTGAACCACGAGCCGCCCGGATCGGCGGCCGCCAGCTCCCGCCAGCCGTCCAGCACCTGCGCCGGCAGCGCGGCCGTCCGGTACCGGACGGGGCCGGCCGCCCCAGCCGCGACCGCGACGACCGCCGGGTCCGTGCCCGGTGTGCCCGGGCTTGCCGTCCCGCTCTCCGTCGTCCCCAACGCCCCGCCCCCCACGTCTCGTTCAGGCGCCGCCGCGCAGCCGGTGCACGGCCGGATGAAGCCCGGAGAGAATTGTGTCGAACCTGTCCCGGCTGGTGGTGGAGTTCACCCGAAGACGGCTGATCCGCAGCGGGCGTCTGGGCAGCAACCGGTCGTGCCGGTGGTCGAACAGGAAACCGACCCGGTAGCCGAGCCGGCGCAGCACGGTGTCGGCGCGCTGGTCGACGTTGCCGTTGGGATAGGCGAAGGCGGTGGGCTCCTCACCGTCGAGCCAGCCGGTGAGGGCGTGATGGGCGCTGGTGATCTCGTCCCGCAGGGTGGCGTCCTCGCAGCGGTCGAGGCAGGGGTGGCCGGCGGTGTGGTTGCCGATCGCCACGCCGGAGCGGTGGAGGGTCAGCAGGTCGTGCCGGGTGAGCTGCTCCTGCCGGGGCGCGCGGGTGCGGGCGCTCTCGCGCAGCTCGGCGAGGGCGGCGCGGCGGTCGCCGTCGGGCAGGGTCTTCAGCCGGCGCACCACCGCGCCGGGGGCACAGCCGGCCAGGCCGCGGGCGGTGCCGCCGCGGGAGGCCAGGTAGGAGGCCTCCGACCACCAGAACGGCCGGTCGCTGTCGATGAGTTCGGTGACCACGAAGGCGGCCGCCGGGATCCGGAGCCGGGTGAGCACGGGCAGGCCCTCGGTGAGCACGCTGCGGTCGCCGTCGTCGAAGGTGACCAGCACGCTGCGGGCCGGCAGCGGACGCCCGGAGTGGACGGCCTGCTCGACCCGGGCCAGCGAGACCGGGCGGGCGATCCGGACCAGACGGGCCATCTGGAGCGCGAAGGTCCGCGGGTCGTCCACACCGTGGTAGGCGAGGACGGCGAGGCGGCGGGTGGCGGCGAGCCGGAACAGCGGCTGGAGCGGGGAGTTGCGCAGCGCCGCGTCGACGCTGCTCCGTCGTCCGGCGAGCCGGCCGCCCGGTGGGGCCCCGGCCCCGGTTCCGCCCCCGGCGCAGGCGTCGTCGGTCGGGCCTGCCGCCCTGACCGACGGGCCCGCGGCCTCGATGGTCGGGCCTGCCGCCCTGGTGGTCGGGCCGTCGCCGGCCCCGGTCGAACGCGTGGTCCCCTCGGGCATCGACACGCTCCCCCTTCCTCCCCGTGAGCACTGCCACGAGCACTGCCGTGGGCACTGCGGTGGCGGGAGTCGGGCCCGGCACACGGGCAGGATCCGCCGCTCGGCGCACGCCTGCCGGGTGGGCGGCCCGCCCCGCTCCCCGAATTGCCAAGATAGTGCAAAATCCCATGCTCCGAGGAGGGTTGCACACGGCGGGCGGGTTTCGGGGGGAGGTTGGCGCATTGTTGGCGCGCGCTTGGCCTGAGTGCGGGCTGGGAGCTTCCTGAGTGGCCGCTGGTGGTACCGGGGGGAAGGACCTGCGGACGGGCGCGGGGTGCGGGTGCGCCGGGTGCGGGTGCGGGTCGGCCGCCGGTTGCGGACCCGGCGGCCGACCCTGGAGAGGGGGCCCGAGGCCCCGGCTCGTGGATCCCCGGACCTGCCGGAATCCCCGGCTCTGCCCGGGGCTCCTCGGGGGTCTTCGGCGGATCGGAGGGTGGATCAGAAGGGGCCGGTGCAGCTGGTCACGTGCTGCTCGGCCTCCAGGGCCGGGCCGCCGACCGCGCAGATCATCCGGAGGTCCTTGGTGACCACGCGCGGCGTGACGGCCTTGGCGAGGCCGTTGGTGACGGTGGTCGCGGAGGCGACGGTGACCCACGGGCTGCCCCAGGCCCGCTGGGTCCTGACCTCGACCCGAACCAGCGTCAGCTGCGCCGGGGAGGACGGCGACACCTGGGCCACCCCGACGACTCCTCCGCCGTCCTTCTCGAGCCACACACAGGGGTGGTTGACCACGGCGATACACGCCGTACCACCGGCCTCACCCGTCGTCGTCGCCGCCGAGGCCGGGGCGGCCATCGACGCCGTGATCCCTGCCACCGCGACCATCAGGGCTGCGATCCGAGCGCGCATGATATGAACCTCCTTGGAAATCAAGGGAATCTCACTCCGTGGGATGAGTCTTGCACATTTCATGGGCATGACACATGTGCGCTGCGTCACACTCAAGGTGACGGTTCAACTACGTACTGCAACCGGCGGGTGGGACTCCGGTCGGGTGGCACCTCCCGGGGCTCCCGGGGTGCCGGCGGTCTCGACGGCCCGCGCGCGCCGTCCGGGCGGCGGGGTGGTCCGCGCGACGCGCCCCATCGCGTGCCCCCGCTGCCGGATCGGACCGGGGGAGTATCAAGTCCCGTCTGTGGCACGATGGTTGGAGAAGCTGTGGGCGCTGCCGTCCGCGACCCCGCCGCGTTCACTCGTACGGGTGGCGGACCGGCGCGAAGCCGTTCGGACGGCTACGATCGACGCGACCTACGGAGGTGGCCTGCATGGACACGGTCATCGTGCAACTGCCCGAACCCCGCCCCAAAGCCCCGCCCGGTGGGCGGCCCGCACCGATCGGCGGGCGGCGCGGACCGTCCGGCGGGCGCTCGGCGCCGCCCGGCCGGCCCGCGCTGCTGCACCTCGGCCCGGGCGAGGTCGCGGAGTTCGGGCGCGGTGAGCCCGGCCGGCCGCTCGCCATCCCCCTCGCCGACCAGGGCGTCTCGCGCCGTGCCGGCGAGATCACCGCCGCCGAGGACTACTGGCGGCTCTCCAACTTCAGCGCCTCCGCGACGTACGTGGTGGAGAACCTCGAAGGAGCCGGCGAGCACGTCAAGGTGGCCCCCGGCCGGCTGGGCGCGCCGGTGCCGTTCGAGTTCTCCCGCGTCCTGCTGCCGGCCCTCGACGGACCGGCCGTGTTCAAGGTCTTCGCCCCCCAGCACGCCTATCTGGACGGCGAGCCGGCGGCCGACGAGGGCGAGCTCACGGTCAGCCCGTTCGCGCTCGACCCGACCGCCAAGTACTTCCTCGTCCTGCTCGCGCTCTGCGAGCCGAGACTGCGCTCGCCGTCCGCCGCCGTCGTCCCCGGCGTCGCCGACGTGCTGGCCAGGCTGCGCGCCCTGCCCGCCTGCCGGGGGCTCACCCGATCCGCCGTCAACTACCACATCGACTACCTGGTGGCCACCAAACTGCGGCTGCGCGAGGCAGCCGACGAGACCCCGGACGAGGCGGCCCGGGGCGGCGGCAAACGGGAGGAACTCGTCGCACTGGCACTGCGGTTCGACCTCGTCCGGGAGGAGCACCTGGCCCTGCTCCCGCCCCGGCGGGCCTGCTGACCCCGTCGTGCCGCCACCCGCCCGGCCCGGCGGCCGGCCACCCGCCCGGCCCGGTGAACCGCCCTTCGACGTGCCGCCCGGCTACGCCCTGGCCGGGTACCGCATCGGCGAGCCGATCGGCGCCGGCGCCTGGGGCAGCGTCTACGCCGCCGAACGGCCCGGCGAGCCGGCGGACCTCGCGGTCAAGTTCCTCTGCCCGGCCCGGCTCAGCCCCGGCCAGCGCCGCACCATGGCGCAGGTCGCGCGCAGCGAGACGCGGTTCAGCCGCCGCGCGGACCACCCGAACCTGATCCGCACGCTCGCCGTCGTCACCGTCGACGACCCCGCGCACCCACGGCTCGACGGTGCGCTCGCCCTGGTGATGGAACGCGCCGCCGGCAGCCTCCAGGACGCCCTCACCGCCGCCCGGCCGCACACGCCCGTCCCCGACGCCGAGCGGATCCTGGCCGGGGTCTGCGCCGGCCTCGCCCACATGCACGCCGCGGGCTGGGTGCACGGCGACCTCAAGCCCGGCAACGTCCTGCTGATGCCGGACGGCACCGCCAAACTCGCCGACTTCGGCCTGACCGCCGAACTGGAGGGCACCCACGCCTACGCCCCGCCGCTCGGCTCGCCCGACCACGTCCCGCCCGAGTGGTGGTCCCAGCGCACCGGCGCCCGGGGCGTCGCCGTGCGGCCCAGCGCCGACATCTGGGCCTTCGGCGTCCTCGCCCACCAGCTGCTCACCGGCGGGCTGCACCCCTTCCTCGGCGCCACCGCGCGCGCCCGCTCGCTCGCCGCGCAGGCCTACGCGCGCGGCGCGGCCCCGCTGCGACTGGACGACGCGCTGCCCGCGCGCTGGCGCCCGGCGGTCACGGCCTGCCTGGCCGCGGACCGCGCGGAGCGGGCCCGGGTGGACCTCGCCGCCCTGCGGGCCGAGCTGCTGGCCGCGCCGGCGGGGCGGGCCGGGACCGGTACCGCGCCGGTGGTGCGCGGGTCGGCGTGGGCGCGCCGCCGCGCGGGCCGGCGGCGGGGGCTGTGGGCGGGAGCCGCTCTGGTGGCGGTGGCCACCGTCGCGCTGCTCCTCGCCGGTGGCCCGGAGCCGAGCGGATCGGTGTCGGGCGGGCCGGTGTCGGGCGGATCGGTGGCGGGCGGGCCGGCGTCCACCGGCCGGGCGTCCACCGGCCAGGCGTCCACCGGCCCGGTGCCGGCGCACCCGGCGCCGACCGTCGGCAGTCCCGCGCGGACCGGGGCGATCCCGGCCGGTGCCGACGTCCCCGCCGCGTTGCGCGGCCCGATCGAGGACGCCGCCCGCCGCTGCCCCGAGCCCGAGATCACCCCGGTCCTGCTGGCGGCCATGCTCAAGGCCGAGAGCGGCTTCGACCCGGAGGCCGCCCGCCCGGAGACCGGCGAGTACGGCGTGGCGATGTGGACGCCGGCCGTCTTCAACGCCTGGGCGCAGGACGGCGACCACGACGGCGCCAAGGACTACATGGAGCCGGCCGACGCGATCGCCTCGATGGGCAACTACGTCTGCTGGCTCGACCAGCAGCTCAAACGCCGCGGCTACACCGGCGACCTGCCGGCCCTGGTCACCGCCGGCTACCGCACCAGCGACAAGACCGTCGCCGACGCGGGCGGCGTCCCCGACCGGGTCAAGCCGCACGTCGCGAAGGTGCTCGGCTACCTCGCGGAGTACGGGGGCTGAACGCCCCGGCACGGGCCGGCGCGGCATGACCTCGGCCACATCCGTGCCGCCCCACCGGCGGCGTCGCCCGGCTACCGGGGCCCCGGAATGCGATGCTCGGCCGCATGATCACGAAGCTCCGCGCGGCCACCACGCAGTGGACCGTCGTCGTCCCGGTGGTGTCGTTCGTCGTCCTTGTCCTCACCTGGCACCGCGACCTGCCCGGCTGGGTGGTGGGCCTGATGGCCTGCTTCCTGGCCGGTGCGGTGCTCGCCGCCGTGCACCACGCCGAGGTGGTGGCGCACCGGGTGGGGGAGCCGTTCGGCTCGCTGGTGCTGGCGGTCGCGGTCACCGTCATCGAGGTGGCGCTGATCGTGACCCTGATGGCGGACGGCGGGGACAAGGCCGCCACGCTGGCCCGGGACACCGTGTTCGCCGCCGTGATGATCACCTGCAACGGCATCCTCGGGATCTCCATCCTGGTGGCCGCGATCAAGTACCGGGTGGCGGTGTTCAACGCCGAGGGCACGGGTGCGGCGCTGGCCACCATCGGCACCCTCGCCACGCTCAGCCTGGTGCTGCCGACCTTCACCACCAGCTCGCCGGGCCCCGTGTTCGCGCCCGCCCAGCTCGCTTTCGCGGCCGCCGCCTCGCTGCTGCTGTACGGGCTGTTCGTGGCCACCCTGACCTTCCGCCACCGCGACTACTTCCTGCCCGTCACCCCCGAGGGCACGGTGCTCGACGAGGAGGACCACGCCGATCCGCCGAGCCTGCGGGCGACCAGGGTCAGCCTGGGGCTGCTCGCGGTCGCGCTGATCTCGGTGGTGGGGCTGGCCAAGGGCGTCTCGCCGACCATCGAGTCCGCCGTCTACTCGGCCGGGCTGCCGTCCTCGGTGGTGGGTGTGGTGATCGCGCTCCTGGTGCTGGCGCCGGAGACCATCGCGGCGCTGCGCTCGGCCGTGCGCAACCGGGTGCAGACCAGCCTCAACCTGGCGCTCGGCTCGGCGCTGGCGAGCATCGGCCTGACCATCCCGGCCGTCGCGGTGGCCTCCGCCTGGCTCCCGGGGCCGCTTGAGCTGGGCCTCGGGCCGACGCACCTGGTGCTGCTCGTGCTGACCGTCGCGGTCGGCACGCTGACCGTCATCCCGCGCCGTGCGACACCGCTGCAGGGCGCCGTGCACCTCTCGGTGCTGGCGGCGTACGTGGTGCTCGCGATCAATCCCTGAGCACCGTCCGAGCAGTCCCGGGTCGCTCCCGGGGCACTCCCCGGGCGATCCGGTGGGCCGCAGCGGGCGGGCCGGCGACCACGAGGTCGCGGGCCCGCCCGCTGCTTGTCCGTCCGCCGTCCGCCGGTCCCCGCCCGACCGGCCGCGCGGCCCTGAGCCGACCCTCGCCCCGGCCCTCGCCCCGACCCGCCGCGCCGGTCCGTCGGCCGGGGTGCGAGGATGGCCCCCGACCGCCCCCGACGGCGGGCCTCCGCCGACCGGCCACCCCCTCACCCCAGGGTGGCCCGATCGGGCACACGGCGACGAGGTCCGCGCTCCGTACCCCGGCAGCCATTTCCGGCGCGGCGTCTCCCTGTCTGCTCACCCTCACCTGCGAAGAAGACATCGCGATGCACTGCACCCGTATGCCCGTTCCCACCCCCACATCCACCCCCGCAGCCACATCCACCCCCGCAGCCACCTCCCCGGCCACCCGCACCCGGTCCCGGGCGCCGCTGCGCGCCGCCGCGCTCGGCGCGGGCGGGCTGCTGCTCTCCGGCTGCGGCAGCGCCGCCGTCCCGCCGCCCGGCAGCCAGCAGGACCTCCGGGCCCGCCTCCCCAAGGCGGTCCGGGACGCCGGCGTGCTCCGGATCGGCTCCTACCTCAACTACCCGCCGGTCGATTTCAAGGACCCGGCCGGCGAGCCCGCCGGGCTGGACCCCGAGCTCGCCAAGGCGATCGGCTCCTACCTCGGCCTCCGGGTCGAGTTCACCGACATGCCGTTCGAGAAGCTGATTCCGGCCGTCCAGGCCAAGCAGCTCGATCTGGCGATGTCGGCCGTGATCGACACCAAGCAGCGCCAGCTCGGCGCCGCCGACGACGGGCACCAGGCCGACGCGGGCGTGGACTTCGTCGACTACTTCGCCACCGGCACCTCGATGGTGGTCAAGGCCGGCAACCAGCTGAACCTGACCACCCTGGACAGCCTCTGCGGCCGTACCGTCGCCGTCCAGCGCGGCACCGTCCAGGACGAGCTGGCCGGCCGGCAGACGGCGGCCTGCCTGCGGATCGGCAAGCAGCTGCAGATCCACCGCTTCGACACCGACGAGCAGGCGCTCGCCGAGGTGGCCGCCGGTACCGCGGTCGCCGATCTGAACGACTACCCGGTGGCCCAGTACAACACCACCCAACCGGGCCGGGCCGGGGTGTTCCAGCTGGCCAACACGCACTTCCTGCAGTCCGGCCCGTACGGCATCACCGTCGCCAAGGACAACACCGCCCTGCGGGACGCCGTCGCCAAGGCGCTGGACCAGGTGATCCGCGGCGGCGAGTACGACAAGATCCTCGACAAGTGGAACGTCCGCTACGGCGCGGTCTCCAGCGCGGTGGTCAACGGCGGCCTCTGACGGAGCGGCGCGGGCCCCGCCCCGATGGCCGGTAACGGCCGGTGATCGGGGCGGGGCCCGCGTGTCGGGGCGCGGCACGGCGGCCGCTGTCCCTATCGTCTGAGACCGCTGAGTCCGCAGCCGATCAGACCCCGTGGGAGTGCGAGATGCCAGGCCCCGAGCAGCAGTTGTCCGCCGACGGTGCCCCCGGCCGCCCGGAGGAGGGCGCCGACGTGATCGTGGTCGGAGCCGGCCCGGCGGGCTCCACCGCCGCCTACCACCTCGCGCGGACCGGGCTCGACGTGCTGCTGCTGGAGAAGTCGGCCTTCCCCCGGGAGAAGGTCTGCGGCGACGGTCTGACACCGCGCGCCACCAAGCAGTTGGTCGACCTCGGCATCGACGTCTCCGAGGAGGCCGGCTGGCTGCACAACCGGGGGCTGCGCCTGATCTCCGGACGGCGCACGCTGGAGCTGGACTGGCCGCAGCTGTCGGCGTTCCCGTCGTTCGGACTGGTCCGGCGGCGGGCCGACTTCGACGAGCTGCTCGCCCGCCGGGCCGCCTCGGCGGGCGCCCGGCTGATCGAACGGGCCAACGTGGCGGGCCCGTTGGTCGACGAGCGGTCCGGCCGGATCATCGGTGTGACGGCCCGGCTGGGGGAGGACCGGCGGCCCGTCGACTACCGCGCGCCGCTGGTGGTCGCCGCCGACGGCAACTCCACCCGGCTCTCGCTCGCGATGAAGCGCTACCGCCGCACCGACCGCGCGATGGGCGTCGCCTACCGGACGTACTTCACCACTCCGCGCCACCAGGACCGCTATCTGGAGGCCTGGCTCGACCTGCGGGACCCCAAGGACCCGGCCCGGCGCCTGCTGCCCGGCTACGCCTGGGTGTTCGGGATGGGCGACGGCACCGCCAACGTGGGCCTCGGCGTCCTGGACACCGCCGCGGTGGCCGGCGAGCTCGACTGGCGGGACCTCCTGCGGCGCTGGTGCGAGGCCCTGCCGCCCGAGTACGGCTACACCCCCGACGGTGTCACCGAACCCGTCCGCGGCTCCGCCCTCCCGATGGGCCTCAATCGCCAACCCCACTACGCCGACGGCCTGTTGCTGGTCGGCGACGCGGGCGGGACGGTCAGCCCGGCGACCGGCGAGGGCATCGCGTACGCGATGGAGTCCGGGCGCTATGCCGCCGAGACGGTCGTCCAGGCGCTGGCCCGGCGCACCGACCGGGGGCGCGAACTCGCCCTGCGGGGCTACCCGCAGGCGCTGCGCTCCGCCTACGACGGCTACTTCGCGCTCGGCCGGCTCGTCGCCGACCTGCTGGCCCGCCCCAGGCTGCTCGGTACCGCCGGCGCGCTCGGTCTCGGCCACCCGGCCCTGCTGAAGGTGGCCTTCCGGCTGATGGTCAACCTCACCGAGCCGAACTCCCGCGACGCCCTCGACCGGCTGGTGCACGCCCTCGGCAAGCTGGCGCCCAGCAGCCGGTGAGGCCGTCCGGGCGGCGCGGGCCCGGGTGGTGCGGTTCCGGGTGGCGCGGCTTCGGGTGGCGCGGCTCCGGGTGGCGCGACTCCGGGTGGCGCGACTCCGGGTGGGGGCGTGACCCTCCATCCTGCACGCCCCCGCGACCGTCCGGGCGCCGGTTGGCCGAATCCGGGGAAACGGGCGGTGCTGTCGGCCGTTCCTGTTGACGGGGGGTCAGGTGATCCGCTTGCCTGGGTGGCGACCTGGACACGGAGGGTGACGAATCGCTCGCCGGTCCGCTCCGATGCCGATACGACGGAGACATCGTGCGCCTTCGCCTTCGCCTGCTTCTCGCGCCGCTCGCCGCGGTCGTGGCCCTGCTCGCCCCGGCCGTCCCGGCGACCGCCGCCGACGCGGTCGCCGCCACCCCGTCCGACGAGTGCTCGACGGCCGACCACCACGGCGACCCCCGCCTCGGCCCCGAGGACCTGCCGCGCACCGGCCCGGTCGGCCGCGAGCTGATCGGCTACAAGCGCACCGGCGGCCTCTCCGAGGACAAGTTCCTCGCCACCTACTACAGCCCCACCGCGAACAACGGCAGCCCGGGCTGGATCTACCCGCCGGCCAACGGGTACGTCACCCTGCCGGACGGCACCCCGGTCGAGTTCGAGATCACCCTGTACCCGAACCAGAACATCGACCGCTACGGCAGCGAGTACGGCTCCTTCCTCGCCCCCGAGGGCCTGCCCTACGCCAGCCGCTCGATCCCGCCGCAGAGCCTCGACAGCACCCCGGCGCCGAGCTGCAACTACCACGACTACAAGGTGCTGAAGCCGTTCAAGGTGCACGCCGGCCCGATCGCACCGTGGTTCGGCCAGCCCGGCCACGGCCTCCAGTACCAGCTCGACGCCGCGCTCGTCCCGAACGGGCCGGTCCGGTTGAACGTGCTCTGGCTCGTCGACAACGGGTACCTGGCCCGGATCTGACGCCCGTCGCCCGTGGCGGGCCGGGGGTCTCCGCCCCCGGCCCGCCGGTGGGGCGGCAGCCGGCGCGAATAATTCGCTGGCGAGCGCACCGGGAACGGGATAGGAAAGCCGGATGAGCACTCAGGAGACCACCCCCGACCAGCGCGGCTTCGCCCCCGTGACGCTCGACCTGGGCGACGCCCTGCTCCGCCCCTGGGGCCGGCGGACCGAGGTCCGGGGCGGTGCGGCCGCCGGTCTGCTCGCCGCCGCCGCCGATCCGGCGATCGCCCGGTGGAACCCGATCCGCGCCACCGACCGGGCCGGGGCCGAGGCCTACCTCGACCGCTGCGACGCCGGCTGGGCCGGCGGCACCACGGCCGCCTTCGCCGTGATCGACGCCGCCGACGGCACACTGCTGGGCAACTCGGCGCTGCGCTGGGTCGACCGGGCCGACGGGCTCGCGATGATCGGCTACTGGCTGCTCCCGGCCGCGCGCGGCCGAGGCCTCGCCACCCGGGCCACCCGGGCCGTGACCGACTGGGGCATCGCCACGGCCGGCACCCGGCGGATCGAGATCGCCCACGCGGTCGGCAACGACACCTCCTGCCGGGTGGCCGAGCGCTGCGGCTACCCCGCCGAGGGCACGCTGCGCGCCTCCCACCGCTACGGCGACGGCACCTACCACGACGAGCACCTGCACGCCCGCCTCGCCACCGACCCCGAGCCACCGGTCCGCTGACCGGGCCACCCCGCCCGGAGGCCGTCGACCCCGGGCCGCCCACCACAGGCCGTCGACCACGGGCCGCCGACTACGGGCTGTCGACCACGGGTGGCAGTCCGGGCCGGCCGGCTGCTCCCGGCTGCGGAAATCCCGTCCGCGCGGCCCCGGCCGGCCCGTGCCCGGGCGCGCCGCGGGGGTGGAGGCCTAGTCTGGAAGGGCGCGTCCGTGCGCGGTGCGGAACGGGGACGGTGGGCCATGACGGTCATCTCGGCAGCACTCTTCGGTACCGACTGGCGCCCCGCGTCACCCGGCTCCGAAGAGTTGCTCCACGAGTGCGCGGCGCGAGGCTGGACGGTGCTGCTGATCGGCCCGGAGCCGGTCGCGGCACCGGCCCTGACCGTGGTCGCCCCGGGCGAGGACCCCGTCCGTGCGGCCCTCGGCCTGATCGACGGGACGCCGGAACACGCGGTGTTCGTCGCCGCGAGCATGCGCGATGTGCTGGTGGCGCGTCGCGCGCGGGTGCCGTGCGTCGCGGTGGAGGGCGACGGCGGGACCGGGACCGAACTGCGGGCGGCGGGCGCGGCCGAGGTGCACCGCGATGCCGCCGCCCTGTTGCGCGTGTTGGACGACAGCCTGCTGGCCCGACCCCGGGCCTTCGGCGACTGCCGCCCGACGGCTCCGGCCGCACCGGCCGGCCGGAGCGGTTGACGCACACCCGATCCGGGCAACCGCCCGGAGACGAGGACGGCGTCACCGGTAGCGTCGGAGGTGACCGAGATGGACGGACCCGCGTTGAGCGGACGGGAGCGGCGGCTCCTGGAGGAAATCGAGAGCGATCTGCGCCAGGACTCCCGGCTGGACCGGCGGTTGAGCACGATGGGGGTCAAACAGCCGGGTCGGGTCCGGGTCGGGCTGCGCCGGGCGGGGCGCCGGCTGCCGCCCGGCGTGGTGATGACGGCGCTGGTGATGTCCGCGATCTGTCTGAGTATCGGCGTGCGCACCCCGACCGTGCCCGTGCTGACCGCCGTCATCCTGGTCTGGACGGTCAGCGTGGCCGTGGCGGCCGTGGTGGCGGTGCTGCTGCGGCGGCGCCGCGCGGGCGGGGCGCACCCGGCGGACCTCCTGGACGGTGACCGCCCCGACGGGCGCGACCGTTCCGACGGCCGTGACCGCCCGGACGGGCGCGACCGGCCCGAGGGCCGCGAGCGCCGGCCCTGGGACCAGCCGGAGGCGTGAGGGCGATGACCACCGCACCGTGGGAGTACCGCCCCGGTTCCCACCCCGCCGCCGACATGAACCTGGTCGGCTACGAGGTGGAGGGCACGGACGGACCGCTCGGCCGGGTCGAACGGGACACCGGCGACCAGCTGCTGGTCGATGCCGGGGCGTGGGTGCCGGGCGTCCGGGTGCCGGTCCCGGTGGGCCTGGTGGCCCGGATCGACCACCTGGAACTGGTGGTCCACCTGGACTGCCCGCGCGCCCGCCTGCGCGCCGTCCCACCGCCCGCCGTCGTCGTCGAGGCCGGCGGTGACGCCGCCGGCCGGCGCGGCCGTTCGGCGCCCGGCGGCCGCCGGGCGGAGTGAACGGCCGTGGTCCTGGTCACCCTCACCGGCCGGACCGTCGCCTTCCTGGTCGCCCCGGAGGGCGTCGAGCAGGTGGAGCTGACCTCCCCCTGGCAGGCCGTGGCCGAGGCGGGCGGCACGCCCCGGCTGCTGTCGACGCGGCCCGGGCGGGTGCGGGCCGTCCGGCACCTGGCGCCCGCCGACACCTTCGCGGTCGACGAGGTCGTCGGCGAGGTGGACCCGGAGCGGTACGACGCACTGGTGCTGCCCGGCGGCGTCGCCAATCCGGACCTCCTGCGCACGGACCGGACGGCCGTCGCCTTCGTCCGCGCCCTGTGCGCCTCCGGCCGGCCGGTGGCGGTGATCTGCCACGGTCCGTGGACGCTGGTGGAGGCGGAGGTGGTGCGCGGGCGCACCCTCACCTCGTGGCCGAGCGTCCGCACCGACCTGGTCAACGCGGGCGCGCACTGGGTCGACGAGGAGGTCCACGTCTGCCGGGACGGTCCCGGCGTGCTGATCTCCAGCCGGCGACCGGACGACCTCCCGGTCTTCAACGACACCCTGGTGACGGAGTTCGCCCACGCGGCCGCGGCCCGGCACCGCTGACGGCCGCGGCCCGGCGCCGCTGACGCCGTCCGGTCGGCGGATCGACCTCCCGGGCGGCGTCGCCACCGCCCGGTTCAGTCGCCGCGCAGCCGGACGAAGGCCGCCGCCGGCGGCCGGCCGGTGACGGTCACCTCGGCCCGCAGCGGTGCGGTCAGCGGCCGCAGACTCCCGTGGTCCGGGTCGCGCACCGGCGGGCCCAGCAGCCCGTCCACCGCCTCCGCCACCCGTCGGGCCTGCACCGCCGTGAGCTGCGGAGCGGAGAGCAGCACCGCGCCGTCGTCCAGCTCCAGCACCAGCGCCCGCGGCCGGGCCGCCGTGCCGACGACCGCGCGGACGGTCGCGTCGAGGGTCTCGCTGCGCCGGTACTTGACCCAGAGCCGGCCGGCGCCGCGCGCCCGGTAGGCGGACCCGGCCGCCTTGCAGACCAGTCCCTCGACGCCGGTGGCGGCCAGCTGCTCCATCCAGGCCAGCGCCTCCGCCCGGTCGGTGGTGGCCAGGACCGGCTGGACCGGTGGCGGGACGTCGGCGAGCGCGGCCAGCAGCAGCCGCCGCCGCTCGGTGAGCGGCAGGCGCCGGACGTCCCGCCCGGGCAGCGCCAGCAGGTCGAAGGCGACCAGCCCGAGGGTCACGCCGTCCGAGGCCCGGTCCTGCCGGGTGCGCAGCAGCTCCTCGAAGGCGAACCGGCCGTCCCGCCAGGCGACCAGCTCCGCGTCCAGCACCAGCCCGGCGGGCAGCCGGGCGACGGCGGCGGCGATCGGGGGGAACTCGGCGGCGAGGTCCCGCCCGGACCGGGACTGCAGGTACGGCGGGCGCTCCCCGCGCGCGAAGGCCACGCAGCGGAAGCCGTCCAGCTTCAGCTCGTACTGCACGCCCGAACCGCCCAGCCCGTCCGAGGGCGGGACGGCCGGGACGGCGGCCGGGCGCATCACCTCGACGGGCGGCTCCAGCACCACCGGCGTGCCCGGGGCGCTCTCCGTTCTCATGCGCGTGCCGCTGCGCGTGCCGGTGCCGGTGCCGGTGCCGGTGGCGCTGCGCGCAGGGTCCGGGCGGGTGGCCGGCGCCCGGTCCGCCGACGGCGGCGAGGGGAGCGGCCGGGCCCGCGCCCCGTCCAGCAGTGGCGCCAGCAGGTCCCCGAACTCGGCGAGCCGCCCGGGGAGTTCGGCGATGTCGAAGACCAGGTCCGGCTCCGCGCGGGCGCCTTCCAGCTCCGCCCAGGAGACCGGCGTGGACACGGTGGGCCGGGGCCGGGCCCGGAGGGTGTAGGGCGCCGCCGTGGTCTTCTTGGCGGAGTTCTGCGACCAGTCGACCAGCACCCGCCCGGTGCGGCGCGCCTTGGCCATGGTGTGCACGACGAGCTCCGGGTGGGCCGCCTCCAGCGCGGCCGCGAGGGCCTTGGCGTAGGCGGAGACCTTCGCGCTCGGCGTGGGCTCCAGCGGCACCAGCAGGTGCAGCCCCTTGGAGCCCGAGGTCTTCACCCAGCAGTCGAGGCCGTCCGCCGCCAGCCGCTCGCGCAGCAGCCCCGCCACCGTCCGGCAGGTCAGCACGGTCGCGCCCTCGCCCGGGTCGAGGTCCAGCACCAGCCGGTCCGCCAGCCCGGGCGAGGCGGCGTGCCACTGCGGCACGTGCAGCTCCAGGCAGCCCAGGTTGGCCGCCCAGAGCAGCGCCGCGCCGTCCTCCAGCACCACCTGCCGGAGGTCCCCGCTCGTGCTCGGCACCTCCACCGTGCGGACCCAGCGGGGCGTCCCGGCGGGCGGGTTCTTGGCGATGAACACCTCGCCCTCGACGCCCTCCGGGCAGCGCAGGAAGGAGACCGGACGGTCGCGCAGATGGGGCAGCAGCACGGTGTGCACGGCCGCGTAGTAGCGCAGCACGTCCCCCTTGAGCGTGCCGGTGCGCGGGTAGTACACCTTGTCCAGGTGCGAGAGGGCGATCGTGCGCCCGTCCACCACCATCTGCGGCATGGCCGCCTCCGAGCTGCCGGGCCCGCGCGCCTGTTCGCCGGGCCCGCGCAGCCAGTCTGCCCGGCGGCCCGCTACGGCGCGAGCAGGGCCCGGGCCGTCCGGAGCAACTCCTCGTCGGCGGCCGGTTCGCGGACGCCCGCGAGGCCGGAGCGGAACAGCGAGGCGCCCTCGATCAGCATCAGGAACACCTGGGCGCGGCCCTGGACGACGGCTTCCGGCAGATCGGGCCGGCGGTCGGCGAGGAAGGCCGCGACCTGCGCGCGGTACTCGGTGTAGAAGGCCCGGACGGAGGCCGCCACGGCCTCGTCCCGGGCCGCGAGGGCCCACAGCTCGGCGAACAGCCGGACCAGGCGGGCGTCCTCCTGCTCGGCGAGCAGTGCCCTGACCAGCTCCTCGGCCGTCGCGCCCGCCGGGTCGGCCGCGCCACCGGCGTCACCGGCGCCGTCCTCGCCCGGCGCGCCACCCGCAGGGCCACCCGCCGGGCCCGTCGGCGCGAGCAGCGGCGCCAGCCGCTCCGCGGACCGGCCGAGCACCCGCTCCAGGACGGCGGCCACCAGCGCGGCATGCGTGGGGAAGTAGTACTGCAGATGCCCCAGACGGACGCCGGCCGCCGCCGCGACCGCCCGCATCGACAGCTCGGTGCCGCCGGCGGTGACCAGCAGCTCCTCGGCCGCGTCCAGCAGCTGCGCCCGCCGCTGCTCGCCCTTGCCGCCCCGGCCGGCTGCGCCGCCGCCCGCGCGGCCCGGGCCGGTCGTGTCGCCCTTGCCGCTCATGCCGCGGCCCCCGCCCGCCGCTCGCTCCGGACGTCGACCGTGACGCCCAGGGCCGCGAGGTCGGCCAGGACCTGTCCGGGCCGGGGCGTCTGCTCCGGGAACGCCACCCCGGGCGGGGGCGCCGCACCGTCCGCACCGAGCACCCGGCGCAGCCCCAGCAGGGCGCCGACCGCCGTCAGGTGCGCCTGCCCGGCCCGGTCCTCGACCACCGCGCTCAGCGCGCGGCCGCCGTGCGCGACGTCGATCCGCAGCCGGGCCACGCCGCCCTCGCCCGGCGAGTACAGCAGCGCGCGGCGGGCCGGCTCCCAGGACTCGCCCCGGCCCCAGCGGAAGAAGCCGGTGCGCTTGGCGGCCAGCAGCGCCGCCGTGGCGGGCCGGGAGCTGAAGCCGATCCGGGTGGTGGCGGTGGTCGTGCCGAGGGTGAGCGGGAGGGTGAACTGCTCCGGCGTGTCGATCCCGGCGACCCGGGTGGCGCGGTCCCCGATCAGGACGGTGCGCGCGCCGCTCAGCGGGGACACCGACCGGCGGCGGCCGTCCCGGACCACCTCGTAGTCCAGGCCGAGCCGGTCCATGAACTCCACCGAGTCGGCGCCCGCGCGGTCCCCGAGGTCCCACCGGATCGCGGTCTCGACGTGCTCCGCCCCGCCGAGCCGCTCC
Source organism: Kitasatospora sp. NPDC003701 (assembly GCF_053587085.1). Classification (NCBI taxonomy): domain Bacteria; kingdom Bacillati; phylum Actinomycetota; class Actinomycetes; order Kitasatosporales; family Streptomycetaceae; genus Kitasatospora; species Kitasatospora sp. NPDC003701. The sequence goes on from NZ_JBSFNM010000080.1 coordinate 31,449, forward strand.
GCCAGGGCGGCCGCGACCAGGCTGGTCACCCCGCCCATCCAGGCGGAGGAGAGCAGAACGGGGGCGGCCGGGCGCAGCAGGGCGGCGACGGTGGCGGCCCGCTGGAGCCGCGCCGTCCAGCGGGTCACGTCCACGAACGGCACACCCGCCCGGGCGGCGGCCCGCAGCACCCGGTCGTCCGGGTCGTTGACCACGCCCACCACGGCCCGGACGGCGGCGCCGAACGGCGCGGGATCGGCGAGGTCCCAGCGGCGGACGGCGACCGGGTGGGCGCCGTCCGGCCGCCGGAGCTCCTGGGCGAGCGCGGCCCCGCGCTGCTCCGAGCGGCCGGTCAGCAGCAGCGGCCAGTCGAGGGAGGCGGCCCGCGCCAGCTCGGCACCGACGGTGCCGTAGCCGCCGACCAGCAGGACGGGCCCGTCGGGGTCGTGGGACAGCTGGTCGGCGACATCCGGGGAGAGGTTCACGGGATCCGGGGAGAGGTTCATGGGGAAAGAATAGGTCACTCGACCTAAAATCCCTGTCAGCCCGTCACCAGCGCGTACGCGTCCCCGACCAGGTCCTCGATCCGGGCCCAGTCGACCGGCGCCGCATCGAGGCGGACCCCGACCCAGCCGCGGTGGCCGACGTACGGGGGCCGGAAGTACCGCTCCCGGTCCTCGGCGATCAGGAACTCCTGCACGCCGGCCGCCGCCGGGCACCAGAACGCGAGGCGGTCGTCGTGGTGGTGGTCGGCGAGCATCACGAACACCCGGGACCGCCGACCCGCCCCCGCGAACCAGGTCGGCTCCCCGTGACTGACCCGCTCGGACACCTCCGGCAGCGCCAGGCAGAGTGCCCGCAGCCGCTCGACCGGAGCCGCCGCCCCGGCCGGCGGACGTCCCGGCCCCGCCGGCCCCGCGGAACCGGTCACCACCGCCTCAGCCGGCCGACGGGCGCGGCGAGCCCGGGTAGGTGCCGAAGTACCAGTGATTGCCCTCCGGGTCGGCGGCCGCGAAGTCCCGCGAGCCGTACTCGGTCTCGAACGGCTCCTTGGTGATCCGGGCCCCGGCGGCGACCGCGCGCGCGTGCACCGCGTCCGGCTCCGCCGTGACCACGTACGCGGTGAAGGTGCCGGGACGCCCGGGCCAGGGCTCGGCGCCCTCGGCGTCCGGCCGGTCGGAGCCCAGCATCACGCCGCCGCCCTCCGGCCAGGCCAGCTCGGCGTGGGCGACGAACTCGCCCTCGCCGTACGCGACGACCTCCTCGAAGCCGAAGGCGTCCGCCAGGAAGCGGATCAGGGCCCGGGCGTCACGGGCCCGCAGACTGGGCCAGACCTGCGGAGCGGGAGTCTTGGTGTTCATGGGAGATCTGCCTCCTCGGGGCGGTCCGGATCGTTCTCAGGACTCCCACTCTGGCGTCGCCGCCCCCGCCGCGCCTTGGACGTTTCGGAACTTCGCCGCGTCCGGGCCCTCCTCGGCCAGCCACACGCTCGGCGCGCACCCGGCCAGCGCACGGAACTCGCGGGCCAGGTGGGCCTGGTCGAAGTAGCCGCAGCGCACCGCCAGCTCCGCGAACCGGGGCGCCGGCCCGGGAGCGGCCAGCAGCCGCCGGGCCCGGTCGAACCGGATCACCCGGGCGGCGGCCTTCGGAGTGAGCCCGGTCTCCCGGCGGAACCGGTCCTGCAGGTGCCGGCTGCTCCATCCGGTGTCCTGCGCCAGCGCCGCCACCGAGAGCGAGCCGCCGCTGCGCCGCAGCTCCCGCCAGGCGCGGACGACCTCCGGCGGCACCCGCCCCGAGGGGCGGGCGGCCCGCAGCAGCGCGCCGTCCAGCGCGGCGAACCGCTCCGGCCAGCCGGCCGCCTGCTGGAGCTCCTCCTGCAGCCGCCCGCTCGCCCGCCCCAGCACGGCCTCCGCCGGCACGTCCGCACCCGCCAACTCCCCGGCCGGCAGGCCGAGCAGCGCCCGGGCGGCCAGCGGATGGACGGCGATCTGGACACCCGACTGCCGCCCGTCGTGGGTGATCAGCGCGGGGGAGGTGTGCAGCCCGCCGAGCAGGGTGGCGTAGTCCCCGCCGGGCTGGGCCGGATCCGGGTGCCCGGCGACGGTCAGTGGCTCGTCCAGGGTGAGGATGAAGGTCAGGTACGGGGAGGGCAGGCCCCGGTGCACGGCGGGCGCCAGGCCGCGCTGGCGGTAGCCGGAGTACCAGGCCACGTACGGCCGCAACGCCGTCGCGGGCCGGGCCCGCACGGCCTCGTCGACCAGGTCGGGGAGGTCCAGCTGCGTCACGCTCCCAGTATCGGCCCCGGCCGGGCCCCGGGTGCCGCCGTGCGGGCTCGCGGGCGGTCGAGGTGTTGCTTATGGTGAGCGCACCGGAACACCCGGTGCTCGGGGGGAAGACCTGCGAAGGAGTCCCAGTGACCACTGCCCGAGAGATCATGCACACCGGTGCCCAGTGCATCCGCGCCGACCAGACGCTCGCCGAAGCCGCCATGATGATGCGCGACATGAACGTCGGTGCTCTCCCGATCTGCGGCGACGACCAGAAGTTGAAGGGCATCATCACCGACCGCGACATCGTCGTGCGATGTATCGCCGAGGGCAAGGACCCGGCGGACATGACCGCCATGGAGCTGGCCGGGCACCTGCACTGCGTCCGTGCCGACGACGCGATGGAGGCGGTGCTGAAGAAGATGGAGCAGCACCAGATCCGCCGCATTCCGGTGATCGACGGCGACCGGCTGGTCGGCATGATCAGCGAGGCCGACCTCGCCATGGGCCACCGCGACGGCCACCGCCTGACGGACCAGCAGATCATCGAATTCATGGACAGCGTCTACATGATGCGGTGATCGCGACCGGCGGTCCCGGCCGGTGCCCCCGCGCAGCACAGCGCGGGGGCACCGGCCGCGTCCCGGTCCGCGCGGGCGTCGGGGCGACCGGCCGTCAGGCGAGCCGGGCCGCCCGGGCGTCGGGGTGCCGCGCCCGGTGGAGGTCCCGCAGGAGCGCGATCTCGGCGCCGTGGTGCAGCACTTCCTGGTTGACCCACCAGACGATCTCGACGAACGGGTTCTCCGGGTCGCTGCCGTACGGGTAGCTGCTGTGGCCGACGGTGTCGAGCGCCGCGTCGTCGGCGTCGAGCAGGGCCGACCGCCAGGCCTCGGCCGCCGCCCGGAAGCCCGCGATCGCGGAGGCGGCGTCGCCGCTGACCGGGTACTGCTCCCGGCTCAACGACCGGGTGCCGTTGGTATGGTCGGCCCGCAGGGTCAGCATCTCGCCGAGGTGGCTGAGGCGCCAGGCGATGGTGGTGAACGGCGCCGGCTCCGGGTGCGGCGCGGCGGCGGTGTCCCGCCCCCACGCGCCGGCGCCGACCAGTGCCGTCGCCCGTGCCCCGGGGCCGTCCGCGTGCCGCCGCACCGACCAGCAGCCGGGCACCGGCTCCCAGAGGTACTCGTCGTCCGTCATCGGGCCGACCGCGACGTCCGTCCCGTTGCCGCTGTCCACGACCGGGCCCGCCAGGCGGTCGGCCAGGCGCTTGCACGCGAAGTCGTACTGCTCCAGCAGGGGAGCCAGGCGTGCCGGCATCGTCATCGGGAACTCCGGTGGTGAACGGTCGTCAGGTCTCGGGCGTGGTCCGCACGCGCCGTCGCACCCTGCCACATCCACCGCCCCGCGCGCGACGCGTTTTGTGCCGTCGGGTCGCCCCGCCCCGGCGTCTGTCCCGGTGTCCCGTCCCGCTGTCCCGTCCCGCTGGCCGATCCCGCTGGCCCGTCCCGCTGTCCGGCGGCGGTCGCCCCGGCGTCGCGCGGCCGACGGCGGGACCCGGTGGATGTCCTGCGCCAGGGCCTTGATCATTGCCATCCCGCCTTGATGATCATTAGGCTTGTGCCGTCGAAGTTCGACGGCACGGTGTGCCGGTGTGCCGGGGGCGGCGCGGGGGCGGGCTCGGGGGTGTGTACGCGGGGTCGGCTCCTGCGGTGTCCGTCCCCCGGTTCCTCGACGGCGGCGTCCGGTGCGGCATCCGCTCCGGTCCTCCCACGATGTCCGGTCGGAGTACTTGACTCCGGGCCCGGGCCGCCGACGCACGTGCCGTCGATGCCACAGGGCGTCAGAAAGTGAGCGAACAGATGCAACCGACCTTCGTACTGGTGCACGGAGCCTTCTCCAACTCCTTCGCCTTCGCCCCGCTCCAGGCCGAACTCGGCCTCCTGGGACACCGTTCGGTCGCCGTCGACCTGCCCGGCCACGGTTTCGGGGCGACCTATACGCGCGCCTACCAGACGCCGCAGGACCTCGAAGCGCTCGCCGCGGCGCCCGGGTCGATCAAGGGCGTCACGCTCGCCGACAACGCCGCGCACCTGATCGGGATCCTCGAACGGGCCAAGGAGAACGGGCCGGTGATCCTGGTCTCCCACAGTCGCGGCGGCATGACGGCCACGGCCGCGGCCAACGCGCGACCGGACCTGATCGACCGCATCGTCTACGTCTCGGCCTGGTGCCCGGTCGACCTCGACGTCAGCGACTACTACGCCGAGCCGGAGATGGCCACGGTCGACGCCGCCTCGCTGGCCCTGGCGCTGGCCGGGAACCCGGCCGAACTCGGGCTGCTCCGCGTCAACTTCCGCACCGCGAACCCGGACGCCCTCGCGGCCTTCAAGGCGGCCTTCCTCGCCGACGGCACGGACGAGGAGTTCCTGACCTTCCTGAACACCTTCCAGCCGGACGAGAACCTGGACGTCGGCACCTCGGCCGACCGGGCCCGGGCCGGGACCTGGGGCGTCATCCCGAGGAGCTACGTCCGCCTGGCCGACGACACGAGCCTGCCGCTCGCCCTCCAGGACCGGCTGATCCGCGAGGGCGACGCGCTGACGCCGGACAATCCGTACGACGTCCGCACCCTTCCGGGCAGCCACCTGAAGTGGCTGGTCGACCCTGCCCCGGCGGCCCGGATCCTGAGCGAGATCGCCGCGCTGGCGGGCTAGCCGGCCGGCGGCGGAGCGTCCTCCGGGTCACGCCGGCCGGCTTCGGGAGTCACTCGGACGAGTGGGGGCGGGGGTGGCTGCGGCGTGGTCGTCGGGGTCTTGCGCGTGTGCGCGGTACGCCTTTGCTGCACACGCTCCCACACGGAATCGGGTACCCCCATGACTCTCCGCCGTCTGGCGCGGGCCGTTCTGGTCCTCGCCCTGGCCTGCCCGCTCGTTCCCGCCGCCCCCGCGCTGGCCGCCGCTCCGGCTGCCGCTCCGGTCGTCCGGGCGCTCCTCCAGCCCCCGTTCCCCGTCCAGGACTTCCCGGAGCAGGTCGAACGGGCCTGCCGGATCTGGGAGAGTCTTGAGTGGCCCACGAGCCCCCGCCCGGTCGACTTCCGGATTCCCGGCCCGGAGTTCATCCGCGGCAGCAACCCGTACGGCAACCGCAGCGGGGACCTCCCGGCGGGCGGCGCGTACCACGAGTACGACGTCAACCCCCGCCCGAAGCCCACCACCCACCGCGATGCCGAGCGCCTGGTCCGCGACGAGCGCACCGCGCAGACCTGGTACAGCGCCGACCACTACGCCAACTTCCGCGAGATCTCCGAAGGCTGCTGATGCGCCCGTAGCGCCCGGGCCCCCGCTCGGTCCGGCCCGGTGGGACCTCCTGCCGGGCCGGACCCGGGCGGGCTTCGCCGCCGGCGCGGACCGGCTCCGCCTCGTCCGGGGCGCGAACTGCCGCACCGGGGCGGCCCTGTTCGCCGCGTGGGCACGGGCGCTCTCGTTCCCCGGCCACTTCGGCCACAACCGGGACGCCTTCGAGGAGTGCCTCAACGACGCGCTCCGCCCGCCCGGCAGCGAGTCGGTCGCCACCCTCGTCCTCGTCGCGGACGCCGACGCCCTCCTCGCGGACGAGCCGCCCGCCCGACTCGCGCTGCTCCTCGACATCCTGGACGCGGCCGCGGACCGTGCCCTCCGCGTTCTCTTCGTCGCGGACCGGCCCGGGGCCGGGGCCGCCGAGGCCCGTCTGCGTGAGGCCGGCCGAACCGACTGAGCAGCTCGGCCCCGCCCGGCCCGGTCGGTCACGACCGGCCGCCGCCGGTGCAGCGGGACCTGGTGGCCGTCCGGGCTCCCGGGCCTCGATGCGGAAGCCGAACGGGTGCTCCTCGGGCTCGTACCGGTCGAACTCCACCCCGTGCTCGCGCCAGGTCCCGACATCCTTCATCAGGTCGTCCGAGCCCAGGACGACCGGACCGGTTCGGACGCCTCCGCCGCCCGCGGCGGCTGGCCGGCGGCCCTGTGGTGACGGCCGGGGCCATGAATCCTCCGCGCGGGAAGTCGACCCGTCCGACTTCCCACTCCGCGCCGGGCGCCGCGCCGTTCCGTCCCCGACGCCGCGTCACCGGCCGGTTGCTTCGAGCCGCACCGGCGGGATCGCGCAGGGCGGCCGCCCCGCTCCGGCCGAAAGGAATGCGGACGCATGAAGCAGCGACGCACGGCAACCGTTCTCGGGGCCTGGCCGGTGGCCGCCGCCCTCGCCGTCGCGGTCCCGGGCACCGCGTACGCGGCCCACGGGATGCTGATCATCGACGGTGCCGCGCACCAGGATCCGAGCGGATGCCTCCCGCTCGGCGACTTCGTCCAGCCGTGGTCACCCACTGCGCGGACTCGGTGGTCCAGGTCCGCGCCCGGGACGAGCCGTTAGGGGCCCGGTCGAGAAGGACGTCGTCCCCGGCGAGTCCTACGCGGCGCTGGGCGGCCGCAGCGTCCTCGTCCCCTGACGCGCCCAGCCTCGCGCAGGAAGTCGGCCCCCGACTTTCTGCGCCCCGGGTGTCGTACCGCGGGCCGCCGCACGAAGGCTCGGGGCAGGCCTTCGTGCGGGTTCGCCCACCGATCGGTCCGGGAATGCCGCGACGCCGCTGTACCGGACCGGATGGGTGATCGGGTCGGGTGCAGCGGCGTTGTCGTGGTGCGGCCCTGGGTGGGGCGGG
>NZ_JBSFNM010000081.1:0-38043 GCF_053587085.1 Kitasatospora sp. NPDC003701
GAGGCTCAGCCGGGGGGCTCGGCATCGGAAGTGACCGAAGCGACCGAAGCGACCGAAGCGACTCAAGCGACCGAAGCGACCGAAGCGACCGAAGCCGGGGGTGGCGCGCGAGACTGTCGGGTCGGCGAGCGGCTTCAGCAGCAGGGACTCGCCCCCGCATGAAAAGGACTACGCCACTACGCCGGGACTAGGCGATCATGGTGGCCATGACGGATGCAACCGGACCGGAGCCGCTGGGCATATGCCTCGTGGCCAATGTCGCTCAGGAGACCAGCCACGGCGAGGGCGGTCTGGAGATTCATAAGGGGCTACGGCACTTCGCGCCGGGGGCGAAGGTGTGGATCGCACCGCCGGCCTGGGGCGACGGCGGCGAAAGCGTCATTGTGGCCGGACGTCATCGGGGTCACCGCCGTCGTTACACGCGGATCGTGATCAAGAGCCGATTCCTGGTGAACTTCCGGGTTCGTGCCATCTACAGCCCAGCGCTGGTACGTGCGTTGACAGAGGCGGAGCCTGGTGCGGAGAAGGAGTTCGGCGCCCACTTCCTGTGGCCTCTGGAACAGGCGGAGAACTGGGCTCGGTCCTGGAACACCCCGAAGATGGAGGCCCGGGTGGACGGCCACCGCAGTCGGGCCCGCCTGGTTACCGACCCTCCGCCCATGGAGCTGCAGCTCGACGGCGTCACCTACTACCTGGCCCATTTCAACGCCCGTGGGGCACGCTACTCGCCCGACCCGCCACCGGTGGAACCATCGCCGGCGATCGGCTGAAGGAAGGGGCCCGGCCCATTTCAGTGGTGGATCAAGGTCGTGCGATGGTCACGCTCCATGTCGCGGGAAGATATGACGGACGCCCAGTGGGCTGTGCTGGAACCGCTGCTGTCGCGGGGAACCAAGCCCGGCCGGCCACCGGTACACACCGAGCGGCAGCTGATCAACGGCATACGGTTCCGGACCCGCACTGGCATCCCGTGGTGGGATCCGCCCGAGCGGTACGGACCGTGGGAGACGGTGTACGGGCTGTTCCGCCGCTGGCAGCGCGACGGCACGTGACACCGGCTCCTCGAGCGGCTCCAGGCCCGGGCCGAGGCGAAGGACGTGATCGCTTGGGACCTCTCCGTCGACTCCACGATCGCTCACGCGCACCGGCACGCGGCCGGTGCCGTAAACGGGGGGACCTGCAGGTCGAACCGCCCGGCGGCGGCGGGCCGGGTTCAGGCTCAGGTTCGGCTCGTCAAGGTCCGGCTCTTCTCCGAGCCGTTCGACGAGGAGCCGGAGCCGGATCGTGACCTTCTCCCGCTGCCGGTCGACGACGTGGACGCGGCCGTCCTCGCGCAGGTACCTGGCACGCCACAGGGCGGCGGCACCGGCCGGGCCGGTGCTGCCGCCCTGTTCCGACCGGAGACCCGTTCGGGCCGCAGGGATCTCGAAGAGAATTTGCCCCCTGGCCGGGGGGTGCAACGATCCCCGGAGTTCAGGAACCCGCGCGGGCTACATGGTCCAGCGGATGGTCAACGGCTTGCCGTAGCCCGCGAGGCCGCGAAGGAGGAGCTCGCCCAGGACGACTCCGCTGTCGGTGATGAACAACGGCATGGCGTACGGGAAGTACTCCGACCACTCGGGAAGCGCGCTGACGGACCCGTCGGGGTTCCAGCGCTGCGCGTGGAGCTGGGCGCGGGCCGGCCACGGGTCGCTGGTGTACCCGACGATGACGCCCTGGTCGTTGATACCGGTGGCGACGCTGGTGAGCGTGGTCGGGGCGAGGGGCACGGGCGTGCCGTCGACGGCCCAGCGCGCGGCCTGGCCTTCCAGGCGGCCCACCACCGTGCCCGCGCTGTTGACGGCGTTCGCCTCGCTGCCCGCGCCCAGGTCGGCAACGGCGCCGGCGGCGTTCCAGACGAGGGCGTGGCCCGCGCCCGGACCACCCGGCCCGCCGGTCCCGATCACCACGCCGGAGTCGGTGATGCGGGTCGCGCTGCTGCTCGTGTAGCCCGCCGGCACGTCGAACGCGGTGACGGTCCCGTCGGGGCTCCAGGCCACGGCCCGCCGGGAGGCGGTGCCGTCGGCCGGGTACGAGTAGCCGACCGCCGTACCCGAGCTGTTGACGGCGACGGCCTCGCTCCCGGCGTCGCCCGGCAGCGGCGGCAGGACGACGGGTGCTCCGCCCGGCGGCCACGCCACAGCGTGCTTCGTGGCCGGCGGGCCCCAGGAGGAGCCCACCGCGGTGCCGTTGTCGCCGATCGCGGCGGGGGACGCCACCGTGTCGCCGGGCAGCGGAGGCAGTTCGGTCGGTGTGGATGGGGAGGTCCATCGCACCGCGTGCTGCTGGCCCCCCACCCGCGCGGTGGAAGTCCCCACCACGGTACGGGCGTTGTTGATCCCGGTCGCGCTGCCGCCGACGTCACCCGGCAGCAGCGCGAGCCCCTCGGTCGACCAGTCCGCCTTCCAGAGCTGAAGGTGCGTCCTGATGGTCCCGTTACCGGTGGGGTCCCCCACGATGACGAAGGAGACACTGTCACCGTTGCCGTTGGCGGCCTCGAGGTCGACGGAGTAGGTGCCGGGCTCGACGGGCGCCGACCCGACCGAGATACCCCCCGGGTCGGAATCGGCGGCCGCCGTCGACGCCGAACCCACGATCAGGGCCGCGGCCGTGGCCGCCGCAACGGCCGCGGCTACGGTGCGAGAGGTGCGCTTGCTCATGGGATGTGCAGCTCCTGTCTCCTGTTGACGTCATGAAGGCACCACCGAGCCGACTGCACGCCCCCGCGCGCCACTCAGCAGCCCCACCGGGGCACGGTCCGATCGGTGACTCGCCCACGTCCGGTTCGCTGCCGGATCAATGTCAAGGCGACGACGGCGACGTCCAGGGCGTGCTCGGAGTGCGTGGTCGACGGGGCTTCCCGTGTCTGGCGCAGCTGCACGTCGGTCAACCCGTTGCCCCGGATCACACGGTTCCGGACGCCGCGTTTGCCGCAGGGCCCGCAGGGCCCGCAGGGACAGGGGCCGTCCTCCGGTTGAAGGTCGTGCTGGGCCTCGTCGAGACCCGGTGGAGACTCCACAGTGCGAGCTGGCCTGATTGTCCGTCAACGACGGAACACCAATCCCCAGGTAAGCGGCGGACAATCCGGATTGGCCGCAGACAGGACAGGAGCATGGAGTCGGTAGCGCTGGACGCCAGTAGGCCGGCCCGAGCAAGTGGCGCTCCGGAACTCAGCCGCTCCGGGGCTCACCAAGCCGGGTGGCGCTGCGCCTCGTTCAGGTCCCGCAGGCTCGATGCGACGGCGAGGGTGGTGCGGTGCTCTCCCCTCCGGTGTCGGTCCAGGCCTCGGGGTCTGCGGCGAGGGGGGCGGCCAGGGCCTGATCGACCAGTGCGCGCAGCTCCTTGTCCCGGACGATCATCGGGTACCCGGCGTCCGCGCAGAGCCGGCGGTCCGACTGCCGGACCGTCAGCAGCGCGGCCCGGATCGCGGGGCTGGTCTCGCCCATGCGGATCAGTGCCCGCAGCGCTTCCCGGAAGAAGCGGAAGCCGTCGCCGCCGTCGGCGATCGGCAGGACGAACTCTTCGAGGACCCGCAGGCTCGGTTCGGCCCGGCCCGTGATCGACCAGAGCGTGGCCGCGGCGGTGAGGCGTGTCCAGTGCGTGCTGTTCTCCATGGCGAACCGGACCCGGGCCGCGTAGGGCGCCGCGTCGGCGCCGAACTCGCCCAGGGCCTCGATCGGCCCGTACCAGGGTTCCGACGCCGCCAGGACGGCGTCGCCGACGCGCCGCAACCGCGCCGCCCGGTCACGGACGAGGTACTCGGCGGTGTCGGCCACCAGCGCGTGGTTGCCCGGGAAGTCCAGCACTTCGCAGGTGGTCAGGGCCGGTGCGGCCGAGGCGGCGGCCGTCCCCAGGCCCCGCAGGATGCGGAGCACGTAGACGGAGGTCCAGGTGTCGGCGAGCAGTGGCAGGAGATCGGGCAGGGCCGGCAGCGCGTCCTCACCCCAGGCCTCCAGCACGTCGAGGAACCCGCGGGTCGCACCGCCGCGGGCCCCGGCCTCCCGGATCGCCTCCCGCATCGCGGGCAGCAGGACGTCCGCGTGGGCCCGGAGCGGAACCAGCACGTCCGTGACCTCCGGCCGCCGCGGATCGGCTGTGCAGTAGCCGCGGCCCTGCTCCTCCTCCTGTGCGCGGAGCTGCTCGACCAGGCCGGGCAGGGCGCGCGGGTCACCGATCCGGGCCAGCGCCCAACGGGCGATCTCCCCGACCGTTCCGTCGAGGTACTCGTCGGCCGCGTCGTCGTCGAGCAGTGCGGCGAGGCGATCGGCGTAGCGGGCCGCCGCCGGGCCCAGCACCGCGAGGATGTTCGCGGCCCGCAGCCGCACGGCTCCGTCCGGACTGGTCAGCCGCCCGCCCGCCAGCGGCAGCAGGGCCGCCTCCACGGAACGCCGCTCGGTCAGGAGCCGCCACGCCACGTCCAGCGCCTCCCGGCACAGCGCGGCGTCCCCGGTGCGGTCCGCCGTCTCGACCAGCCGCACGGCGAAGCGGAGTTCGGCGTCGGGATCGTGCGCGAGCTTCCACGCCGTCGCCCGGACCAGGTCCTCGCGGGTCCAGAAGCCCTCGACACCCGGGGTGTACCAGACCGCTTCGAACCGCGGCCGCAACGCGGCTTCGGAGTACACCTCGATCAGCCGGTCCAACTGCCGGACCAGGACGTCCCGGTCGAACTCCGCCCAGGCGTGCACGGCCGCGACCCGGAACACCGGGTCGTCCCCGTCCACCAGCCCCGCCAGCACCGCCCGCGCCTCGTCGACCGCATCGCCGCGCCCGGCCTCGCCGGACGCCGCGGCCACCGCCTCGCCGAGGGCGAGCACCAGCGGGACGCGGACCGTCGGGTCCGTCTCCGCCCGCCACCTCTCCATCAGGGGTGCGATCCCCCCTGCCAGGGGCAGGGCCTCCCGCCGCACCGCCGGCTCCGGATCGGCGAGCAGCGCACGCGCTCCCGTCCGGTCGGAGCCCACCGACGCCGGTGTCTGAAGGGCCACCAGCAGCTCGACGAGCTCCACCCGGACGCCCGTGGACATGGCCGGGTCGGCGGCCAGCGCGACGACGAACGGCAGGGCTACCGCCGTCGCGGACGGCGTCTCGCACCCCTCCCCCGTGACGAGGGAGTACAGCGGGTAGCAGTCCTCGACCGTCGCCTCCGCACCCGCGACGGCGAGCCGGCGGAGCGCCCGCGACACATCGTCGACCGAGTCGGCCGGGTTCCCCGTCGCGAGCCCCTCCCACACCACCGCGTCCAGCGCTTCCAGCGACATCCCCGTCATCGTCATCCCGTCCACCAGCACACCCGTCCTGCGCATCAGCAGCCGTCATCGTCCAGGAAACCCGCCGCCCTGTCGCCCGAAATTCCCCCCCGCCTCGTACCCCGGGCGGGCTCGGGCCGCGCGGGACCGCCCGCAACGGGCGCCCCGTCGCGGGCGGGTGGACACCACCGGGCGCGACGGTGGCCGGGCGATCGGCCGTACCCGGGCCGGTCCGGACGTCGCCAGCCGGTCGGGACGGCCGGCCGGTCGGGTACCGCAGCCGGGAGGCCGCCATCCCCGGTGCGGGACGGCGGCCTCCGGTGCTTCACGACCACGGCTGACGCCACCGGATCGCGAGCGGGCCTGTCAGGTGCAGGGGATGACCCGGCCTCCCGACACGACGCACTTGGGCGGGAGGAGGCGTTGGTGCCCCGTGTGCGTCTCCCACTGGACCTTCGGGACGGCCTTGATGATGGCCTGCAGCGCGTAGATGAAGGCGTCCAGGAAGTCCCCCTTCCCCGCGGCGGCCACCGCGCGGGCTCCGTCGATGGCGGCGCCGGTCGCGTCGCCGGCCTGCAGGATCTGGATGTTGCCGAGGGGGCTGACCATCAACCAGGAGCCGTCGCGGCCATTGGTTCCCGACGACCAGCAGGAATGGTCCTCCGCGTCGTAGACGACGAGGTTCCCGTCGTCCTGCATGACGGCCCGGAAGCCGCAGCCCTTGGTCTTCGACTCCCACACGGGCCAGGTGTGGTCACCGAGGGCGTCGCCCTCCGTGTAGTAGGCGACGAGGTTGCCGTCCTGCTGCATGACCAGGCGGGTGGACTGCTCCGCTGCCGAGGATCCCAGGCTCTGGCCCGCGCACAGGGTGTCCCCGTGCCACATCCACGAACCGGAGGACTGCCTGCCGTTGCAGACCGGGGGGAGCTGGATGCCGGGCGGGAAACGCGGGCCTGTGCCGCCGGCGTTCCCGCCGCCCCCGGTGTTTCCACCGCCGCCGCCGGTGCCACCACCGCCGGTGCCACCACCGACGGTGCCACCACCGCCTCCGGTGTTCCCGCCGTTGCCCCAGGTGGCGGGATCGTCGAGCCTCCACCACTGGGCACTGGAGGAGGTGCAGGCCCAGACGGCCAGGTCCTCGCCGTTGTTGACGGCGGTGAGGCAGCCGTTGTCGGCCGCGGAGACGATCCGGTACCAGCCGGGCGCGCTCTGACTCAACTGGAAGAGCCAGAGCTGGTTGGCGTTGCCCTCCTGGGCGCTGGTGAGGTGGGTGCGGTGGGTGCTGGGGTTGTGGTCCATCACCATCGCCCCGGCGTACTTCGTCTCGATCTGCCACCGGTTGTCGGGCTTCTGCCACAGCATCCACTGCTGTGCCGTGCTGCCGTTCGCGCCGAGGGCCTTGATCCGGGTGCCGGCGGCGGTGCCGCCGCCGTCGAGGTCCGCGACGAGGCCGTTGTTGCCGGAGTCCAGGACGGCGGTGGCGCCGTGGCGGAGACCGTTGCCGCCGGGCGCCTGCGGGGTGCCCCCGCTCCCGGCGTTCGGCCCACCGGTTGAGCCGCCGCCCGTCGAGCCTCCGGTGCTCCCGCCACCGGTGTTGCCGGCGCCGGAGCCGCCGCCCTGGGTGGGTCCGTGCTGGATGTTGTCGAGGCGCCAGCGCTGGCGGTCCGAGCCGTCACAGGCCCGGATGCCCAGTTGTTCACCGGGGTTCTCGGCGGTCAGGCAGCCGTTGTCGGTGTCGCTGGTGATCCAGAACCAGCCGCCTCCGGCGTCGTGGAACGCCCAGTGCTGGTTGGCGTTGCCGTCCGTGGTCCGGATCAGGTGGGCCCGGTGGCTGCCCGGGTCGTGGTCCATGACCATGCCCTGGCCGGCGGCGGTCCTGCCGTCGGTCAGCAGCGTCTCGATGATCCAGCGCCCGTTCGCCGTGGGCCAGAACGCCCAGCGCTGCGCGTCGTTGCCGTTCCCGGCGAGCGCCTTGATCGACGTGCCCGAGGCGGTGTTCGCGCCGTCGAGGTCCGCGACCAGTGCGCCGTTCGCCGAGCGCAGGGTGGCAACCTGCGAGGACGCGACGCCGGGACTCACCACCGGCGTGGTACCGGGCTGCTGCGCGGGCCGCTGCGGGGCGCGCGGCGGAACGCTGTTCAGCCCCCAGCGCTGCCCGTCACCGGCGTTGCAGTCCCAGATCTGCAGCGCCGTGCCGTTCACGGGGTTGCCGGCCGGGACGTCCAGGCACTTGCCCGACCTCGGATTGACCAGGGAGCGGTCCTGACCCTCGCGCCAGTCCTGCGCCGCGGTGCCGTTGCAGTCGTACAGGTCCACCCGGGTGCCGTTGACGGAGTTGCCGCCCGTGACGTCCAGGCACTTGCCGAACGCCTTCAGGGCGAACCCGCCGCCCGTCGCGACCGGGGTCCACTGCTGGGAGGCGGTGTTGTTGCAGTCGTAGACGCCGACCGGGGTGTTGTTGGCGGTGCTGCCACCCGTGACGTCCAGGCACTTGGACGGGAACGCCGAGTACACCGGTACCGCGGCCGCTCCGCCGGCGCTCCCGTTCCCGCCACCGTTGTTGTCGTTGTTGCCACCGCCGTTGCCGTTGCCGCCGCCGTTGCCGTTGTTGTCGGTCGGTGGATTGTCGACGGCCTCGGTCAGGCGCCACTTCTGGGCGTTGGTGTCGTCACAGCTTCGGATCGAGAGGTCCTCGCCGTCGGCCGCCGCCGTGAGGCAACCCCGGTCGGAGGCGCTGACCATCGTGAACCAGCCGCCCCCGGCATCGGCGAACCGCCACAGCTGATTGGCGTTGCCGTCCTGCGCGCCCGTGAGGTGGGTGCGGTGGGTGGTGGGGTTGTGGTCCATCACCATGCCGCCGCCGAGCTTCGTCTCGATCAGCCACTGACTGTCCGGCTTCTGCCACAGCGTCCACTTCTGCGCGTCGTTGCCGTTGCGGCCCTGCGCCTTGATGCGGGTCCCGGCGGCGGTGCCGGCGCCGTCGAGGTCCGCGACCGTGCCGCTGGTGCCCGACTGCAGCACCACCGTCCGGTTGTGCGCGGGCTGGGTACCGCCGGCGCCCAGCGGCGGCCGGCCACCCGTGCTGCCACCGCCCGTGCTGCCGCCGCCCGTGTTGCCGCCGCCCGGGCCGCCGCCGTTGTCGCTGCCGCTCGGACCGGTCAGCCGGAACTTCTGGCGGTCGGAACCGTTGCAGGCGCTCACCGTCAGCGGCTGACCGGCGGCGGACAGGGTCAGGCAACCACCGCCGTCACCGTTCACGACCGTCGCCGAGCCGTTCCCGGCGTCGGTGAACGTCCAGAGCTGGCCCGGGCGGTCCGCCGTCACGGCCTGGAGCGCCGTCCGGTGCGAGCCGGTGTCGTGCCCCAGCACCATTCGGCCCTCCGGGCGACCGCCGCCGTAGGTGAGCCGGGTCTCGATCAGCCAGTTGCCGTTGCCGCGGTCCCAGAACGCCCAGCGCTGGGCGTCGGTCCCGTTGCTCTGCCACGCCTGCACGGGGGTACCTGCGGCAGCCACGGAGCCGCGGACGTCCGGCACCAGCTGGGCGTCGGCCACCGACGTGATGCCGACACCCTGTGCCGGATCCGGCCGCTGCCCGCCGCCGGGCCCGGTGGTCGGACCGCCAGGACCGGGGCCACCCCAGGAGGGCAGGCTGGGCAGCGAGGGGAAGCCGGGCAGGAGGATCGCGGGAAGCGGGGGGATCACGCCGGGGGTACCTGTGGTGGGGCCACCGGGCTTGGTACCCGGGTCGGGCGTACCGGTACCCGGGTCGACGGGCTTGGTACCCGGGTCGGGCGTGCCGGTACCCGGGTCGGGCGCCCGGCAACTTCCCGGATCGCCGGGCTTCCCCGGCTGCAGGGGCCCGATCGGCGGCGGCGTGCTGGTCGGCGCGTTCGGGAATCCTGCGGTGGACGGCCACGGGACGTTCGGAAGACCGGGGAGCGAGGGCCACGGAATGCCGGGGAAGCCGGGAATCGAGGGCCAGGTCCAGGACGGGAAGCCCCGGAGGTCCGGCCGGTCGGCCGTGGGCGGCTGCGGGGCACCCGGCCAGGGGATGACGGGCATGTCCGGGTGACCGGGCCACGGAATGTCCGGGTGGCCCGGCACCGCGGGCCACCTCACGTCCGGGAAGCCCGGTACGGAAGGCCACGTCAGCTCGGGGTGGCCGGCGACGCCGGGCGCGGCCGCCTTGGGCAGGCCCGGGATCGACACGTCACTTCCCGGGTCGGCGCCCGGGGTCGACGCAGCCGGCAGGACCGGCCAGGGCACGTCGTCGGTGCCCGGCATGAGGGGCCACGGGATGTCCGGGAACCCCGGGACCGAGGGCCAGAGGCCGCTGCCACTGGGGACGGGCATCTGGGGCCGGACGATCACGGGCAGGTGCGGGGAGCCCGGCCAGTCGACCGCCGGAAGTGCCGGGTTGCCGGGCATCGGCACGTCCGGATAGCCGGGAACCGACGGCCACGGAATGCCCGGGGCACCGGGTATCGCAGGCCACACGGCGTCCGGATGCCCCTTGACGGCCGGCCAGCGCAGACTCGGGAATCCGGGAACCGTTCGATCGCCGCCCGGGGTGGCCGGGGCAGTCGGATCGACGGGCGTGCACGGCGCGGACAGCGTCCACCTCTGGGCGACGCCGCCGTCACAGGCCTTGACGGCCAGGCCGGTGGACTCCTGCCCGGCCATGGTCAGGCACTGCCGGTCGGCCGCGCTGACCACGCTGAAGCTGCCGTCACCCTCGTCCTTGAAGGTCCACTGCTGGTTGGTGGTGCCGTTCGGCTTGCCGGAGTCGTCGTTCTGCACCGGCCACAGGACCGTGTTGTGCGTGTAGAGGTCCTGCTGAAGGACGGTGCCCTGCGCCAGCGAGGTCTCCATCACGTACCGGCCGTCGCCCACCGCGCGCATCCGCCAGTTCTGCGACGCCGTGCAGTTGCGCGGGTACGCCTGCACGACCGTGCCGTTCGAGGCGGCCCCGGCGCGCACGTCCAGGGTGTAGGTCGGACCGGCGGTGGATGCGGCGGCCGTCAGCTGGAAGGTCCCGCCGTCGGAGGGCTGTCGGCCGCCGACGGCCGCCGCGGCGGCGGATCCGGACGCGGCGGGGGCGCTGGCTACGGGAGCCGGACCGGTCGAGGTGACAGCCGCACTCCGGGCCCCGCCTGTGGAGCCGCCCGGCGTCGTCGAGCGCAACGCCGCCGACGTCAGCGCCGACGGGGTGGCGCCCTGGTTCGGGCACTGGCCCGGGCGTTCCGGCTCGGCGCAGCCGCCGGGGTCGGCCGGATCGGGTGCCCGGACGCCGATCCTCACGTCCGGCGACCAGCCGCGGGGGTGCACCTGTTCGGGCCGCATCACCGTGTGGACCACACGCGGGTTCTCGGCCCGGGGAGCGCGATTCAGATCGACGCTCTTGTCCTCGCTCTTCTGCAGGCCCGATTTGTTGGTGATCACGCTCCGGGTGACCACGATCGCGCGCAGGACGTCGCCCGACGGGATGGAGCCGACCGCGGCCCACTCCAGTTCCCCTACGGATGTGAACGGAATGGGGTTCAGGCCGCCGAACTGGTCGGGAACGTAGAAGAAGTTGCCGTTCGGCCTGATCTCGTAGACCACGCCGACGAACGTCTCGGTCCTGTCGCCGGTACGCGGGTCGGTCGTGACCGTCGCCGGTTTCGGGCCCTTTGTGGCGAACCTGGTGGCCACCGTGAACGCGCTCGACGTGCTGACGTACCCGCTGGCCGCGGTACCGTGCCCGCTCTGGGCGCCGAGGAGGTGCCGGTTCAGGTCGTATTCCGCGCCGCGCGGCGTGAACCCTTCGGCGAACACGGTGCCCGAGTCCGCGAGTGCGTCGGCCACGCTGGTCGCTGTGGACGGGACACCGCGAAAGACGGTCTCCGGCGCTCCTCTGGTGGTGTTGAGACATTGATGCAGGTACGGCCAGGTCTGGGCCGCCCGCGCGGCCGGTGCGACGGCGCCCAGCAGAGGGAGCGCCATCACCCCCGCGACCGTCGCGGCCACGAGGGACCGGAGTCTGGTACCGAAGAAATCCCGGCGCATGAGCGTCGGAAACCTCACCTTCGTTCGAACATGCTGATCAGCCCGGACCGAGCGGCCCACAGGCACGCACGAACGTAGGCCGCAGTGATCAACAACGCGTAGACGCCCTGTCGACGGTCCGTCCGCCGGGTCCTGGAACAGGTCACCCACACGGCTGTTGCGCGATCCGGGCAGGCGACCACCTCGGGGTCGGGAGGGTCGGGTTCACATGCCGGGGCGCGGCGGTCTGCGCGTGGACGTCCCGGAACCCCCGTCCGACACCGGCCGGCGAAGAAGCCGTTGCCCTCCTCATCCGACCGGTGAGTCTCTGCGAGTCAGCCGTGACTACCTGTGGCGGACAGGAACTTGACGAGAATTGAGACATCCGTTCCTTGTACGAAGCGGCATTTCGTGGCCTGTCCCCGAGGTCGGTACGGTCGGATTCATGACGTGGAACCTTCGGACGGCCGAAGAACTCGCGGCCGCCCTGCGGGCCGGCGACGTGACCTCGGCGGAACTGACCGACGAGGCGATCGCCCGCATCGAGCGGGACGACGAGGCGATCAACGCGATCTGTGTGCCGGACTACGACCGTGCACGGGCCGCCGCTCGCGTTGCCGACCAGGCGCGTGCCCGCGGTGAGGACCGGCCGCTCCTCGGCATTCCGGTGACGGTCAAGGAGTCCTACGATGTCGCCGGGCTGCCCACGACCTGGGGCATGCCGCTGCACCGGAACCACCTGCCGGTCGAGGACGCGGTACAGGTGTCGCGGCTCAGGGCCGCGGGCGCGGTGGTGCTCGGCAAGGCCAACGTGCCCTTGGGGCTGCAGGATGTGCAGAGCTTCAACGAGATCTACGGCACCACCAACAACCCGTGGGACCACGGTCACACGCCGGGCGGGTCCTCCGGCGGATCGGCGGCGGCCCTGGCGTCCGGATTCGGCAGGGTACAGGCACGGCGCCTCCATGGAGATCAGGACCGGACAGTCGGTCAAATCCGAACCTGGCGCGAATAGGGCGGCAGCGGGGTTCGGCGGTGAATGAACATGCGTCGGAACGTGAACACTCGGCACAGATTTCCAGCGGGGCCTCCATCTCCGACCCCCCGTCGCCGGGGCTCAACGGCAGAGGGACCACCGAGTGGCACACGTCTCGTATCGGGCATAGCGTGGAAAAGGTCGAGTGCCGAAGCCGCTGGCGCCCCCTGTTGCAAAAGCTGCAACAGGACAGGAGACGCCAATCGACTCGCACCAAATGACGGGGGCGCGTCGCAAAGGTCATCGACAGAGAAAGGTTTGCGGGGCAATGTTATCTCCGGATGAACAGCGTCGAAAGCTGGAGAGGGATCTTCGCCAGCATGCGCATCGCGTCGACCGCATCAACGAAGAGATTCGAAACCTCAACAACGAGCTGAGGATCCACAATATTCTCTTGTCGCTCGGGCGAGACACGAAGCTTCTGACCTTGCTCGATCAGCTGCGCGACGACGAAGTCCTGGCACGCACATCACGTGAAGTCGGCCGCTCGTTCTTCGAACAACAAGGTGTTGAGCTCCCTCCGGAGATCCAGGCGGTGACCGGCGCCCCGACAGACCACGGGGCGAGGATACGTGGTGTCTTCCTCGACGATGCCGGGCGCGAGTACGAGGTGGTGTGGGACTCGCAGCGCGGATTCGACGTGCATCCCGAAGTCCGAACGAAGAATCCGCTGGACCTCACCCTGTCCCACACCAAAGAACGGACCCAGGAGAGCACAGACTTCACCCTCACGGGGACGGGGTTCACTCCCAATGGCCAGGTCTCCATGAACATATTCATGGAGCCGGGGCTCACCGTCCCGAACAGGGACATCGGAAGTGTCTCCGCCAACCATCTTGGCGAGATCAGCACGTTTCACCGCGCCTGGTACCTTCACGGTCCGGACCCTCAGACGAGAAACCCGGCTTTCATCGCAAGGGACGTGACAGAGGATCAAGCCGCGATCGACGAGGTCTCCAGCGCCTCTTGGTATCCCTTGTTGTGAACGCGGAGTGAGCACACCGCTCCCCCGCCTTCCGCCGGACACCAGGCCACTGCCCTCGGTCAGCCGCTACGACCGGTTGCTCCGACACCGCCAAGCTCCCGCTCCACATCGTCGGCCCGGGACGGACGGAACCATGCAGACAGCACCCTGCCCATCGCACCAGCGGTGTCGCAGCCGCAGGCTACCCTCCGCCACATGGATGATCAGTTGTGGGTGGGTGTGCGGGGCCGGGTGCAGACACTGGCCGGCGCATCCGCGGCGGAGCCTCGGCCCGTGTTCGGGTCGATCGGCCACCGGTTCCGGCTCGAGCCTGTGCTGTCACCGGCCGAGCTGGCCGAGCTGGAGGCCCAGATCGGCATCCGGTTGCCGCAGGAGTACCGGACGTTCCTGCTGACGGTCGGCGCGGGCGGGGCGGGGCCGGCCTACGGAGTCTTCGCCGTGCAACGCGAGGACGGCCGGTGGCGGTGGACCGGCGACGGCGCCGACCTGGCCGACTGGTCCCGGCTCGCCGAGCCGTTCCCGGCGCAGGGCCCGGACCCGACAGTCGTGGAGCAGCTGTTGAAGGACTGCCCCGAGGAAGAAGGGTTCGACGACATCGAGGACTTCGACTCCGCCTACGAGGACTGGGACCGGCGGTGGGGCGAAGTGATGTGGAATCCAGAACGCACGGTCGGCGCGATCGTGATCTGCCACCTGGGCTGCGCCGACCGGCAGTGGCTGGTGATCAGCGGACCCGAGCGAGGCCGGATCTGGTCCGACAGCCGGGTCGACCAGGTCGACCTGGCCCCGCTCCGGACCGAGCACGGCCGGCCCGTGACGTTCGCCCGCTGGTACCTGGACTGGCTCGCTCACGCCGAACACAGCCTGTGACACCCACCCGGGACACAAGGAGCTCCCCGGCAGTCCGGAGAGGAAACCCCAGCTTCTTGGGGTACCAGGGGCCCGACCCGCGTCGAAGACTGTGGCTATGGACACCACCGAGATGACCCGAATCGCAGACAACCGAGAGACCGTGCGTGCCTTCATCGACGCACTGTTCACCAAGGGCGACCTCACGGCGGTCGACGAGTACCTCGCCGAGGACTTCCTCAACCACGACCCGCCGTTCGGTTCCGACACCGGTCGTGAGGGCATGCGCGGGGCCGCTGCCCTGTTCCGCGGTGCTTTCCCGGACTGGCACGCCACGCCCGACTTCCTCGTCGCCGAGAACGACATGGTCGTGGAGCACTTCAGCGCCACCGGCACCCAGCTCGGCGAGATCTTGGGCGCGCCGGCCACCGGCCGCACCGTCACGCTTCGGGGGATCAATATCTTCCGGGTCCGGGAGGGGCGCATCGTCGAGCGCTGGGGCCGGCTCGACGAGCTGGGGCTGCTGCGCCAGCTCGGGCTCGCCCAGGGCCCGGGGTAGTCGGGAGTACCATCGTGCTTGTGGCAGGTGCGGCCGTGGAACGCCGACTCGCCGACATCGAACGACGGTGCCGCAGCGGGCTGGACAGCACCGCTCCGGGCACGGACATTCTTGGCCGTCTACGCCGGGTGGTACCGGCGGAGGCGGCCTTCTTCGCGACCGTCGACCCGGTGACCCTGCTGTTCACCTCGGCGACCGCCGAGGACCCGCTGGGTCCCGCGACGGCGCGCTTCCTGGACAACGAGTTCGGGCGGGCGGACGTCAACAAGT
Organism: Kitasatospora sp. NPDC003701; assembly: GCF_053587085.1. NCBI lineage: Bacteria > Bacillati > Actinomycetota > Actinomycetes > Kitasatosporales > Streptomycetaceae > Kitasatospora > Kitasatospora sp. NPDC003701. The sequence goes on from NZ_JBSFNM010000081.1 coordinate 15,012, forward strand.
TCGCCGGCCTCGCCCGGGCGGCGGACCCGGTCGGCTCCTTGGACCGGGCCACCGAGGGCAACCGGACGGACAGCGCCCGCTACCGGGAGATCATGGCTCCCCTGGGGCTCGGCGACGAACTGCGCGCCGCGCTGGTCACCGGGCACCGCTGCTGGGGCGTGCTCTGCCTGCACCGGGAGGCCTCCTCCCCGGGCTTCACCGGCGAGGAAGTCGCCCTGGTCCGGCGCATCGCTCCGGTACTGGCGACCGGTCTGCGCACGGCGGTGACCGCAGCACCGCCTCCGGAGACCGTCCCCGGTCCGGACGGGGTGGGTCTCATCCTGCTCGACTCCGCCCTCAGGACCGTGTCCATGAGCCCCGAAGCCGAGCAGTGGCTGGCCGACTTCCCCGACGGCGACCGGCAGGACGCGGGCCGGCTCCCGGTCAGCGTGCTCGCGGCCGCCTCCGGCCCGGTGCCCTCGACCGTCCGCGTCCGCGGGCGCTCGGGTCGGTGGCTCGCCCTGCACACCAGCCGCCTGGGCCCGCAGATCGGCGTGGTGGTGGAACCGGCCCGACCGGCGGAACTCGGAGCGGTCCTGCTCAGCGCCCACGGACTCACCGATGCCCAGACCCGGGTCGCGGCCATGGTCATCCGGGGACTCTCCACCCGCCAGCTGGTCGACGAGCTCCACATCTCCGCCAACACCGTGCAGGAACACCTGACCGCCGTCTTCGACAAGTTCGGTGTCCGAAGCCGCCGCGAGCTGGTCGCCGTGGTGCTGGCGGACCTGTCAGGGTTCGCGTAGCGAGGGGCCGCCGGTGTCGGCCCCTGCGCGCGCCGACTCCCGCCGCGTCACCCCGTGGGCATGCCGATCCGGTCGCGTTCCAGGACGGTTCGCAGCTCCGCGAGGGCCTGCGCGGCGGCCGTCATGGGAGACGCCTTGAGTGCGTCTGCCATCAGCTCGGCCAACCGCTCGGTGAAGGTCGCTTCTGCCGCGTCGACCAACTGCAGGCCTTCGTCGGTCAGTTCCAGCAGTGACGACCGGCGGTCCGACGGGTTCGGCACGCGGGCGACCCATCCCTGCCGCTCCAGGCGGTCGACGCCCTTGCTGGTGGCCCCGATGCCGACGGCGAACTCGCCCGCCAGGTCCGCCACCCGGGCCCCGGGGTGGTCGCGGAGGTGGCGCAGGAACTCGAATTGCGACGTGACGACCCCGTGCCGCTCGCGAAGACGGTCGTTGAGGGCGTTGTACAGACGCGTCTCGCATCGGACGAGGTCGGCGAAGAAGCTCGGGAGGTCGACCGTCTCACCGCTCACTTTGGATGCCATGGCATATAGTCTACGTTAGATGCCACGGCATATAGTGCGGAAGAAGCTACTTACGGCAGGAGCACGCGTCATGAGCAAGGAACAGCGCACGCGGGTCGGTGCGATGCTGCGGCAGCCCCGGCCCGACGGCCCCCAGTCGGTCGAGGCGCTCCGCGCCGGATTCCGGGCGATGATGGCCGGGATGATCATCCCGGACGGCCTCCTCCTCACCGGGACGACGCTCGGCGACCGACCGGCGCTGCACGTCGAGCCGGGCACCGGGAAGCGCACCGGGACGATCCTGTACTTCCACGGCGGCGGCTGGGTGTTCGGCTCCCCCGAGACCGCGCTGTCGCTGACGGGGAACCTCGTGGCCAGGACCGGGTTCACGGCGTACTCGCTGGACTACCGGCTCGCCCCCGAGCACCCGTTCCCGGCCGCGATCGAGGACGTGCTGAGCGCCTACCGCGCCCTCCTCGACAGCGGCGAGGACCCTTCGACCATCGCGTTCGCCGGGGACTCCGCCGGCGGCGGCCTCAGCATCACCACCTGCCTCGCCCTCCGCGACGCCGGTCTCCCGATGCCCGCCGCGATCGTGGCCTTCTCCCCCGGCCTCGACGCCACCCGGACCGGCGAGAGCATGGACACCAAGGAGGGCATCGACCCGATCTTCACCCGCGAGAGCCTGGGGCACACCGGGGACATGTACCTGGCGGGAGCCGACCCGCACCAGCCCCTGCTCAGCCCCGCCGTCCTCGCCGACCTGACCGGCTTCCCGCCGATGCTCCTCCAGGCGGGCACCAACGAGGTGCTCCTGGACGACTCCACCCGGATGGCCGCCCGCGCCCGCGCGGCCGGAGTGGACGTGATCCTGGACATCACCGCCGATGTGCCCCACGTGTTCCAGTCCTTCGCCGGCGTGCTCGACGAGGCCGACCAGGCACTGGACCGCGCGGCTCTCTTCCTCACGCAGCGCGTCCGCATTCCCGAGACCGCGACCGAGTCAGCCCGGTAGAGCCCGGAGTCCACTGGCCGGAACCGGCGCCGGCCGCCGGGGTACTGTCGGCCGAACGGCCCGCGGACCGTCACCGGGATGCGGCAGGCCGCCGGACTGGCCGGGCAGGGCCACCGGTCGCGAGCGCACCCGTTCTGCGCACGGGCGGCGTGGAACCCGGACCCCGGGGCGCTTGCCCCAACCGCGGGGGCAACCGGACGTCGACTCACCTACCGGCTGCTCAAGAAGAGTCGCTCCACCCCGGCCACGACGGGACGGGCCCGGCGGGGGCCCTACCGACGAAGGACCGGCGGCGGGCGGGCCCGGCGGATAATGGTCGGGACCGCAGGCCGGCCGCGGCGGCGGCACCGATCGATGGAGAGGCAGTGGACGGATGACCCTGGAGGAAGGACGGCGCGTCAGGCTGGCCGAGGACGTCGAGGTCGGCGAGGCGGTCGCCGGGGAGCCCGGGTCCGTCGTCGGGTTCCTCTCGCTGGGGGCCGGGATCGAGGGCACCGTCGAGCGGGTGGACGGGGAGCTCCCGGAGAGCCACGAGGTCCTCGAGTACCAGCGGCTCAAGGCGCTGTTCGAGGACTACGGACACACCATGCCGGCGGCGAGCCGGGAGCGGCTGGAGGCGGAGATCGCCGTGCTGGAGCCGGAGTGGACCGCCCACCGGGAGCGGGGGAAGCGGGTGACGGTCCGGGTCCGGTGGGACAACGGCTTCGTCCTCGACGGGGCGCACCAGGACGTCCTCACCCTCCTCTAGAGCTGCCGGGTGCCGCCGGCGGCGTGCCGTAAGGCTCGGGACCCGGGCGGGTCCTCCGGGTTTGCCGGGTGGCGGGTGAGGTACGTCTGCTGAGGCCTCCCCCGGGCCAGTGCCCCGGGCGAAGGCTCCGCACCCCCCGGCCGAACCCTGGAGATCGAATGAGCGCCAGCCCCGCGAGCGTCGTCGAGGCGGCGTTCCGCTGCTACCGGTCGCAGGACCGGGACGCCGCGCTGCCCCTGTACGCCGACGACTTCACGTTCACCAGCCCGCAGGACGACCGCATCGACAAGGCCGCGTTCTTCCAGCGGTGCTTCCCCACCGCCGACCGCTTCAGCGAGCAACGCCTGCTGCGCGTCACGCCCGCCGACGAGGAGCTCGTCTTCGTCCAGTACGAGTACGAGCTCGCCACGGGCGGCCGGTACCGCAATGTCGAGGCGATCACGGTGCGGGACGGCCTGATCCGCGAGGTGCAGGTCTACTTCGGCGGCAGGGCGTAGCCGGGTCCGGGGCGCGTCCCCGGGTCGCGGCGTTCGCCTCCGGTGCGGAGGGAGCGCCGCGCCCGGGGGCGGGTCAGCCCGCGAGGGTGGCGCGCAGGCGCTTCTTGTCCGGCTTGCCCACGGAGGTGAGCGGGATCTCGGGCACCAGGTGCAGGGCCTCCGGGGCGTAGATGCGGCCCTTGTTGGCGGTGACGAAGGCGCGGACGTCGTCCAGCTCCGGGTGGTGTCCCGCGGCGGGGACGACCACGGCGTGGACGTGTTCGGCCTGCTGGGCGTCGCGGAGGCCGAGGACGGCGCACTGGGCGATGGCCGGGTGGGTGAGGAGCAGGTCCTCCACCTCGGAGGGGTAGACGTGCCCGCCGACCACGATGATCTTGTCCGTGAGCCGGTCGGCCAGGTAGAGGTAGCCGTCCTGGTCGACGTAGCCGATGTCGCCGGTGTTCAGCCAGCCGTCGCGCAGCACCTCGGCGGTGAGGTCGGGCCGCTTCCAGTACCCCGCCATGAGGCTGTGCGAGCGGACGTGGATCTCGCCCTGCTCACCGGTCGGCACCTCGGTGCCGTCGGCGGAGCGGATCGCCACCTCGACGCCCGGGAGGGGGTGGCCGACGGAGAGCTGGCCGCCGTGCCCGATCCGGTCGTGGTCCTGCGGGGTGAGGACGGCGATGTTCTGCGCCTCCGACATCCCGTAGCCGCTCGCCAGGATCGGCCCGAAGACCTTGAGCGCCTCGCGGACGCGGGTCGGCGAGGCGACGCAGCCGCCGTACAGGACGCGCTGCAGGCTGGAGAGGTCGGTGCTGGTGATCGCCGGGTGGTCCAGCAGCCGGTAGAGCAGCGGCGGCAGGACCCAGAGGTCGGTGATGCGCTCGCGCTCGACGGCGGCCAGCACCTCGCCGGGGTCGAAGGAGCGCTGGATGAACACCGAGCCGCCGTGGTGGAGCGTCAGGTCGCTGAGCACACCGGCGAGGTGGGCGAGCGAGGTGGCCGCGAGGAGGCGGGGTGCGTCGCCGTCCGGACCGAACGGGACGTCGAAGACCCTGCGGTAGGGGCCGTGCAGGCTGAGGATGCCCTTCGGGATGCCGGTGGTGCCGCCGGTGTGGCGGATGCCCAGGTCGTCGTCCGGGCCGATCCGCACGGCGGGGGGCTCGGCGGGGTGACGGGCGGCGAGGGCGATCACGTCCTCGCCGATCGTCTCCGGCCCCGGGCCCAGGGTGAGGACGGTCGGCACGTCGGCCAGGGCGAGCAACTCGGGCGCGTCCGCGTACCGTTCGGCGTCCACCAGGAGGACGGCGGTGTCGACGCTGGCGACGATCCCGGCGAGGACCGGGGCGCTCATGCCGTCGTACAGGTTGACCAGCCGGGCGCCCGCGATCCCGGCGGCGTAGCGGGCGCTGAGCGCCTCGGGTGTGTTGCCGGTGAGCAGGGAGACGGTCGTCCCCCTGGTCACGCCCCGGGCGATGAGTTCGTGGGCGAGGCGGTAGGTGGCGGCGGCGAAATCGCCGGCGGTGATCCCGACGCCGTCGGCGGTGGTGATGGCCGGCCGATCGGGGTCGCGGGCGAGGGACCGGAGGATCAGGGCGGGGGCGCTGATGAACTCCGCGTCGTTCATGGCCACTTCTTCTTTGTAGTTTGCAACCATATCGACAGGCTATCCCCATCCCGGGCGCCGCGATGCCGAATTGGGGACCGGCATCGCGGGGGCGGGCCGAAACACGTCGGCTCGGTACTCGTTGCCGCGGGCCGAGCGGGATCCCCGGGAGTCGAGCCCGGTACGGAGGTGGGCCCGGGACGGGCGCCGACTGCGCTCGGGGTCGTTCACGCGCAGCCGGCCGCCGACGGTCACGCGGTGGCGGTGGACCGGGTGCCCGTCCGGTGCAGGTGGGCGTCGATCAGGGCGGTGGTGGCTTCCGGCCGTTCGATCTGCGGAAGGTGGCCCGCCCCGGGGACGACCGCGAGCGTGCCGTCGGCGAAGGCGTCGGCGTACGCCGCGCCGTACGCGGGTGTGACGATGCGGTCGCTCTCCCCCCAGACCAGGAGGGTCGGCACCCGCACGTGTCCGAGCCGGCGCAGGAGCTCGGGGTCGTGCATGTAGGGGTCGCCCGCGAGCGTCCGCATGGTGGCCATGTTGGCCCCCCGGCGGGCGAGTTCGTCGGCGGGGATGCCGGCGGGGTCGACGTGGTAGCGGTCCGGGTCGTGCCAGGAGTGCTCCGCCACGCCGCGTGCGTCGAGGGCGAAGAAGTCGGTGATCGGTTCGCCCTCGACGTGAACGCCGACGGCGTCGATCAGGACGAGGCCGGTGATGAGTCCCCCGGTGTCGCGCACGGCCATCTCGGCGGCGATCCAGCCGCCGAGCGAGGAGCCCACGACGAGGACGTCGTCCAGTCGGCGGTCGCGCAGGTGGTCCAGGTAGGCGAGGGCGAGGTCGTCGATGCCGATGAGCCATTCCGGGCGGTGGGTGCCGTCCCAGCCGGGGTGCACGGGCGTGATGGCGTGTGCCGTGCGGGAGATGTGCCCGGCGAGGCCGGCGACGGTGGCCGGTCCCCCGCCGCCGTGCAGGATCAGGACCGGCCGGCCGGTGCCGGCTTCGGACAGGGTGAGGGACAGGTCTGCTGCTTCGCGGTTCGTGGTCATGCCCCCAGAGTAACTAAACATCTTTATATAAGCTAGCTTGGTCATGCCGTAGACTCGGCGCATGAACGGTGAGCTGCAAGAACTCGGCAGAGCGGTCAAGCAGGCCCAGTACCGGCAGCACCGGGCGCTCGACAGCGCGCTCTCCACCGTGGGCACCACGCTGGCCCAGTGGGACGCCCTGCGTGCGATCAGCCGCTCGCCCGGCGCCTCGGCCCGCGAGCTGGCCGCGGCGACGTTCCAGACCGAGCAGGCCTTCGGCACGCTCGTCGGCCGCCTGGCGACCCAGGGTACGGTCGAGCGCCGACCGGGCCACGGCCGGCGCATCGAGCACCACCTCACCCCCGTCGGCGAGCAGGTCCTGGCAGCCGGCCACCGGATCGCCGACGAGGTCCTCGCCACCTGCTTCGCCGCCCTGCCCGCGACGGACCGCGCGACCCTGTTCGACCTGCTCCAGCGCCTCACGGCCGAAGAAACCGCGTAGGCGACCGGGAGGGCGGACTCCGGCGGTCCGAGCCCGATTGACATGACTGTTCAAGTGATACGCTCCAACCATGACGAGCCAGGACGGGGTACCCCAGGCACCGCCGGACGAGCCGGCGGACCTGTGGCTCACGCCGGCCGAGCTGGCCTCCTGGATGTCGGTGGTCCGCCTGATCACCCGGCTCCCGTGGGCGATCGACACCCAGCTCCAGCGCGACGCGGAGCTGAGCATGGTCGAGTACATGACCCTGGCCATGCTCTCCGAGGCCCCCGAGCGGACCTTGCGCATGAGCACCCTGGCCGAGCACACCAGCACGTCGCTGTCCCGCCTGTCGCACCTGGTGAAGCGACTGGAGAGCCGGGGCTACGTGCGGCGGGAGCCGGATCCGAGCGACGGGCGGTTCACCAACGCCGTCCTCCTGCCGGCCGGCACGGGGAAGCTGGAGGCGGCCGCCCCCGCCCATGTGGCCCACGTCCGCCGCCTCGTCGTCGACAACCTGTCCGGCGAGCGCCTGCGCAGGCTCGGGCAGGACGCGGAACGCATCCTGCAGCGCATCGACTCACCCGCGCGCTGACACCTGTGCCCTGACGGCACCCGTTCACGGGTGCGAACCGCCAGGCCCTCCTCCTCGCACGGAAGCGAAGTGCGGGAGCCGACCGCCAGCACTGACTTGAAGGTTGAAGTGCATACCGGAAGGCGTCGGGCCCCGGCGTCGCCCCGTCACCCGCGTGGCACCCGCAGCCGATGGCGCCCACCGCACCGCTGTCGGCCTCTTCACGGCAGGACCGACCCGGACGGCGTGCCTTCCGTGCGCATCCTCGAGGTCCCGAGCGGCCGGGGGCACCACACCCGAGCCGGCCCCCCTCGCGTCCTCAGGGGGCCCGCGCCCCGAGTACCGATCTAGCATGAAGAGCAAGGCTTCAACTCCAGGCCCGCGCCGCAGCGGCAGGGAGGCCGGAATGGCGTTCGACACGACTGGTTTCGAGCTGGCGGGCAGCAGCCGCTACCTGCCGATATCCGAGCACGGCCTGATCGGCGATCTTCGTACGACCGCCCTGGTCGGCACCAACGGCACCATCGACTGGTACTGCTGTCCGCGCTTCGACGCGCCCAGCGTCTTCGGGTCCATCCTCGACGCCGACCGGGGCGGGTCCTTCGAGCTGGCCGCCGAGGTGCCGACACGCACCCGACAGTTCTACTTCCCTGACACGAACGTGCTGATCACGCGGTTCTTCGCCGCCGACGGCGTGGCGGAGATCCAGGACTTCATGCCGGTGGTCGACGACTCGCGCGAGGCGGCACGGCACCGGCTGATCCGGCGGGTGGTCTGCGTCCGCGGCGCCCTCCCGTTCAGGGCGCGCATCGCCCCGCGCTTCGGCTACGGCGCCGAGGCGCACACCGCCCACCTCGAAGGCCACGCGGCGGTGTTCCGCTCCCCGTCGCTGACACTCGCGCTGACCGCCACCGCGCCCCTGGAGAGCGACGGCCTGGACGTGTGGTCGCACTTCAAGCTCCTCGAGGGCGAGTCCAACGTCTTCGCCCTCGACCAGATCGGCGACGACGTCCCGGCGCGGTCCTGTCCGCGTGCCGAGGCGCAGGAGCAGGCCGAGGCGACCGTCCGGTTCTGGCGCCGCTGGCTGGCCGGTTCGCAGTACCACGGGCGGTGGCGGGAGATGGTGAACCGCTCCGCGCTGCTGCTGAAGCTGCTCACCTACGCGCCGACCGGCGCGATCGTCGCCGCGCCGACCACCAGCCTGCCCGAGCGGATCGGCGGCGAGCGCAACTGGGACTACCGCTACGTCTGGGTCCGCGACGCCGCCTTCTGCGTCTACGCCATGCTGCGCCTCGGGTTCACCTCGGAGGCCGAGGCGTTCATGGGGTTCCTCGGCGAGCGCGGCATCATGCGCGGCACCGGTGCGAGCGGCCCGCTGCAGATCATGTACGGCATCGACGGGCGCAGCGAACTGCCCGAGTACGAGCTGCCGCACCTGGAGGGCTACCTCGGCTCCGGGCCGGTCCGGGTCGGCAACGCCGCCACGGGCCAGCTCCAACTGGACATCTACGGCGCCCTGATCGACTCCGTCTACCTGTACGACAAGTGGGGGCAGCCGATCAGCAGCGCCCGCTGGGACGAGGTCGGCGCGGTGGCGGACTGGCTCTGTGAGCACTGGGACCAGCCCGACGAGGGTATCTGGGAGACCCGCGCGGGCCGGCGGGACTTCGTGTACTCGCGGCTGATGTGCTGGGTGGCCCTGGAGCGGGCGATGCGGATGGCGAACCGCCGCGGCCTGCCGGCCGACCTGCCCCGCTGGCGGGAGTCCCGGGACGCGATCTACCGGCAGATCATGCGGCGCGGCTGGTCGACCCGGCGGAGCGCGTTCGTCCAGTCCCTGGACGGCCATGACCTGGACGCCTCGCTGCTGATGATGCCGATGGCCAAGTTCGTCTCGCCCACCGACCCCAAGTGGCTCTCCACCCTGGACGCCCTCACCGCGGACCTGGTGTCCGACTCGCTGGTCCACCGCTACGACCCGACGACCAGCCCGGACGGCCTGTCCGGAGCCGAGGGCACCTTCTCGATCTGCTCCTTCTGGTACGTGGAGGCGCTGGCCCGCGCGGGCCGGCTGGAGGAGGCCCGGCTGGCCTTCGAGAAGATGCTCACCTACGCCAACCACGTCGGTCTGTTCGCCGAGGAGATCGGCCCGACCGGCGAACAGCTCGGCAACTTCCCCCAGGCCTTCACCCACCTCTCGCTGATCAGCGCCGCCTTCAACCTCGACCGCGCGCTGGGCTGAGGCGCCGGCGCCACCCGGAGGCGCGGCCCACGCCCCTGCCGGCTTCGGCGAGCCGAAGGAGAGATCATGCCCAAGGCGGTCAGGTACGACGAGTTCGGCGGGATCGACGTGTTGCGGGTGGATGAGGTGGAGCGCCCGGTGCCCGGGGAGGGGCAGGTCCTCGTACGCGTGAGAGCGGCCGGCATCAACCCCAGTGAGGCGGCCATCCGCACGGGGGCGGTGGCGCGGATGTTCCCGTCGACGTTCCCGTCCGGGCAGGGCAGCGACCTCGCCGGGGTCGTCGAGGAGCTCGGCGCCGGGGTCGACGGCTTCTCACCCGGCGACGAGGTGATCGGGTTCAGCAACCAGCGGGCCGCCCAGGCCGAGCTGGTCCTGGTCGAGGCCGGTGACCTCACGCGCAGGCCGGAGCGGGTCCCGTGGGAGGTGGCCGGCAGCCTGTACGTCGTCGGCGTGACCGCGTGGGGGGCGGTGCGCGCCGTCCGGCCCGAGGAGGGCGAGACCGTCGTCGTCTCCGGAGCCGCCGGCGGAGTCGGCTCGCTCGCCGTCCAGCTCGCGCGGCGTACCGGGGCCACCGTCATCGGCCTGGCGAGCGGGAGCAACCACGCGTGGCTGAGGAGCCACGACGTGATCCCGGTCGCGTACGGCGACGGCGTCGCGGACCGCATCAGGGCCGCCGCGCCCGGTGGCGTGGACGCCTTCGTCGACACCTTCGGCGACGGGTACGTCGAACTGGCCCTCGGCCTCGGTGTCGCGGCCGACCGGATCGACACCATCGCCGATTTCGCGGCCGCCGAGAGGTACGGGGTGAAGACCGACGGAGGGGTCGCGGCCGGGCCCGGCGCCACGGTGCTGGCCGAGCTGGCCGGCCTGATCGCCGACGGACAGTTGGAGGTGCCGATCGCGAACGTCTACCCGCTGGCGCAGGTCCGCGAGGCCTACACCGAGCTCGAACGGCGCCACACCCACGGGAAGATCGTGCTCAGGCCCTGATGATCCACCGGCGGGTTCGCCACCTCGCCCGGTCGGAGCCGTCGGTCGAGGAGGAGCTTCCGCCCGGCGGCCGGTTGATCGCCGCAGCGTTCGCGCAGCACTAGGCGGCACGGTCGGGCCGATCGGCCTCCCGGTGGTCACGGCTGCTCCTGCGGGGCGTCGGACTCCACGGGGTCGATCGGGAGGCGGACCTGGAAGCGGGTGTCGCCCGGGACCGACTCGAGTCGCAGGTCGCCGCCGTGCCGGTTCACGATGATGCGCCAGGAGATGTCCAGGCCGAGACCGGTGCCCTCACCGGCGGGTTTGGTGCTGAAGAACGGGTCGAAGACCCGGCTCTGCACGTCGGCGGGCACGCCGGGGCCGGTGTCGCGGACCTCGACCAGCACCCGGTCCCCGTCCCGTGCGGTGCGAACGGTGAGGGTGCCGTCGGCGCCGGTGCTGCGGATGGCCCAGGCGGCGTTGTCGATCAGGTTCGTCCAGACCTGGTTCAGCTCGGCGGGGTAGCCGGGGATGCCGGGCAGGGTGCGGTCGTAGTCGCGCACGACGGTGATGCTCGGGCCGATCTTCGCGGAGAGCAGCAGCAGCGTACTGTCCAGCAGCTCGTTCACATCGGCGTTCTGGTACGGGGCCCGGTCGAGCTGCGTGTACTGCTTCGCCGCACCGACGAGTGCGGAGACGCGGTTCGCGGCGTCCTCGATCTCGTCGAGCAGGAGCTCGGCCTCCACCGTGCAGCTCAGCCAGTTCAGCGCTCTTCCGAGCAGGTCTTCCGGCAGCGCCCCGGCGATCCGGTCCAGCCAGTCGATGCCCAGACCCGCCTCGACGAGGACCGGCGCCAGCTCCCAGCCGTCGGCGACGCCGTGCGCCTCCAGCCAGTCGCCGATCTCGTCCTCGCGGTCGGAGGCCTCCAGCGGGTTGAGCGCCGAGGCCTGCCCGATCCGGCCGATCGTCATGTCCTGCAGTTCCCTCAGGTGCGCCAGGTCCCCGCCCCGGCGCGGGTCGGCCGCGAGCTCCGCGAATTCGCGGCGCACCCGGTCGATGCGCTCCCGCAGGGCCGAGGTGGCGCGTACGGCGGCAGCGGCGGGGTTGTTGAGCTCGTGGGTGAGCCCGGCCGTCACCGACCCGAGGGCGAGCAGCCTCTCCCGCTGGCCGACCGCCTCCTGGGCGCTCTTGAATCCGAAGAACAGACCCTCCAGCAGGTGGACGGCCATCGGGAACCAGCTGCGCATGATCTCCGCGAAGGCTTCCGCGGGCAGCACGAAGAACCTGGACCGCTCGGCCGCCCGGAGCGAGTTGTTGTAGACCTGCGGCACCTGGTCGCCGAGGTAGGCCTGGAACGCCCCGGCGTACACGCCGGGCGCGGACGTCCGGCTGACGTCCACCTGCTGACCGCCGACGCTGCGCGAGACGACCACGGTCCCCCGGAACAGCACGAACAGGCTCGCCGCGGGGTCGCCCTCCCGGTAGACGGGGCCCGGGTCGAACCATTCGACGTGGCCGTCCCGGCACAGCTGGGCGAGTTGGTCGGGGGCCAGCTTCTCGAACAGGAACAGCGTCCGCAGCTCCCGCTCGTCGCACTTCTCCTGCGCGGAGGTCATGACTGCTCCAGGTACCGGTGCGCGAGCATGACGGCCATGGCGCCCTCGCCGACCGCGGAGGCGACCCGCTTCGCGGACTCCGCCCGCACGTCTCCGGCCGCGAAGACGCCCGGCACGTTGGTCTCGAGGTGGTAGGGGGGCCGATCCAGCGGCCAGCCGGCGGGGGCGCGCCCGTCGGTGGTCAGATCGGGGCCGGTGAGCACGAAGCCTCGCGCGTCCCTGAGCACCGTGCCGTCCAGCCAGTCGGTCAGCGGTGCCGCGCCGATGAAGACGTACATCCACTGCGCGTCGACGGTCTCGGACGTGCCGGTCGCACGGTTGCGCAGGGTCAGCCCTTCCAGGTGGTCCGTGCCCCGGGCGGCCTCGACGACCGTGTCCGTGAGCACCGTGATGGCGGAGGCGTCCTCGACCCGCTGGAGCAGGTAGTAGGACATCGAGGCGGCCAGCTTCGGTGCCCGCACCAGCAGGGTGACCCTCCGGGCGCTGCGGGAGAGGAACATCGCGGCCTGGCCGGCGGAGTTCGCGCCGCCGACGATGTACACCTCCTGCCCTTGGCAGGCGGCCGCCTCGGTCAGGGCCGAGCCGTAGTAGACCCCGCGCCCGGTCAGCCCGGCCACTCCCGGCACGTCCAGCTGCCGGTAGGACACACCGGTCGCGAGGATCACGGTGTGTGCCGAGACGGCGGAGCCGTCGGCGAAACGCAGCGTTCGTGCCGCCCCCTTCACCTCCAGGCCGGTGACCGTGCACGCCGTGAGCAGCTCCGCGCCGAACTTCGTGGCCTGGCGGCGTGCCCGGTCGGTGAGCTGCGCTCCGGAGACGCCGTCGGGGAAGCCCAGGTAGTTCTCGATGCGGGAGCTCTGCCCCGCCTGTCCACCCGTTGCCTCGCGTTCCACGAGGACGGTGCGCAGACCCTCCGAGGCCCCGTAGACGGCGGCGGCGAGGCCGGCGGGGCCGGCGCCGACGATGACCAGGTCGTAGAAGTCGGCCGCGGGGGCGGTCGACAGCCCGACGTGGGCGGCCAGGTCCCGCTCGGCGGGCTCGACCAGGGCGGTGCCGTCCGGGGTCACCACCAGGGGCAGCCGCAGACCGTCCTGCCCTGCCGCGACCAGCAGTCGTCCGCCCTCCGGTTCCTCGCTGGAGTACCAGCGGTACGGCACCTGGTTGCGGGCGAGGAACTCCCGGATCCGGGAGGAACGGGCCGACCAGCGGTGGCCGACGACCTTGGTGACGTCCACGGCGCGGCCGTCGCCGGCCCGCCACGTCTCCAGCAGGTCGTCCACCACCGGGTACAGCTTCTCCTCGGGCGGCTCCCACGGCTTGAGCAGGTAGTGGTCGAGGTCGACGACGTTGATGGCGTCGATCGCGGCGTTGGTGTCGGCGTAGGCGGTGAGCAGTACCCTTCGGGCCGTCGGGAACAGATCGAGCGCCGCTTCGAGGAATTCGATGCCGTCCATCTGCGGCATCCGGTAGTCGGCCAGGATCACCGCGACCGGGACACCCCGCAGTTTCAGCGCGCGCAGCGCCTCCAGCGCCGAGGCGCCGGACTCGGCGCGGACCACCCGGTAGTCCTCCCCGTAGCGGCGGCGCAGGTCACGGGCGACGGCCCGGGAGACCGCGGGATCGTCGTCCACGGTCACGATCACGGTCCGCACCTCATCGGTGGCCTCTGCCATGGTTCACCACCCAGGACTGTCGCGGGGCCGAAGGGGGAGCACCCCTCCAGTCTGATCGCTGGTGCGCGGTGCGGCCCGCTGTCGCGGTACCTGCGGAGCGGCCGCCGCGGGGCCCGGGGGGCTTACCCGCGGCCGACCACCCGGTCGGTCAGCCCTGGCGGGCCTTGTACCGCGGGTCCCGCCTGTTCAGCACGAAGGTCTTTCCGCGCCGGCGGACGACCTGGGCCCCGGGCCTGGCTTTCAGCGTACGAAGTGAGTTGCGCACCTTCATCTGCTCGTCCTTTCACTTGCACTCCGCCGTCCTGGCGTCGCGAGCACGTCAACACGGCCCCGTCGGTGGTTGTTCCCTCCGCAGAGGGAGCCGCTGTCCGGTCACCGACGGGAACAGCACGTAGCGGGCGGTGTCCGCACCCGGCTGCGGGGAAGCCGGGACCACGCCCGCCCTCGGTGCGGGAAATCGTGCGCCTCCCGGCGGGCGACACCGCCCGAGCTGTCCAGCGGGCCCGCGCGGAGAGACGATGGAGGACACCGGACGGAAGGCGAGGTCGAGCGACGCGGGCTGGAGCGGACGAGGCCGCCGGGACCGGTGGCGGGCGGAAGGAAGGCCGGGAATGAGCGCCTCCGATGCGGGCCGGCCCCTGGCGGGCACGGTGCGGGCCGCCGCGTCCGAGCCCGGTGGCCTGCTGGACCTGCTGGGTGTGGCCGCCGCGGTGCTGGACGCGAAGGGGCGGGTCGCCCTGTGGAGCCCGCAGGCGCAGGACCTCTTCGGCTGGAGCCCCGAGGAGGCGCTCGGCCGGTACGCGGCCGAGCTGCTGGTCTCCGACGAGAACCGGGGTCTGATCCTCGACCTGTTCGCCGAGGTGATGGGCGGCGGCGGGCAGTGGGCGGGAGTGTTCCCGGTGCGGCACAAGGACGGCAGCACCCGGCTGGTGGAGTTCCGCAACATGCGGCTGCAGGACGAGCGCGGCCGCCTCTACGCCCTGGGGATCGCCACCGACGAGGCCACGCTACGCGGCGTCGAGCGCGATCTGGCCCTGTCCGCGCGGATGGTGGCCCAGTCCCCGATCGGGCTGGCGGTGCTGGACACCGACCTGAGGTACGTCCTGGTCAACCCGACGCTGGAGCGCATCAACGGCCTGCCGGCCGAGCAGCACCTCGGTCGCGAAGTCCGCGACGCGCTGCCGTTCCTGGACACCGGGGTCGTCGAGTCCGCGATGCGCCGGGTACTGGCGACCGGCAAGCCGCTGGTGGACCAGTTCACGGTCGGCCGCACGCGTGCCGATCCGGACCGCGACCGCGCCTGGCGGGCGTCGTACTTCCGGCTGGAGGACTCGGCCGGGCGGGTGCTCGGCCTGGCCGTCTCGGTGGTGGACGTCACCGAGCAGCACCGCGCGGCCGCCGAGGCCGCCCGCGCCCGACAGCGGCTGGCACTGGTCGCCCAGGCGTCCATGCGGATCGGCACCACCCTCGACCTCGGCCGGACCGCCCAGGAACTGGCCGACTTCGTCGTCCCCGACCTCGCCGACATCGCCGCGGTCGACGTCCTCGACTCGGTCCTGAGCGGACGCCCGCCCACCCACGGGCCGGTCGCGGGGCCGGTGAACCTGCGGGCCCTGGCCGTGGCGGCGGCCCACCCCTCCGACGCCCTGCGCGCCGCCGACCCGGTCGGGGAGATCGCCAAGTACGACGCCGACCGCCTGGTCACCCGGTGCGTGACCACCGGCCGTCCGGTGCTCGTGGCCCACGTGACGGACGAGGACCTGCCGGGCATCGCCCGGGACGGCGAGGCCGCGGCCGTGCTGGCCCGGGCAGGCCTGCGCTCCTACCTGGCGGTGCCGCTGATCGCCCGCGGCGAGGTGCTCGGCGCCCTGGACCTCAAACGCACGCGCGATCCGCTGCCGTTCGGCGAGGACGACATCGTGCTGGCCGAGGAGCTCGCCGCCCGCGCCGCCGTGTGCATCGACAACGCCCGCTGGTACCAGAGCCAGCGCAACACGGCCCTGACCCTGCAGCGCCACCTGCTGCCGCACGTGCCCACGCGGCCCGTCGGTCTGCAGGTCGCCTCCCGGTACCAGCCCGCGGGACGGGCCGCGCTGGCCGGCGGTGACTGGTTCGACGCCATCGCGCTGGCCGGCGACAAGACCGCCCTGGTCGTCGGCGACGTGATGGGCCATGACATCAACGCCGCCGCCGGAATGGGCCAGCTGCGCACCGCCACCCGCACCCTGGCCGATCTCGACCTCGACCCGGCCCAGGTGCTGCACCACCTCGACCGCGTCACCGCCGAACTCGACGAGACCATCGCCACCTGCGTCTACGTCGTCCACGACCCGCACCGCCGGCGGTGCCGCATCGCGCTGGCCGGCCATCCGCCCCCCGTACTGGACCGCCCCGGTCGGGCCCCGGTGCTGCTGGAGCTGCCCCCGGGCGCGCCGCTGGGCGTCGGCGGCGTCCCGTTCGAGTCCACCTGGGTGCGGCTGGAGCCGGGCGACCGGTTGCTCCTGTACACCGACGGCCTGGTGGAGACCCGTGACCAGGCCATCGACACCCGCCTCGACGCCCTCATGAGCCTGCTCCGCGGGCCCAGGCTCCCGCTGGAGGCGACCTGTGACCGTCTGCTGACCGCCCTGCGGCGGGCGGACGACGACGATGACGACGTGGCCCTGCTCATCGCCGAGGCCGACCCGGCCCCGGGTCCGGGTCCGGGGCCGGTCGGGGACGCGGCGTGAGGGGTGCGAATACCGGCGCCCAGGTGTGATTCGGCGTGTGAGCGGCGGGGAACGCGCCGGGTACGGGCGCCGGGCGCCCCTGTGGGAGAGCATGCCGTCATGGACATCGAATCGCTTGTACGCACCCGCCGCGCCTTGCACGCGGTCGCGGAGCTGGTCCTGGCCGGACCACAGCTGCGAACCAGTGGCACGATCAGGCTGCGCGCCTCCCTCGGCGGCTTCGCCACCCGGGCCGAGCCGAACGTGCAGGTCGTCGGCGCGGACCTGGTGGCGTCCGGGCAGCGCCTCTTCCTGGAACGGACCACCTGCGCCGCACTGGCGGCTGCGATCGGGGTCACGGTCGGTGCGCCCGAAGGGCTCTACCAGGACGGATCCGGTGTCGGCCCCGAGGACGTGATCGAAGCCGATCCGCAGCCGGCGCACTGGATCGCGCACGGTTTCGCGGTCGGCGATGCCGCCCTTCGCCGGATGTTTCCCGGGGCGGATCCGGTTCTCTGGCCCGAGCACTTCGACCTCGGCGTGACCGTGGCCGCGGTGAACTACGGGGTCTCCCCGGGCGACGGCTTCCAGGCGGAGCCCTACGCCTACGTCGGCCCGCACACCCGGCAGCAGGGGACGTACTGGAACGCGCCGTTCGGCGCGGCGGCCACGGTCCGCGAGCTCGGCGGCGTGGACGGTGTGCTGGCCTTCTTCGAGCAGGGCCGTCGGTTGGCCGGTTGATCATCACCGACCGCCGCCGTGCCGATCGCTCGCGGGCCTCTCGGCGGCCGGCCGGCGGCTCGACGACCGGAGCTGCCGCGCCGCGCTCCTGAACACCCGCAGGGGACCTGCGGTGGCGCTCCCGCCCGCCCTGCGGCGCATGGACAGCGGGCGCCCGTCAGGCGCTCCCCGGCCGGCGGGTGGCGCTGTGGTCGACCCACCAGACCGGGGCGCACGCCACGGCGGCGTCGACCAGCTCCTCCTTGGTGACGGACGGGTCGGCGACCCACGCCTTGATGGCGCCGGCGAAGCCGTGGGCCAGGAACTGCGCGACCACCCGGTGGTTGAGGCCCGGAAGGTCAGGGCCGGGAGCGCGAGCCAGGAAGGCGAGGGCGTACTCGCCGAAGTGGCGCACCAGCGCGTCGTAGACGCCGCGGTCCGCCGGCTCGGCCAGGGCGTGGCGGTAGACGTCGGCGAAGCGCTCGACGTGATCGGCCACCTCCACGACGGACAGCCGGAGCAGCTCCGGACCGGACGCTCCTTCGGCGCGACGCCGGTCCTCCAGGCGGTGGCCGGTCTCCAGGTCCGCGTGGAGCGCCTCGATGAGCGGGTCGACCAGGGTGCTGTAGCGGTTGTAGAACGTCGCCCGGGTGATCCCGGCGCGTTCGGCCAGTTCGGCGACGGTGATCCGGGAGACGGGTCGCTGCGAGGCGAGCTCGACGACGGCCTGCCGCAGGGCGGCGGTGGTCCGGGTGACCCGCGGATCGGTTCCCTCGGTCATCCTGCTGTCCTCCCGGGTCGTTCCGTCCGGTTGCGGCGGCCCGGCGACCGGTGCTCTTATACAGGTGTCAAATAGTTTCACGAGGGAGCCGTCATGTCCTCCCACACTTCGATCCCACCCCGGGAAGCCGCCGACCGGCTCGCCATCCGTGAGCTGATCGACGCCTACGCGCACTGCGCCGACCGGCGCGACGCCAAGGGCCAGATGGCGCTGTTCACCGAGGACACCCGCTTCCTGGTCCACCTGGACGCCACCTCGGCGGAGCCGACGCAGGAGCTGCACGGGCGCGAGGCCCTCGCCCCGGTCTTCGACAACCTGAACAGCTACCGGGCCACCACCCACTTCAACGGCCAGAGCACCGTGTCGATCGACGGTGACCGGGCGAGCGGCGAGAGCTACTGCCTGGCCCACCACATCTCGTTCGGTGAGGACGCCGAGCGCACCATCATGGTCGCCTCCATCCGCTATCTCGACGAGTTCGTCAAGCAGGACGGCGCCTGGTACTTCGCCGAGCGCCGCCTGCTGGTCGACTGGACCGAGACCCGCCCCTGCGCGCCCTGAGCCTTCAGCGGTTCGACACGCACTGGAGTACGGTCGCGATGATGTCCAACTCTGGTTTCACACCATGGCGTTGGATACGCTCACCGGACACGCGCAGCCGAGCCCCTGGACCACCATGATCCTGCCCAAAGATCGCGACTCCCGCTTCATCACCATCCGCCGCGGGGGGACGCTCACGGACCCCGACCACCGGCTCCTGGCCCTGTGGGCCGCCGCTTGCGCGGAGCACGTTCTGCACCTCTTCGAGTCGGTGCGGCCCTCGGATCCGCGCCCCCGCGAGGCGATCGAGCAGATCCGGGCATGGACGGGCGGCGAGATCAAGATGTCCCAGTCCCGAGCGGCGGGTGGCCATGCCATGGCTGCGGCGCGCGACCTGAGCGGAGCCGCCCGGCACGCCGCGTACGCGGCCGGCCAGGCGGCAGTCGTGGCGCATGTCGCCGCACACGAGCTCGGCGCCGCGGCCTACGCGATCAAGGCCGTGCGTGCCGCGGTTCCCGGACGGGAGGCCGAGAGCGCCGGCAGGATCGAGTGCCGTTGGCAGCGCGAACAGCTCCCGGATGCGATCCGCGAACTCGTTCTGGACGATCAGCGGCTGCGAAACGAGATCTGCTGGTCGGTCTTCGACTGTTGACGGCGTGACGACTTGTCCGCACCGACCCTTCGGAACCGGTGATCCAGTGGCGGGCCGGCTCGGCTCGCAGGTTCGTGATAGCCACCCGGTCCGGGCAGCCGTGGCGTGTGCAGCGCGGCTCGTGGTCGGCGAGATCCCTCACGGACCGGCTGTCCGCAGCGCACGACGGCTCCCGTTTCGCCGACCGGCGCATCGTCGGGCCGGAGGCCGAACACCTCCGGCGGAGCGCTAGCAGGTCCAGACGAGCACCCCGTGCCGGTACCGGGACGCGGTCCGGAAGAAGTCGGCGAGGGCCCGGTAGTGACCGGACGCCAGCAGCAGCGACTCCTCGCCCGCCCAGCCGCCGGGCAGCGGGACCGCGGCGGCGAGGTCCGCCGGGGTGACTCCGTCGATCAGGGTGCCGGGCGGCAGGGCCGCGAGCGCGTCGCCGGCGGTGCGGACGCGCTCGGGGGTGAGGGAGCGCGGCGGGCCGTAGCCCCAGTCACCGGCGACGCCGAGCTCCTCCTCGCCGTGGACGATGTCGACGGGGAAACCGCGGCGGCGCAGCAGGAACTCCAGTACGGGCCCGCTCCGGCCGATCTCGTGCAGCCGCCCCCGGGCGGCCGCCTCGTCCTCGTCCAGCTCGGCGACCAGGGCCCGCGCCCAGTCCGGCTCCGCCGCCGCTCGCTGCAACTGGCCGGCGCTCAGCCGGAGATAGCGACCGTTGATGCTCATGGCCCGTCAGCCTAGAGCCGGTGGGGCCGCCGGCTCCGGCCGGGCTCCCCCTCGGCGGCGGCCCCGGCCGGTTCGGCGAGGTACGGGCGCTCGTGGCGTCGACGCCCGGGACGGTCGGCGAGGTCGGCGGCAGGGCCGACCGTCCCGGGGAGGACCCGCGCGCCGGGCGGGAGGAGCCGGGCCCGCCCGTCAGCCCGCGGCGGCCGCCGCGCGCAACGCCGCCAGGACGCGGTCGGTGTCCGCACCGGTCGTGCGCCAGTTGCTGAAGGCCGCGCGAACGGCGGGCACCCCGTCGAGCACCGTCGGCGTCAGGAACGCCTCCCCGGAGGCCGCGACGCGGCGCAGCAGGGCGTCGACGTCCGCCTGCGCGGGCTGCCCGGCCAGGGTGAAACAGACGACGTTGAGGCGCACCGGCGCCACCAGCCGGAAGGCCGGGTCCGCGGCGAGGGCCGCACCCAGTCGGGCCGCCTCGGCGCAGTTGCGCTCCACGACCTCGCGGTGGCCCTCACGGCCGTAGGCGGTCAGCGCGAACCAGGCCGGCAGGGCCCGCAGCCGCCGGGAGTTCTCCGGGGCCAGGTGCACCGGGTCCGGGTTGCCGGTCGGGGCACCGAGGTACGGCGAGGCGTTGTGGAAGGCGGCGACCTGAAGGTCCCGGCGGCGGGTGAACTGCACGGCCGCGTCGTACGGGACGTTCAGCCACTTGTGCAGGTCGACGCAGACCGAGTCGGCCGCGTCCAGGCCCGCCACGAGGTGCGCGCGGGTCGGCGAGAGCGCCGCGAAGGCTCCGAACGCGGCGTCGACGTGGAGCCAGAACGGGTACCGCTCGCGCAGCGCGGCGATCGCCCGCAGATCGTCGAAGTCGACGGTGTTGACCGTGCCCGCGTTGGCGACGACCACGGCCGGACGCCCGTCCAGCGCGGCCAGCTCATCGGCGAGCGCGGCCACGTCGACCGCCTCCCGGCCCTCCAGCGTCCGCACCTGCCGCAGGGCGCCCCGGCCGAGCCCGAGCACGGACAGCGCCTTCCCGATGCTCGAATGCGCGGCGCCCGACAGGACGTCGACCGGCCCGAGGGCGGCGAGGCCGTCCTGGGTGACGCTGACGCCGCGCCGCTCCCCCACCCACTCGCGGGCGACGGCGAGGCCGACGAGGTTCGACATCGTCGCGCCGCTGACGAAGACCCCCGTGTGGGCCTCGCTCAGGCCGAAGAGGTCGCGCAGCCAGCCGATCGTCTCCTGCTCCAGGTCCGCTGCGGCCGAGCCGGTGCGGTTGCTGACGTTCTGGTCGAAGGCGGCCGTCAGCCAGTCGCCGGCGAGGGCGGCCGGGGTCGCCCCGCCCGTGACGAAGCCGAGGTAGCGCGGACCGGCGCTGCCGCTGAACCCCGGCTCCCAGCGCTCCGTGAACAGTTTCAACGCTCCGTCGGCGCCGCTGCCCTCGACGGGAAGCGGCAGCCCGGGCCCGGGCTCGCCGGGCCACACCACCGGACGGTCCGTGAGGCCGGCGAGCGCCTGCTCGGCGTGGTCGCGTACGGCGTCGAGGAGTTGGGGCAGGCGGGCGAGGTCGTCACCGAGTCGAGGATGCATGACGACAGCCTAGGCTCGGGCCCGGCCGGGCGGGGCGCCGGTGCCGGAACCGTCCGCCGGCACCCGGGGGCACGTGAGGCCCGGGAGCACGACCCGCGCCCGGGGCCGCCGTGCGGACGGCCGCTCCCGGATTCCGGGAGCGGCCGTGACGGGCCGGGGCGGCGGGGTCAGGAGGCGGCCAGCTGCCGGTCGGCGGCGAAGGCCGCGGCGGCCCGGATGTGGCAGTAGTACCCGGCCGGGTCCTCCGAGTAGCGCCAGGGCAGCGCGTCCACATGGCCGTCGACCAGGTTGAACTGCGTCATCGCATCGACCGGCCGGTCCGTCATGAGGTAGCACCAGGCGAGCAGGTGCCGGATCTCGGCGGCCCGGGGGTCACCGGCGGGTGCCGCGTCCACGGCGCGGCGGGCGTCGCCGATGGCGGCCTGCGCGTACGGGGTGGACCAGTAGGTGTCCTCGGCGTCGTCCGGCTCGTGCTCGTGCAGCGCGATCAGCCGCATCCCGGCGAGCAGGCTGCCCTCCGGGGCGGCCGAGGCCGCGCGATCGGCGAACGCGTTGGCCTGCTGCGCCGAGCCGTGCCACTTGGCGCACTGGTACTGGACCGCCGCGTAGTGGCCCGGGTAGCTGTGGGGGTCGCGTGCGGTCAGACCGCTCCAGACCCGGTCGAACTCCTCCTGCGGGTAGTTGAGGCCGAGCGCGACCCACAGCTCGCTGATCCACGGCACCGGGTCCTCGGGGCCGAGCCGCTGGGCCTCGGCACAGGCCTCGCGGGCCTCGGCGAGCACCCGGTGGAAGCCCTCGGCCTGCTCCTGGCTGGTGTGCTCGGCGAACGCCGCGCCGCGCAGCCTCCAGGCGAGCTTCACCAGCCCGTAGGCGTGCACGGCGGCGGCGTCCGGGTCCCCGGGCCGCTCGGCGCGCCAGGTCTTCAGGAAGCCGTCGTCCTCGGCGGCGGCGTCCGCCAGCTCCTCGACGAGCCGGTCCCGCAGGGCCCAGTCCCGGCCGGCGGCGGCCAGGTGGTCGGCGCAGGCGCGCCAGTCACCGGCCACGGCGAGCTTCCGGACGGCGTCGAGCTCGGGTGCGGCGCAGGCCCGCTCGACGTCCTGCCGGTCCTCGGGCAGCATGCCGTACTCGGTGACCACCCGCTCGCGCCACGCCTCGATCTCGACCTCGTCGCGGGCGCCCCTGCGTTTGACGATCCAGGTGACGATCTTGAGCGCGCAGATCACGGCGGCGGAGAAGGCGAGGGCGACGACGGCTTGCGTTGGCATGGTGGACCTTGGGTATCGGGAGGGAGCGGGCGCCGAGCACTTCAACCGGCGCGGGCCGACCCCGGCGAGGGGGCGGCGACGCGCGTACGCGGCGTCCTCCTGGGGGGGTCGCCTCGGAAACGGCGCAGGTGAACGTGTGTACGGCAGGTGAAGATCGTAGCTGGCCGGACCGGGTGCCCCGCACAGGGGTGCGGTCGGCGCACCGGCGCCGGGCGGGGGGCTCCCCTCGCCGCTCAGGGCGGGGGTTGCCGCCCGACGCGGCGCGGTCGCCGGGACCCAGGGCAGGGTCGGGCCCTGGAGCAGGGTGAAGACCACGACCAGGATGAAGACGATGTTGAAGACGTCCTGGGCCATCGGCGCG
>NZ_JBSFNM010000082.1:0-37766 GCF_053587085.1 Kitasatospora sp. NPDC003701
GGAACAACGCCACCTCGACCGCGAACAGCGCCGCCTGGGCGTGCACCGTCCGGTCCAACACCTCCGCGTCCGACCCCCACACCACCTCGCGCACCGACTCGAAGCCCGGCTCCGCACAGACCGCGTCGAACGCAGCCGCGAACACCGCGAACCGGCCGTACAACTCCCGCCCCATGCCGAGGCGTTGCGACCCCTGCCCGGAGAAGAGGAACGCGAGCGGGGCCGTGGCCGCCGCACCGGTGACGAGGCCGGCGGCGGCCCGGCCCGCCGCCAGGGCGTCCAGGCCGTTCAGGAGCCGCTCGCGGTCACCGGCCACGACGGCGGCCCGCTGCTCCAGCGTCGCCCGGGTGGTCGCCAGCGAGAAGGCGACATCGGTCGGGGTGAGGTCCGCGTCGGCCCGGACGTGCGCGGCCAGCCGCGCGGCCTGGCCGCGCAGCGCCGCCTCGGTCCGGCCGGACAGCAGCCAGGGCAGCGTGCCGGGCATCTCCGGCTGCTCGTCCGAGGGCGGGAGCTCGGCCTGCTCCAGCACGATGTGCGCGTTGGTGCCGCTGATGCCGAAGGCCGACACGCCGGCCCGGCGCGGTCGGCCGGTCGCCGGCCACTCGCGGGTGTCCGTCAGCAGCTCGACCGCACCGGCCGTCCAGTCGACGTGCGAGGAGGGCGCGTCCACGTGCAGGGTCCGCGGCAGCACGCCGCGGCGCAGCGCCATCACCGTCTTGATCACACCGGCGACCCCGGAGGCGGCCTGGGCGTGGCCGATGTTCGACTTGATCGCGCCGAGCAGCAGCGGCCGCGCGGGGTCGCGGTCGCGGCCGTAGGTCGCCAGCAGCGCCTGCGCCTCGATCGGGTCGCCGAGGGTGGTGCCCGTGCCGTGCGCCTCCACGGCGTCGACCTGGTCGGGCGAGAGCTGCGCGTTGGCGAGTGCCGCCCTGATCACCCGTTGCTGGGCGGGGCCGTTGGGGGCGGTGAGCCGGCTGCTGGCGCCGTCCTGGTTGACGGCGGTACCGCGGACCACCGCGAGGACGGGGTGGCCGTTGCGCCGGGCGTCCGAGAGCCGTTCGACCAGCAGGACGCCCACGCCCTCGGACCAGGAGGTGCCGTCGGCGGCCTCGGCGAACGGCTTGCACCGGCCGTCGGGGGCCAGCCCGCGCTGGCGGGAGAACTCGGTGAACAGGCGGGTGGTCGGCATCACGGCCACGCCGCCGGCCAGGGCCAGCGAGCACTCGCCGGCGCGCAGCGCGCGGACGGCCAGGTGCAGGGCGACCAGCGCGGAGGAGCAGGCCGTGTCGACGGTCACCGCCGGCCCTTCCAGGCCGAGGACGTAGGAGATCCGGCCGGAGAGCACGCTGACCGCGCCCCCGGTCAGCAGGTGGCCCTCGGTCTCCGCGGACTGCCGGGCGAGCGAGCCGTAGTCGGTGTCGGCGCCGCCGACGAAGACGCCGGTGTCGCTGCCGCGCAGCGCGGCGGGGTCGATCCGGGCGCCCTCGACCGCCTCCCAGGCGGACTCCAGCAGCAGCCGCTGCTGCGGGTCCATCGCGAGGGCCTCGCGCGGGGCGATGCCGAAGAGTTCCGCGTCGAAGTCGCCCACGCCGTCAAGGAAGCCGCCGTGGCGCACGTAGCTCTTGCCCGGGGTGCCGGGGGTCGGGTCGTAGAGTGCCGCGGTGTCCCAGCCGCGGTCGTCGGGCAGCTCGCCGATGGCGTCGACGCCGTCGGCCACCATCCGCCACAGGTCCTCCGGCGACCGGACGCCGCCGGGGAAGCGGCAGGCCATGCCGACGATCGCGATCGGCTCGTTCTCCCGCGCCTCGACGGTCTCCAGCCGCTGCCTGGTCCGCTTGAGGTCGGCGGTGACCTTCTTGAGGTAGTCGCGGAGCTTGTCCTCGGAGGAGCTGGCCATGGGTGGGGAGACCTCGCAGTTCGGAAAGGGCGTTGCACGGCGTACCGCGTGTTCGGAGGCACCCGTGCGATCTGTGGTGACGGCGGTGGCCGGTGGCGGCCGGCCGGGCTCGGTCAGGCGAGGCCGAGTTCGTTGTCGATGAGGTCGAAGATCTCGTCGTCGGTCGAGGCCGTGAGATCGGCGTCGCCGTGCTCCCCGGTGTCGTCCTCGTCCGGGCTGTCGAGCTTCCACTGCAGTGTCCTGAGCCGCAGGACCAGGTGGGCGCGGGTCTCGGTGTCGAGGTCGGCGCCGGCGACGGCCTTCTCCAGGCCGTCGAGCTCGGCCAGGACGGGTGCGGCCGGTTCGGTGCCCGGCCCGGTCCGCAGGGCGGTGCGCAGATGGCGGGCCAGCCCGGCGGGGGTCGGGTGGTCGAAGATCGCGGTGGTCGGCAGCCGCAGTCCGGTCTCGGTGGTGAGGCGGTTGCGCAGCTCGACCGCCGTCAGCGAGGACATGCCGAGGTCCAGGAAGCCCCGGTCGGCCTCGATCGCCGCGGTGGAGCCGTGGCCGAGGACGGTGGCGACGTGCCCGACGATCAGCTCCAGCAGCAGGTTCTCCTGCTTGGCCGTGCTCAGCCCGGCCAGCCGGTCCCGGAGGTCCTGCTCGGCGCTGCGCCGGTCCCGTGCCCCGGTGGCGCCCGTCGGTTCGGCCCGGCGCGGCAGGACGGGGAGCAGCCCGCGCAGCAGCGCCGGGACGTCACCGGGGGTGAGGGCCCGCAGGTCCAACCGGACCGGGGCCAGCAGCGGGCTGTCGACGGCCGACGCGTGGTCGAGCAGGGCGAGCCCCTGGTCGGCCGAGAGGGGCAGCATCCCGGAGCGGGCGAGGCGGGCGACATCCATGTCGCCCAGGGTGGCCGTCATTCCACTGGAATCTCCCCAGTATCCCCATGCCAGCGAGACGGCGGGCAGGCCGCGCGCCCGGCGGTGCTGGGCCAGGGCGTCGAGGAAGGCGTTGGCGGCCGCGTAGTTGGCCTGCGCCATGCCGCCGGCGAGGCCGGCGAAGGAGGAGAAGAGCACGAAGGCGGCGAGGTCCGCGTCGCGGGTCAGCTCGTGCAGGTGCCAGGCGGCGTCCACCTTGGGCCGCAGGACCTGCGCGACCTGTTCGTCCGTCAGGTTCTCCAGCAGGCCGTCGGCGAGCACGCCCGCCGCGTGCACGACGGCGGTCAGCGGGTGCTCGGCCGGGATGTCGCGCAGGACGGCGGCGAGCCGGTCCCGGTCGGCGGCGTCGCAGGCGACCACGGAGACCTCGGCGCCGAGGCCGGTCAGCTCCGCGCGCAGCTCCTCGGCCCCGGGGGCGTCGAGTCCGCGCCGGCCGGTCAGCAGCAGGTGGCCCACGCCGTGCCGGGTGACCAGGTGCCGGGCGACCAGCGCGCCGAGCGTGCCCGTTCCGCCGGTGACCAGCACGGTGCCCCCGGCCGCGCCGCCCCACTGCCAGGCGAGGGCGGCGGGCTCCGGCGCAGCGGGCTCCGGGGCGGCCGGCTGCGGCGCGGCGGCCGGGACCAGTCGCGGTACCAGCGCCGTCCCGTTCCGCACGGCCAGTTGGGACTCCCCGGCGGCGATCGCGGCCGCCGTCGCGGCGGGCAGCGCCTGCTCGGAGCACGCCCGGTCGTCGAGGTCGGCGAGCAGGAACCGGCCGGGGTGCTCGGACTGCGCGGAGCGCAGCAGGCCCCAGACGGCCGCCGTCGCGGGGGCCGGGACGTCCTCGTGCGCACCGGTGCCGACCGCGCCGGAGGTCACCAGGACCAGCCGCGAGGCCGCGTACCGGGGGTCGGCCAGCCAGCACCGGGCGAGGTCGAGCACGACGCGCACGGCCTCGTGCACAGCGGCGGCGACATCGGTGCCGTCGGCGGCGACGTCGGTGCCGTCGGCGACGTCGGTGGGCGCCTGGGCCGCGAACCGCAGCAGCACCGTCTCGGGCGGGGTCGCCGGCTCCCCGGAGGCGAGGGCCGCACGCAGGTCGGCCGGGCGGTCGAAGACGCGGGCCGGTGCGGCGGACCGGTCGCCGGCGCTCCGGACCGGCAGTTCGCTCCACTCGACCCGGTACAGCGCGCCCCGGTGCTCGGCCGCCGTCGGGGCGTCCTCGGCCCGGGGTGTCGCGTCCAGCCAGTAGCGCTCCCGCTGGAAGGCGTAGGTGGGCAGGTCCACGGCCCGGCCGCCCGCGACCGCGCCGCTCCAGTCGACCCGGACGCCCTGCACATGGGCCTCGGCGAGGGAGGCCAGCACCCGGGCCGGGCCGCCGTCGTCGCGGCGGACGGATCCGATCACCACCGCCTCGGCCTCCGCGGCCGCGACGGTGTCCTCGATGCCCATGGTGAGCACGGGGTGCGGGCTGGCCTCGACGAAGACGTCGTGGCCCTGGTCGAGCAGGGCGCGCACCGACTGCTCCAGGCGCACGGTGCGGCGCAGGTTCTCGAACCAGTAGTGCGCGTCCAGCCGGGTGTCGTGGTCGGCCCAGTCGGCCGTCACCGTCGAGAAGAACGGGATCCGGGCCGGGCGGGTCCGGATGCCGGCCAGGTCCGTCAGCAGGGTCTCGCGGATCCGTTCGACCTGGGCCGAGTGCGAGGCGTAGTCCACCGGGATCCGCTTGGCCCGCACGCCGTCGCCCGCGCAGGACTCGATCAGTTCGGCGAGCGCGCCGGGATCGCCGGAGACGACCACGCCGGCCGGTCCGTTCACGGCGGCGACCGAGATCTGCTCGCCCCAGGCGGCGAGGCGGGCCAGCACCTCGGCGTGCGGCGCCGTCACCGACACCATCCCGCCGTGGCCGGAGAGTCCGGCGGCGATGGCCCGGCTGCGCAGGGCGACCACCTTGGCGGCGTCGGCCGGCGCGAGCAGGCCGGCGACGCAGGCGGCGGCGATCTCGCCCTGGGAGTGCCCCAGGACGGCGGCCGGCTCCACGCCGTGGGCGCGCCAGACCTCGGCCAGCGCGACCATCACCGCCCACAGCGCGGGCTGGGCGACGTCCACCCGGTCGAGGCCGGGCGCGCCCTCGGCGCCGCGCAGCACGGCGCGCAGCGACCAGTCGGTGTAGGGCGCCAGCGCCTGCTCGCACTCGGCGATCCGGTCGGCGAACGCCGTTGAGCCGTCCAGCAGTTCGGCGCCCATGCCGGCCCACTGGGAGCCCTGGCCGGGAAAGACCAGGACGACCTTGCGGTCGCGGCCCGGGGCCCGGCGGCCGTGGACGACCCCGGGCGCCGGCCGGCCCTCGGCCAGCGCGTGCAGTCCGGTGCGCAGGGCCTCGCGGCCGGTGCCGACCACGACGGCCCGGTGTTCGAGGGTGGCGCGTCCGGTGACCAGGGAGGCCGCGGTGTCGAGTGCCTGCGCCGCGTCCAGGCGGTCGAGCAGGGCCCGGGCCTGGCCGCGCAGGGCGGGTGCGCTGCGTGCCGAGAGCAGCAGCGGGAGGGCGGCCGGCTCGGGCGTCGGTTCGGGCGCCGGCTCGGCCGGGCCGGGTTCGGCCTCGGGGGCCTGTTCGAGGATGACGTGCGCATTGGTGCCGCTGATGCCGAAGGAGGAGACGCCGGCCCGGCGCGGCCGCCCGGTGGCCGGCCAGGGGGCGGCCTCGGCGAGCAGGCCGACGGCGCCGGCGGACCAGTCCACCTGCGGGGTGGGGGCGTCGATGTGCAGGCTCTTGGGGAGCAGGCCGTGCCGCATCGCCAGCACCATCTTCATCACCCCGGCCACGCCGGCCGCGGCCTGGCTGTGCCCGATGTTCGACTTGATGGAGCCGAGCAGCAGCGGGTGGCCGGTCGGCCGGTCCTGTCCGTAGGTGGCCAGCAAGGCCTGGGCCTCGATCGGGTCGCCCAGCCGGGTGCCCGTGCCGTGCGCCTCGACGGCGTCCACCTCACCGGCCGTCAGGCC
Organism: Kitasatospora sp. NPDC003701; assembly: GCF_053587085.1. Classification (NCBI taxonomy): domain Bacteria; kingdom Bacillati; phylum Actinomycetota; class Actinomycetes; order Kitasatosporales; family Streptomycetaceae; genus Kitasatospora; species Kitasatospora sp. NPDC003701. The sequence continues at coordinate 5,791 of NZ_JBSFNM010000082.1, forward strand.
CGCGTTGGCCAGCGCCTGGCGGATCACCCGCTGCTGGGAGGGGCCGTTGGGGGCGCTGAGCCCGTTGCTGGCACCGTCCTGGTTGATCGCGGACCCGCGCAGTACGGCCCAGACCCGGTGGCCGTTGCGCAGCGCGTCGGAGAGCCGCTCGACCACCAGCAGGCCGACGCCCTCGGCGAAGCCCGTCCCGTCGGCAGCCGCCGCGAAGGGCTTGCAGCGGCCGTCGGCGGCCAGGCCGCGCTGGCGGGAGAAGTCGACCATGATCCCCGGGGAGGACATCACGGTCACCCCGCCGGCCAGTGCGAGCGAGCACTCGCCGCCGCGCAGCGCCTGCGCCGCCAGGTGCAGGGCCACCAGCGAGGAGGAGCAAGCGGTGTCGACGGTGACGGCCGGGCCCTCCAGGCCGAGGGTGTAGGCGACCCGGCCGGAGACCACGCTGCCGGCGTTGCCGTTGTTGACGTAGCCCGCGAGCTCCTCGGGCAGCTGCCCGACCCGCCCGATGTAGTCGCTGGAGGAGAGGCCGGCGAAGACGCCGGTCCGGCTGCCCCGCAGCTCCTTCGGGTCGATGCCGGCCCGCTCGACCGCCTCCCAGGCGGTTTCGAGCAGCAGGCGCTGCTGCGGGTCCATCACCAGGGCCTCGTTCGGGCCGATGCCGAAGAAGTCCGCGTCGAACTCGGCGGCCTGGTGCAGGAAGCCGCCCTCCAGGGGGCGGGCGCCGGCGAGCCGGTCGGGGACGGAGTCGTAGAGCCGTGCCACGTCCCAGCCGCGGTCGGTGGGCAGGCCCGCGACGGCGTCGGTGCCCGAGGCGAGCAGGTCCCACAGGTCCTCCGGCGAGCGGACGCCGCCGGGGTAGTGGCAGGCCATGCCGACGATCGCGATCGGCTCGTCGGCGGCGACGGCCGCCGCGGCCGCCGGGGCGCCCGGTTCGGCCGCGCCGCCGGTGAGCTGCGCGGCGAGGTGGTCCGCGAGCGCGCCCGGGCTCGGGTGGTCGAAGACCAGGGTGGCCGGCAGCCGCAGGCCGGTGGCGGTGTTGAGCCGGTTGCGCAGCTCGACCGCGGTGAGCGAGTCGAAGCCCAGGTCGCGGAAGGCCCGGCCGGCGTGGAACGGCTCCGTCCCCGGACGGCCCAGCACCGCGGCGGCGTGGCCGGTCACCAGGTCGAGCAGCAGGGCGCGGCGGTCGGCGGCGCCGAGAGCGGCCAGGCTCCGCCGCAGTCCGTCGGGCGCGGTGGCTTCGGTGGGTCCGGCCGCCGTGCGGGCCCTGCCGCGGAACAGCGCGCGCAGCAGGGCGGGGAGTCGGTCGCGGGTGCGCGCGCGCAGCGCGGTGGTGTCGAGCCGGACGGGGACGAGCTGGGCGCGCCCCGCCGCGACGGCCGCGTCGAACAGCTCGATGCCGTCCCGGGTGTCCAGGCGCAGTCCGCCGCTCTGCCGTGCGCGGGCCAGGTCGGCGGCGTCCAGGTGTCCGGTCATCCCGCTGGCCTGCGCCCACAGGCCCCAGGCGAGCGAGGTGGTGGGCAGCCCGCGGACCCGGCGGTGCTGGGCCAGGCCGTCCAGGAAGGCGTTGGCCGCCGCGTAGTTGCCCTGGCCGGCCGAGCCGAAGACGCCCGCGGCGGAGGAGAAGAGCACCAGGTCGGCGAGGTCCAGTCGTTCGGTCAGCTCGTGCAGGTGCCAGGCGGCGTCGGCCTTGGGCCCGAGGACGGTGCGCAGCCGTCCGGGGGTCAGCGAGGCGAGCACGCCGTCGTCGAGGACGCCGGCGGCGTGCACCACGGCGGTCAGCGGGTGGGCGGCCGGCACCCCGGCCACCAGGTCGGCCAGCGCCTGGCGGTCGGCGGCGTCGCAGGCGGCGAGGGTGACCCGGGCGCCGAGGGCGGTGAGGTCGGCGCGCAGTTGCTCGGCGCCGGTGGCCTCCGGGCCGCGGCGGCCGGCCAGCAGCAGGTGGCGGACGCCGCGTTCGGCGACCAGGTGCCGCGCGATCAGCGCGCCCAGCTCTCCGGTGCCGCCGGTGATCAGCACGGTGCCCTCGGGGTCCCAGGGGCGGGGCACGGTCAGCACGACCTTGCCGGTGTGCCGGGCCTGGGCCATGTGCCGGAACGCCTCGCGGGCGTGCCGGACGTCCCAGGTGGTGGTCGGCAGCGGGCGCAGCGCGCCCTGTTCGAAGAGCGCGACCAGCTCGGTCAGCATCCGCCCGATCCGCTCCGGTCCGGCCTCGACCAGGTCGAAGGCGCGGTAGCCGGCGCCCCGGTGGTCCCGGGCGACCTGTTCGGCGTCGCGGACGTCGGTCTTGCCCATCTCGATCAGGCGCCCGCCCGGGCGCAGCAGGCGCAGCGAGGCGTCCACGTACTCGCCGGCCAGCGAGTTCAGCACCACGTCCACGCCCCGGCCGCCGGTGGCGGTGCGGAACGCGTCCTCGAAGTCCAGGGTCCGGGAGGAGGCCAGGCGTTCGGCGGGCCACCCCTCGGCGCGCAGCAGTTCCTGCTTGGCCTCGCCGGTGGTGCCGTACACCTCGGCGCCCCAGAGCCGGGCCAGCTGGGTCGCGGCCATGCCGACGCCGCCGGTGGCGGCGTGCACCAGGACGGACTCGCCGGGGGCCAGTGCGGCCAGGTCGCGCAGGGCGTAGTAGGCGGTGAGGAAGACCACGGGGACGGCGGCCGCCTCGGTGAAGGTCCAGCCGTGCGGCATCCGTACCAGGACCCGGTGGTCGGCGACGGCCAGCGGGCCGAAGCCGCCGGTCACCATGCCCATCACCCGGTCGCCGGGGGCCAGCCCGGTCACGCCCGGGCCGACCTCGACCACGGTGCCGGCGGCCTCGGAGCCGAGCAGGCGGGCGCCGCCGGGGTACATGCCCAGGGCGTTGAGGACGTCGCGGAAGTTCAGGCCGGCGGCCCGGACGGCGAGCCGGACCTGGCCCGGTTCCAGTGCGGCCGTCGCGTCCGGGGCGGGCAGCAGGGTGAGCCGGTCGACGGTGCCCTTCTCGGTGATGTCCAGCCGCCACGGCCCGTCGCCGTCCGGCGCGGTCAGCGCCGCGCCCGGCCGGGCGCGGACCAGGCGCGGCGCGTGGGCCGCTCCCTGACGCAGTGCCAGCTCGGGCTCGTCGGCCTCCAGCGCGCCGGGCAGGGCGCGCCAGGAGGCGGGCTGCCCGTCGAGGTCGGCGAGGACGATCCGGCCGGGGTGCTCGGTCTGCGCGGAGCGGACCAGCCCCCGGAGTGCGGCGCCGGGCAGGTCGGTGAGGGCCTCACCGGGGTGGGTGGCGACGGCGTGCTCGGTGACCACCAGCAGGCGGGTGGTCGCGAAGCGCTCGTCGGCGAGCCACTCCTGGAGCAGCCCGAGGACGCGGTCCAGCGCGGCGCCGGTCGCCCCGGGGACGATGGGGGCATCGGGGACGGCGGGGTCACCGGTGCGCGGTCGCGGTGCGGTCACCAGGACGACCTCGGGGGCCTCCCGGTCGTCGGCCCCGTCGTCCCAGGCCGTCAGGACGGCCCCGCCCTCGGCCAGGGCGGCCGCGTGGCGCGGTGCGTCGCCGATCAGCGCCCAGCGGGCGGCGGCCGGCGGCGCGGGCCGGTCCGGGAGGGGCACGGCCGGCCACTCGACGGCGAAGAGCGCCTCCTGGACGGCGCCCGACCCGGTGTCCAGGGCGTCGGGCGACAGCGGCCGTACGGCCAGCGCGTCGATCGCGGCCACCGGCCGGCCCGCCCGGTCGGCCAGCAGGACCCGGACGCCGCCCGGCCCGGCCGGGCTCAGCCGCACCCGCAGCGAGGTCGCCCCGGTGGCGTGCAGCGAGACGCCGGTCCAGGAGAACGGCAGGCCGGGCCGGCCGTCCTCGGCGCGCAGCGGCCCGAGGCCCGCCGCGTGCAGGGCGGCGTCCAGCAGCGCCGGGTGGATCCCGAACCGGGCCGCCTGCGGCAGCGCCGCCTCGGGCAGGTCCACCTCGGCGAGGACGTCCTCGCCGAGCCGCCAGGCCGCCCGGAGGCCCTGGAACACCGGGCCGTACTCGTAGCCGGCCGTGCGCAGCGCGGCGTAGAAGCCGTCGACGGGCAGCGGCCGTGCCTCGCGCGGCGGCCAGTCGGCGAAGACCGCGAAGGGGGCGCCGGCGGGCTCGGCCCGGGGCGTGGCGAGGGTGCCGGTGGCGTGTTCGGTCCACGGCGCGTCGGTGTCGCCCCGGCCGGTGTGCACGGTCACCGGCCGCAGGCCCGCCTCGTCGGGGGCGCCGACCGCGATCTGCACCCGCAGCCCGCCGCTCTCGGGCAGCAGCACCGGTGCGTGCAGGGTGAGTTCCTCGATCCGGCCGCAGCCGAGTTCGTCGCCGGCCCGGATCACGGCCTCGGCCAGTGCCGCGCCGGGTACGACCACGACGCCGGCCACGGCGTGCTCGGCGAGCCAGGGGTGGCTGCGCAGCGACCAGCGGGCGGTCGCCACCAGCCCGTCGCCGCCCGCGAGTTGCACGGAGGCGCCGAGCAGCGGGTGGTCCGGTGCGGCCAGGCCCGCCGCGGTGACGTCGCCGGTGGGCGGCGCGCTGCGGGGCCAGAAGCGCTTGTGCTGGAAGGCGTAGGTCGGCAGGTGCGCCGGGTCGGCGGGCCGGCCGGTGAAGAGCGCCGCCCAGTCGACCCGGGCGCCGTGGTTGCGGGCGTCGGCCAGCGAGAGCAGGAACCGTGCGAGTGAGCCCTCGTCGCGCCGCAGCGTGCCGGTGGCGGCGGCGGGGAGCCCGGTGGACTCGATGGTCTCCTGCACGCCGGTGGTGACCACGGGGTGCGGGCCGACCTCGATGAACACCCGGTGGCCGTCGGCCAGCAGGGCCCGGGTGGCCCGCTCGAACTGCACGGTCCGGCGCAGGTTGCGGTACCAGTAGGCGGCGTCCAGCCCGGTGGTGTCGATCGGCGTGCCGCTGACCGTCGAGTAGAAGGGGATCCCGGCCGGGCGGGGCGTGATCGGCGCCAGCAGCGTGGCCAGCTCCTCCTCGATGCGCTCCACCTGCGCGGAGTGCGAGGCGTAGTCGACCGGCACCCGGCGGGCCCGGATGCCGTCCCGCTCGCAGCCGGCGACCAGCGCGTCGAGGGCGTCCGGCGCGCCGGAGACGACCACCGAGGCCGGGCCGTTGACCGCGGCCACCGAGAGCCGCTCGCCGAAGGGCCGGACGCGTTCGCGGACGGCCTCGACCGAGGTCGCCACCGAGACCATCCCGCCCAGGCCGGACAGCGCGGTCAGGGCCCTGCTGCGCAGCGCGACCACCCGGGCGGCGTCCTCCAGCGAGAGCGCGCCGGCCACGCAGGCCGCGGCGATCTCGCCCTGCGAGTGGCCCACCACGGCGGCCGGCCGTACGCCGTGCGCCTGCCACAGGTGCGCGAGGGAGACCATGACGGCGAAGAGCACGGGCTGGACGACGTCGACGTTCTCCAGCGACGGCGCGCCGGGCGCGCCGCGCAGCACGTCGTGCAGCGACCAGTCGACGTGGGGTGCGAGGGCGGCCGCGCAGGCGTCCAGCCGCTCGGCGAAGACCGGGGAGGTGTCCAGCAGGTCCAGCGCCATCCCGGCCCACTGCGAACCCTGGCCGGGGAAGACGAACACCGTCCCGCCGTCGCCCTCGCAGTGGCCCTCGCGGACGGCGGGGTGGGCCCGGCCCTCGGCCAGGGCGTCGAGCCCGGCCAGCAGGGTGTCCCGGTCGGCGGCCACGACGGCCGCGCGGTGGTCCAGCGCGGCCCGGGTGGTCGCCAGCGCGTGGGCGAGGCCGGCCGGTTCGGTGCCGGATGCCGCCAGGTGCCCGGCGAGGCGGCGGGCCTGCTCGCGCAGCGCCCGCGGGGTGTGTGCGGACAGCACCCAGGGCAGCGGTGCCGGGGTGTCGTCGACGGGGCCGGGTGCCGGTTCGGGGTGCGCCTCCAGGATCACGTGGGCGTTGGTGCCGCTGATCCCGAAGGAGGAGACCCCGGCGCGGTACGGGTGGTCGGTGGCGGGCCAGGCGGTCGGCTCGGCGACCGGTTCGACGGCGCCGGCGGACCAGTCGACGTGCGGGGTGGGGGCGTCGAGGTGCAGGCTGGCGGGCACCAGGCCGTGCCGCATCGCCAGCACCGTCTTCATCACGCCCGCGACGCCGGCGGCGGCCTGGGTGTGCCCGAGGTTGGACTTCACCGATCCGAGCAGCAGCGGCCGGTCCTGCGGCCGGTCCTGGCCGTAGGTGGCGAGCAGCGCCTGGGCCTCGATCGGGTCGCCGAGCCGGGTGCCGGTACCGTGCGCCTCGACCACGTCCACCTCACCGGCCGTCAGCCCCGCGTCGGCCAGCGCCTGCCGGATCACCCGCTGCTGGGACGGGCCGTTGGGCGCCGTCAGACCGTTGGAGGCACCGTCCTGGTTCACCGCGCTGCCGCGCACCACCGCCAGCACCGGGTGGCCGTTGCGGACGGCGTCCGAGAGGCGCTCGACCAGCAGCAGCCCCACGCCCTCGCTCCAGCCGGTGCCGTCGGCGGCCGCCGCGAAGGGCTTGCACCGCCCGTCCGGCGCCAGGCCCCGCTGCCGGGAGAACTCCACGAAGGTCTGCGGGGTCGACATCAGGGTCACGCCGCCGGCCAGCGCCAGCGAGCACTCGCCCCGGCGCAGTGACTGGGCGGCCAGGTGCAGGGCCACCAGCGAGGAGGAGCAGGCGGTGTCCACGGTGACCGCCGGCCCCTCGAAGCCGAAGGTGTAGGAGAGCCGGCCGGAGACCACGCTGGACGCGCTGCCGGTCATCAGATAACCGGCCACGTCGTCCTCGGCCGTGTCCAGGACCCGGGGGTAGTCCTGGAAGTTGGAGCCGACGAACACGCCGGTGGCGCTGGCCCGCAGCGAGTCCGGTGCCAGGCCCGCCCGTTCCAGGGTCTCCCAGGCGGTCTCCAGCAGCAGGCGCTGCTGGGGGTCCATCGCCAGCGCCTCGCGCGGCGAGATGCCGAAGAGTTCGGCGTCGAAGCCGGCCAGGTCCGCGAGGAAGCCGCCCTCGCGGACGTAGCTGGTGCCCCGGTGCTCCGGGTCCGGGTGGTAGATCCGCTCGGTGTCCCAGCCGCGCTCGGCCGGGAAGGCGGTGATGCCGTCCGCCCCGTCGGCGAGCAGCCGCCAGAGGTCCTCCGGCGTGCTCACTCCGCCGGGGAAGCGGCAGGCCATCGCCACGATCGCGACGGGCTCGTCGGAACCGGGCCCCGCGGTGGCCGCGGAGACCTCCGTGCCGGGACCGCCCGTCAGCTCGGCCCGCAGGTGGGCGGCGACGGCGACGGCCGTCGGGTGGTCGAAGAGCAGCGTGGCCGGCAGCCGCAGGCCGGTGACGGCGGCGAGCCGGTTGCGCAGCTCGACCGCCGTCAGCGAGTCGAAGCCCAGCTCCCGGAAGGCGCGCTTGGCGTCGATGCCGCCCGGCGAGGCGTGGCCGAGGACCTGGGCGATCTGCTCGCGCAGCAGCTCGACCAGGATGTGCTGCTGCTCGGCCTCGGCGACACCGGCCAGGCGCCCGCGCAGCGGGGAGGTGCCGGTCGGGCCGCCGCCGTCGGCCGGGCGCAGCGCCCGCACCTCGGGCAGGTCGGCGATCAGCGGGCTGGGGCGGGCCGCCGTCAGCAGCGCCGCCAGCGAGCGCCAGTCGACATCGGCCACGGTCGCGCAGGTGGTGCCCCTCGCCACCGCCCGCCGCAGCGCCAGCAGCGCCGGTTCGGGCGCCATCGGGACGAGCCCGCCCCGGCGCGCCCGCTCGGCGGGCAGCGCGGTGCCGGCCATGCCGCCGCCGTCCCAGGGGCCCCAGGCCACCGAGGTCGCGACCAGTCCCTCGGCGCGGCGCTGCTCGGCCAGCGCGTCCAGGTAGGCGTTGGCCGCCGCGTAGTTGGCCTGGCCGGCGTTGCCCAGCACCCCGGAGATCGAGGAGAAGAGCACGAACATCGCCAGCGGGTGGCCCCGGGTCAGCTCGTGGAGGTGGCGTGCCCCTTCGGCCTTGGCGCGCAGAACGCTCGCGAAGCGGTCGGTGGTCAGCGACTCCAGCACGCCGTCGTCCAGTACGCCGGCCGCGTGCACCACGCCGGTCAGCGGCAGCCCGGCGGGGAGCTCGGAGAGCAGCCGGGCCAGCGCCGCCCGGTCCGCGAGGTCGCAGGCGGCGACGGTGACCCGGGCTCCCGCCGCCGTCAGCCGCTCCGTCAGCTCGGCCGCGCCCTCGGCGTCCGCGCCCCGGCGGCCGACCAGCAGCAGGTGCTCGGCGCCGGCGCCGGCCAGCCACTGCGCCACCCGGGCGCCGAGCGCGCCCGTGCCGCCGGTGACCAGCACCGTGCCGCCGGGCGCCGTCCAGCCCTCCTCGGCGCCCGCGCCCGGCGTGCCGGCGGCCGGGATCCGGACCAGTCGGCGGGCGAGCACGCCGGCGGTGCGGACCGCGACCTGGTCCTCGCCGCCGCCGGCGAGAACGCCGGCCAGCCCCGCCAGGATCCGGCCGTCCAGCACCGCCGGCAGGTCCACCAGGCCGCCCCACAGCTGCGGGTGCTCCAGCGCGGCGACCCGCCCGAGGCCCCAGACCTGCGCCTGCACCGCCCCGGACACCGGGTCGGTGCGGTCCACGGCCACCGCCTCGCGGGTGACGCACCACAGCGGTGCCCGGACGCCCGCCCGCTCCAGCGCGCGCAGCAGCTCCGCCGTCGCGGCCAGCCCCTGTGGCACCGCCGGGTGCCCGGGGTGCGGGCGCTCGTCCAGGGCCAGGACGGAGAGCACCCCGGCCGGCGGCTCCCCCGCGAGGGGCTCCGCGGCCAGCCGGGCGGTGACCTCCGTCAGGTCCTCGCCCGGCACGGCCAGGCGTTCGATCTGCACGCCCCGGGCGGCCAGGCCGTCGAGCAGGGCGGCCGACCAGCCGTCGTCGTCGACGCCCTGCGGGAGGACGGCCAGCCACCGCCCGGCCGCCGGCCGCTCCGGGCGGGCGGTGACCGGCGTCCACGACGCCCGGTAGCTCCACCCGTCCGCGGTGGAGGCCTCCCGCCGCTGCCGCCGCCAGGTCGCCAGGACGGGGAGCAGGTCGTCGAGCGAGGCCTCGGCCGCCCGCCCCTCGATCCCGAGCACGGCGGACGCCTCCCGCAGGGCCCCGCGCTCCACCGCCGCCCAGAAGGCGGTCTCCACCGGGTCGGTCGGCGCCTCACCCGTCACCACGTCCAGGGCGCCGGTCGGCGGCCAGAACCGCCGGCGCTGGAAGGCGTAGGTCGGCAGCTCGACGCGGCACGCCCGCGCCCCGGGGTCCAGCGCGGCCCAGTCGACCCGCACCCCGTGGACGTGCAGCCGGGCCAGCGCGTCCAGCGCCGTCGCCTCCTCGCCGCGGTCCTTGCGCAGCAGGGGGACCAGCACGGCGTCCGCACCGGCCGACTCGCGGGCGATCGCGGAGAGCACCCCGTCCGGGCCGAGCTCGACGAAGCGGGTGACGCCCCGGGCCTCCAGGGTGCGCACACCGTCGGCGAAGCGGACCGGCTCGCGGGCGTGGCGCACCCAGTACTCCGGCGAGCGGAGCTGCTCCTCGGTCGCGAGCCCGCCGGTCAGGTCGGAGACCACCGGGATCGCGGGCGCGCCGAACCGCAGCCCCGCCAGGACCCGGCCGAACTCCGCCAGCATCGGGTCCATCAGCGGGGAGTGGAAGGCGTGGCTCACCCGCAGCCGGGTCGTCCTGCGGCCCTGCTCCGCGAAGTGGACGCGGATCCGCTCGACCGCGTCCCGGTGGCCGGAGACCACCACGGACGTGGGCCCGTTGACGGCGGCCAGCGCGACGAACTCGCCGAGCAGGGGCAGGACTTCCGCCTCGGTGGCGTCGAGGGCGGCCATCGCGCCGCCCTCGGGCAGCGCCTGCATCAGCCGGCCCCGCGCCGCCACCAGGGTGCAGGCGTCGGCCGGGGAGAACACCCCGGCCACGTGCGCGGCGGCGATCCCGCCGATCGAGTGGCCGGCCACGAACTGCGGCTTCACGCCCCAGGACTCGACCAGCCGGAAGAGCGCGACCTCCACCGCGAACAGCGCGGCCTGGGCGTGCTCCGTCCGGTCCAGCAGCTGCGCGTCCTCGCCCCAGACGACCTCGCGCAGCGGTCCGTCGAACCCGGCGCAGACGGCGTCGAAGGCCTGCGCGAAGACCGGGTACCGGCCGTACAGCTCCCGCCCCATGCCGAGCCGCTGCGAGCCCTGGCCGGAGAAGAGGAAGGCCACCGGCGCCTTCGCCGCCTCCCCCTCGATCAGTCCGGTGGCGGTCCGCCCCTCGGCGAGGGCGTCCAGTCCGCGCAGCGCCTCCTCCCGGTCGGCCGCGACCACGACGGCGCGGTGCTCCAGCAGGGCCCGGGTGGTCGCCAGCGAGCCGGCCACGTCGGCGGGGGCGAGCTCCGGGCGGGACCGCACATGGGCGGCCAGCCGCCCGGCCTGCGCGCGCAGCGCCTCGGTGCTCCTGGCCGACACCAGCCAGACCGGGAGCGCGGGCCGATCCGCCGCCGGCTGCTGCTCGGCCGGGGGCTCGGGAGCCTGCTCGACGATCACATGGGCGTTGGTCCCGCTGACGCCGAACGAGGAGACGGCCGCCCGCCGCGGTCGGCCGGTGGCGGGCCAGGCGGTCGGCTCGGTGAGCAGTTCGACGGCGCCGGCGGACCAGTCGACGTGCGGAGTGGGGGCGTCGATGTGCAGGCCGGCGGGCACCAGGCCGTGCCGCATCGCCAGCACCGTCTTCATCACGCCCGCGACCCCCGAAGCCGCCTGGGTGTGCCCGAGGTTGGACTTCAGCGACCCGAGCAGCAGCGGCCGGTCCTGCGGCCGGCCCTGGCCGTAGGTGGCCAGCAGGGCCGCCGCCTCGATCGGGTCGCCCAGCCGGGTGCCGGTGCCGTGCGCCTCGACCACGTCCACCTCGGACGCGGAGAGCCCGGCGTCGGCCAGCGCCTGCCGGATGACCCGCTGCTGGGACGGGCCGTTGGGCGCCGTCAGACCGTTGGACGCGCCGTCCTGGTTCACCGCACTGCCGCGCACCACCGCCAGCACCGGGTGGCCGTTGCGGACGGCGTCCGAGAGGCGCTCGACCAGCAGCAGCCCCGCACCCTCGCTCCACGCGGTGCCGTCGGCCGCCGCCGCGAACGGCTTGCACCGCCCGTCCGGCGCCAGCCCCCGCTGCCGGGAGAACTCCACGAACATCTGCGGCGTCGACATCACCGTGACACCGCCGGCCAGCGCCAGCGAGCACTCGCCCCGGCGCAGCGACTGCACGGCCAGGTGCAGGGCCACCAGCGAGGAGGAGCAGGCGGTGTCCACGGTGACCGCCGGCCCCTCCAGGCCGAGCACGTAGGAGATCCGCCCGGAGGCCACGCTGACGGTGTTGCCGGTCAGCAGGTGACCGCCCAGCTCCTCCTGGGGCCGCCCGGTGAGCACCGTGTCGTAGCCGCCGTGGCCGGTGCCGACGAACACGCCGGTGGGCGAGGAGCGCAGCGAGTCGGGGGATATCCCGGCCTGCTCGACGGCCTCCCAGGCCGTCTCCAGCAGCAGCCGCTGCTGCGGGTCCATCGCCAGCGCCTCGCGCGGCGAGATGCCGAAGAAGCCGGCGTCGAACTCCGCCGCCCCGTGCAGGAACCCGCTCGCGCGGGTGGAGGTGGTGCCCGGGTGGTCCGGGTCGGGGTCGTACAGCGTGTCGAGGTCCCAGCCCCGGTCGGCGGGGAAGCCCGAGACCGCGTCGACGCCGTCGCGCACCAGCTCCCACAGCTCCCCGGGGGAGCGGACACCGCCCGGATAGCGGCAGGCCATCCCGACGATCGCGATCGGCTCCCGGCTCCGCCCGTCCACCTCGCGCAGCTGCTCGCGAGTCTCGTGAAGGTCTGCGACGGCCCGCTTCAGATAGTCGCGGAGCTTCTCCTCGTTCGACATCACGATGTCAACCTCTCGGGGTGAGATGCCGGGCTCCTGACATCCAGGTCCGACCCGCCGCCCAGTCTGACCACGGTCGACCCCGGTTTTCCCTAGAGCCGGGGGTGCGGCAGGAGGGGGTCCGGGCGGGCGAAGGCGCACCGGGCTCCCGCTCGGGGTGCCCGGTGCGCCTTCGCCCGCGGTCCGGTCAGTCCACCGCCTCGGCGGCGCGCAGCCACTCCTCCACGATCCGGGCCGTCCGCGCCGAGTCCTCCCGGATCATCGACAGGTGGTCCGCCTCCACCAGGCGGACGTCCGCGCCCGGGACCAGCGGCTCCGGCTGCTCCGGCTGCTCCGGCTGCTGGGTGGGCGGGAGCGGCGCGCCCTCGGCACGCTCGCCGCCCTCGCCGCCCTCGCCGAAGAGCGGCCGGCCGCAGCGGACCAGCAGGACCGGGGCGGTCGTGTGCTGCACGTCCAGCTGGTTCAGCAGGACCATCCAGCGCCCCATCGCCGACAGCCTGGAGTTGGTCAGCCGGACCGGAGAGGCGTCCGCCTGGGTGAAGTTGAGGCGCATCATGCCGGAGTAGTCGACGCCCTCGTCCGCGGTGTGCCGGAAGCTCAGGGTGTCCAGCAGGACCACGGCCGCCGGCCTGATCCCCCAGGTGTTCTCCAGCAGCCCGGCGGCCGCGTAGGCGAAGGAACCGCCGGAGGAGTGGCCGACCAGGACGAAGGGGTGCCCCTCGCTGGCCCGCAGCGCGCTCTCGGCGATCACCCGCACCGCGACCTCCGGCGCGGCCGGCAGCCGCTCCCCGGTGGCGAAGCCGACCAGCGGCAGGGCGGCCACGTCCCGTTCGCCGCGGAAGTGCGCGGCGAACCTGGCGTACTGGTGGATGCCCGCGTTGGCCGTGGGCGCGCTGACGCAGATCAGGCGCGGCTTTCGCGGGCCCTCGGCCAGCGTGGCCGCCCAGGGCAGGTCCTCCAGTTCGGCGGTCGCCTCGAAGGTCGGGCGCAGGGCCGCCACGGTCGCCAGCATCCGCTGGGCCTCGCCGATCTTCCCCACCGCCAGGGCCTCCATGAACAGCCGCTCCAGCGAGTCGATCTCCTGCCCGCCGGCGGGCAGCCCGACGACCGCGGCTCCCGCCGTCTCCGGGCCCGGCTGCGCGGACAGTTCGCTGCGCAGCCAGGCCGCGAGGTCACCGGGGGTACGGCTGTCGAAGACGACCGTCGCCGGCAGCCGCAGCCCGGTGACCGCGGCCAGCCGATTGCGCAGCTCCACCGCCGTCAGGGAGTCGAAGCCCAGCTCGTAGAAGTCGCGGTCCGCCTCGACGGTGCTGGGCGAGGCATGGCCCAGCACGGCGGCGATCTCGGCCCGGACGGTCTCGACCAGGAAGCGCACCCGGTCCGGCTCCCCCAGCTCCCCCAGCTGCCGGGTGAAGCCGGCCGCCGCGGCCGCGCCGCCCGAGGCGCCGGCGGCGGTGCGGCGGGCGCTGCGGACCAGCCCGCGGAAGAGCGGGGGCACCTCGCCCTGCGGCCGCATGCCGCCGGCGGCCAGCCCGAGCGGGACGACCAGCGGTTCGCTGCGGCCGGTCGCCGCCTCGAACAGGGCCAGCCCCTGCTCGACCGAGAGCGGCGGCATCCCGCCGGACTGCATGCGGCGCATGTCGGTGTCGGTCAGCTCGCTGGTCATACCGGCGTCCTGGACCCACGGACCCCAGGCGATCGACGTCCCGGCCAGCCCCAGCGACCGCCGGTGGTCGGCGAGGGTGTCCAGGAAGGAGTTGGCCGCGGCGTAGTTCGCCTGGCCGGGGCTGCCCATCACACCCGCGACGGAGGAGAAGGTGAGGAAGGCGGCGAGGTCGAGCTCACGGGTGAGCTCGTGCAGGTGCCAGGCTGCGTCCACCTTCGGCCGCAGCACGGCCGACAGGCGCTCGGGCGTCAGGGCGGTGACGATGCCGTCGTCGAGCACACCGGCGGTGTGGATCACCGCGGTCAAGGGGTGCTCGGCCGGGACGGCGGCCAGCAGCGCGGCCGCCGCCGCCCGGTCCGCCGTGTCGCAGGCCGCGATCGTCACCTGCGCGCCCAGCGCGCGCAGTTCGGTCGCCAGCTCGGCCGCGCCGGGCGCCTGCGCACCGCGCCGGCTGGTGAGCAGCAGGTGCCGCAGACCGGAGCCGGCCAGCCGGCGTGCCAGGTGGCGGCCGAGCGCACCGGTGCCACCGGTGATCAGGACGGTGCCGTCCCGCTCCCAGTCCGCCGGCCGGCCGCCGGTGGTGTCGGCGTCGGTGCTCAGCGCGGCCAGTCGCCCGACCCGCAGCACGCCCTCGCGGACCGCGAACTGGGCCTCGCCGTCGGCCAGCGGTCCGGCCAGGCCCGCCAGCGCCGCGCCGACGTCCTCGTCCTTCTCGACGTCGAGCAGGACGAACCGGTCGGGGTGCTCGGCGTGTGCCGAGCGGACCAGGCCCCAGGCGGACCCGCCGGCCAGGTCCCGCAGCTCCTCGCCGTCGGCGGCGCGGATCGCGTTGCGGGTCACGAACACCAGCCGCGAGCGGGCGAACCTCGGCTGCGCCAGCCAGTCCTGGACCAGCCCCAGGACCCGCGCCGTCAGCGCGTGGACCGCTGCCGGCACGTCGTCGCCGTCCGGCGCCGGCAGGGCGGCCACCAGCAGGTCCGGGACGGCCGCCGCCCGGGCGGCGGCCAACTCGGCCAGCGAGCCGACCGACGCGCCCAGCCCGAACTCGTCGAGGCCCAGCGCCGCCGACCGCAGCGCACCGGCGCCGGGGTGCTGCGCGACCTCGGGCCACTCCACCGTGAACAGCGGCTGCCGGCCGCTCTTCGGTCCGGCCGCCGTGGACGCCGCCTCCGGCGCCCGCAGGGTCAGCGACCGCACCGAGAGCACCGGTGCGCCCTCGCTGTCGATCGCCGTGACGGAGACCGCGTCCTCGCCGAGCCGGGTCAGCCGCAGGCGCACCGCGGCGGCGCCGCCCGCCTCCAGCGACACGTCGTGCCAGGCGTGCGGCAGCGGGATCCGCTCCTCCTCGCCCAGGCCGAGCAGCGCGGCGGCCTGCAGCGCCGCGCCGAGCAGCGCCGGGTGCATACCGAAGTAGCGTGCGTCCTCCGCGAGTTCGGCGGGCAGCTCGGCCTCGACGAACGCCTCCTCGCCGCGCAGCCAGGCGGCCCGCAGGCCGTGGAAGGCGGGCCCGTGGCCGGTGGCCGCGTGGAAGCCGGCCAGGTCGAGCTCGACCGCGCCGGCGGGCGGCCAGATCACCCCGTCGAGGTCGGCGGTCCACTCCTGCGCGCCGGTGGCCAGCGTCCCGGTGGCGCAGCGCGTCCACGGCTCGTCCGGGGCGGCCTCCGCCGGGCGGGCGAAGCAGCTGACGCTGCGCAGCCCCGACGCGTCGGCCGCGCCCACCCAGACCTGGAGCACCGGCTCGTCGTCCTCGGACAGCGGCAGCGGCGCGGTCAGGGTCAAGTCCACCACCCGCTCGCAGCCGACCTGGTCCCCGGCCCGGACGGCCAGCTCCAGGAAGCCGGTCGCGGGGAAGAACGCCTGCCCGTCGACCGTGTGGTCGAGCAGCCAGGGGTGCACGCGCGGCGACAGGCGGCTGGTGAAGAGCACGCCGTCGGAGTCGGCCAGCGGAACGGCGGCGCCGAGCAGCGGGTGCTCCGCCGGCACCAGTCCGACCGAGGTCACGTCACCCGACAGGGCGGCCGGGCGCGGCCAGTAGCGCTCGTGCTGGAAGGCGTAGGTGGGCAGGTCCACCCGGCGGGCGCCGGTGCCGTCGAAGACCCGCGCCCAGTCGACCGCCACGCCCGCGACGTGCAGCCGGGCCAGACCGGTGAGAAGCGCCGTCTCCTCGCCGCGGTCCTTGCGCAGCACCGGGGTGACCACATCGTCCTGGTCGAGGCTCTGCCCGGCCAGGCCGCTCAGCACCCCGTCGGGGCCGAGCTCCAGGAAGGCCGAGACCCCCTTGGCGCTCAACTCCCGGACACCGTCGGCGAAGCGCACGGTGTCGCGGACGTGCCGGACCCAGTACTCCGGCGTGCACAGCTGCTCGGCCGTGGCCGCCGCGCCGGTCACGTTGGAGATCAGCGGGATCCGTGGCGCGCGGTAGGAGAGGCCTTCGACGACCGTGCGGAACGCGTCCAGCATCGGGTCCATCAGCGGCGAGTGGAACGCGTGGCTGACCGACAGGCGACCGGTCCGGCGGCCCCGGGCCGCGAAGCCCTCGGCGATGCCCAGGACCTCGGCCTCGGCGCCGGACAGCACGACCGCGTTCGGGCCGTTGACCGCCGCGATCGACACGGACTCGCCCAGCAGGGGCAGGACTTCGGCCTCGGTGGCCTCGACGGCGACCATCGCCCCGCCGGCCGGCAGCGCCTGCATCAACCGGCCCCGGGCGGCCACCAGCGTGCAGGCGTCGGCCAGCGAGAACACGCCCGCCACGTGGGCGGCCGCGACCTCGCCGATCGAGTGCCCGGCCACGAACTCCGGCCGCACCCCCAGCGATTCGACCAGCCGGAACAACGCCACCTCGATCGCGAACAGCGCCGCCTGGGCGTGCACCGTCCGGTCCAGCACCTCCGCGTCCGACCCCCAGACCACCTCACGCACCGACCCGAAGCCCGGCTCCGCGCAGACCGCGTCGAAGGCCTCGGCGAACACCGGGAAGCGTCCGGACAACTCCCGCCCCATCCCCAGGCGTTGCGAACCCTGCCCGGAGAACAGCACCGCCAGCGAACGCTCCACGGCCGTGCCGCGCGCCACCTCGGTGCCGTCCAGCAGCACCGCCCGGTGCCCGAACCGCGTCCGGCCCGCCAGCGACAACCCGACGTCGAGCGGCTCCGCTTCGGCCGGCACCGACACCTGCTCCAGCTGCGCCGCCAGCGCCGGCTCCGACCGGCCCGAGACCACCCACGGCACCGCCCCGGGCCGCACCGCCGGCTCGGCGGCAGCCTCCTCGGGCGCGGGCGCCTGCTCGATGATCGTGTGCGCGTTGGTGCCGCTGATCCCGAAGGAGGACACGCCCGCCCGCCACGGCCGGCCCACCTCGGGCCAGGGCCTCGCCTCGGTCAGCAGGTCCACCGCACCGGCCGACCAGTCGACGTGCGAGGACGGCCGGTCGATGTGCAGGGACTTCGGCAGCACACCGTGCCGCATCGCCAGCACCGTCTTGATCACACCGGCGACACCCGCCGCCGCCTGGCTGTGCCCGATGTTCGACTTGAGCGAACCGAGCAGCAGCGGACGCTCCGGATCGCGGTCGCGCCCGTAGGTCGCCAGCAGCGCCTGCGCCTCGATCGGGTCCCCGAGCGAGGTGCCCGTCCCGTGCCCCTCCACCGCGTCCACCTCGGCGGCCGTCAGACCGGCGCTCGCCAGCGCCTGCCGGATCACCCGCTGCTGGGAGGGGCCGTTGGGGGCCGTGATGCCGTTGGAGGCGCCGTCCTGGTTCACCGCGCTGCCGCGCACCAGCGCCAGCACCTCGTGCCCGTTGCGCCGCGCGTCCGAGAGCCGCTCCAGGAGCAGCATGCCGACGCCCTCGGACCAGTTGGTGCCGTCCGCCGCGTCCGAGTAGGCCTTGCACCGGCCGTCCGAGGCCAGTCCGCTCTGCACCGTGAACCCGGCGAAGCTCACCGGTGTGGTCATCACCGTGACGCCGCCCGCCAGGGCGAGCGAGCACTCGCCGGCCCGCAGGGCCTGGGTGGCCCAGTGCAGGGCCACCAGCGAGGAGGAGCACGCCGTGTCGACGGTGACCGCCGGGCCCTCCAGGCCGAGGGTGTACGAGATGCGGCCGGAGAGCACGCTGGTGGCCAGACCGGTGCCGGCGTGGCCCCCGATGTCCTCGCGCGAGTTCATCATGAGCGTGGCGTAGTCCAGGCCGTTGGTGCCGACGAACACGCCGGTCCGGCTGCCCTGCAGGCGCTCCGGGTCGATGCCCGCGCGCTCGACGGCCTCCCAGGAGGTCTCCAGCAGCAGGCGCTGCTGCGGGTCCATCGCGAGCGCCTCGCGCGGCGAGATCCCGAAGAAGGCGGCGTCGAAGTCGGCGACGCCCCGCAGGAAGCCGCCTTCGAGGGTCGCGCTTCGGCCGCGCCCGTTCCGGTCGCCGACGAGCAGCGTCCGCAGGTCCCAGCCCCGGTCGTCCGGGAAGGCGGAGATCCCGTCCCGCCCCTCGGCGACCAGCCGCCACAGGTCCTCCGGCGAGGCGACCCCGCCCGGCAGGCGGCAGGCCATCCCGACGATCGCGATCGGGTCGTCGGTGACCGGGCCCGGCGCGGCCGGCGGCTGCCCGGCGGACCGGGTGTTGTCCCGGTCGTCGAGCAGCTCCGTCAGGAGGTGGGCGGCCAGCACGGCCGAGGTCGGGTGGTCGAAGACGGCGGTGGCCGACAGTCGCACACCGGTGGCCAGGTGCAGCCGGCCGGGCAGCTCGATCGCGGTCAGCGAGTCGAAGCCGAGGTCCCGGAACTTCCGGTCGGGCGCGACGGCCGCCTTGTCGGTGTGTCCGAGCACGGCCGCCACGTGCGTCCGCACCAGGTCCGTCAGCACCGCGAGCCGCTCGCTCCCGCCCAGCGGCCGCAGGCGTTGCCCGAGCTCCGAGGCGGCCGAGGCGAACTCCTGACGTGCCGCGTCCGCGTCGGCGATCGCCCGCCGGGCCGCCGGCAGGTCCTTCAGCAGCGGATTGCCGCGCAGGCCGACCAGCGTGTCGAGGATCTGCGGCTGGCGCAGGTCGAGCACCACCAGGGTGGCCGCCGGCCCGGTGACGGCCTGCCGCAGCGCGGCCAGGGCCAGCTCCGGGTGGATCACCGGCACGGTGGTGCGCCGGGCCGGTCCACCGTCCTGCTGCCCGGCCGCCTCCTCACCCATCCAGGCGCCCCAGGCCAGCGAGGTCGCAACCAGCCCTTCGGCCCGGCGCCGCTGGGCCAGCGCGTCGAGCACCGCGTTCGCGGCGGCGGCCGTCGCCCGCCCGGGGGTGCCGACCGCACCCGCCACCGAGGAGAAGAGGACGAACGCGGACAGCTCCCGATCGCGCGTCAGCTCGTCCAGGTTCAGCGCGGACGCCACCTTCGACCGGTACACCGCGGCGTACCGCTCGGGCGTCAGGTCGTCGAGCACCCCGTCGTCGACGAGCGCGGCCGCGTGCACCACCGCAGTCAGCGGAGCCTCGCCCGGCACCGCCCGCAGCACGGCCGCCAGCGCCTCGCGGTCGGCGGTGTCGCAGGCCGCGACGGTCACCTCGGCGCCCAGCAGGCGCAGTTCGGCGCCCAGCTGCTCGGCGCCCGGCGCCTGCGGGCCGCGCCGGCTCACCAGCAGCAGGTGTCCGGCGCCCGCGGCGGCCAGCCAACGCGCCACCCGCGCACCCCGGCCGCCGGTCCCGCCCGTGATCAGCACGGTGCCCCCGGCGGCCCCGGGGGTCCAGCCCGCATCAGGCGAGCCGGCCGGGGCGGGCACCAGCCGGCGGGCGTACACGGCGGCGGCCCGCACCGCGAGCTGGTCCTCGCCGTCGAGGCCCGCCAGCACACCGGCGAACCGCTGCGCCGTCCGCCGGTCGATCACGGACGGCAGGTCGATCAGGCCGCCCCACTGCTGCGGGTGCTCCAGCGCCGCGACCCGGCCGAGGCCCCACACGCCGGCCTGTGCCGGGGCCGACGGCGACTCGCCGCCGCCGACCGCCACCGCCCCGCGCGTCACGCACCACAGCGGCGCCGCGATCTCCGCGTCCCGCAGGGCCTGGAGCAGGAGCGCCGTCGGGACCACCGCGCCCGGTTCTCCGGCAGCGGTCGGCTCACCGGCAGCGGTCGGCTCACCGGCGGCGATCGGCTCACCGACAGCGGTCGGCTCCGCTGTCGCGAGCAGGGAGACGACGCCGGTGAACGGCACTCCGGCGGTGGGCAGTTCACGCAGCTGCGCGGCGAGCGCCAGACGGTCCGGCCCGGACCCAACGGTGTCGACCGTGAGGCAGAGCGCCTGCGGTCCGACCGCCTCGATCACCGCGGCCGTCCACTCCTCGTCGCAGCCCCGTGCCGGCGCGACGACCAGCCACCCGCCCGCCGGCCGACCGGCGGACGCCCCGGACAGCGGCTGCCAGGACTCGTGGAAGCGCAGGGCGTCCAACAACGACTGGTCACGACGGTGGCGCCGCCAGGAGGAGAGCGCGGGCAGCACGGCCCCGAGGGCCTCGGTGTCCACGTCGAGATCCGCCGCGAGCGTGTCCAGGGCCGCGCCGTCCATGGCCTCACCGTCCACGGCGGCCCAGAACCGCGCGTCGATCGGGTCCTCCTCGGCACCCGGCGCCCCGGAGACGACCGGGCGGGTGTCCGGCCAGTAGCGCTCGTGCTGGAAGGCGTAGGTCGGCAGGTCGACGCGGCGGGCGCCGGTGCCGTCGAAGACCCGGGCCCAGTCGACGGTCACGCCCGCGACGTGCAGCCGGGCCAGACCGGTGAGCAGCGCCGTCTCCTCGCCCCGGCCCTCGCGCAGCACCGGAGCCACCACGGCGTCCTGGTCCAGGCTCTGCCGGGCGAGCGCGGCCAGGACGCCGTCGGGGCCGAGTTCCAGGAACGCCGACGCGCCGTTCTCGCTCAACGCCCGTACCCCGTGGGCGAAGCGGACGGTCTCGCGGACGTGGCGCACCCAGTACTCCGGGGAGCAGATCGACTCGGCCGCCGCGATGTCGCCGGTCAGGTTGGACACCAGCGGGATCTCTGGCGCACCGAACGACAGGCCCTCGACCACCGCCCGGAACTCGGCCAGCATCGGGTCCATCAGCGGCGAGTGGAACGCGTGGCTCACCCGGAGCGGGGTGGTCTTGCGGCGCCGGCCGTCGAAGTGGGCGCGGACCGCCTCGACCGCTTCGCGAGCGCCGGAGACCACGACGGCGGACGGGCCGTTGATCGCTGCGATCGACACGGACTCGCCCAGCAGGGGCAGGACTTCGGCCTCGGTGGCCTCGACGGCGAGCATCGCCCCGCCAGCCGGCAGTGCCTGCATCAACCGGCCACGGGCGGCGACCAGCGTGCAGGCGTCGGCCAGTGAGAACACGCCCGCCACATGCGCGGCCGTGACCTCGCCGATCGAGTGCCCGGCCACGAAGTCGGGGCGCACACCCAGGGATTCGGCCAGCCGGAACAGCGCCACCTCGATCGCGAACAGCACCGCCTGGGCGTGCACCGTCCGGTCCAGCAGCTCAGGGTCCGGCCCCCAGACCACCTCACGCACCGACTCGAAGCCCGGCTCCGCGCAGACTGCGTCGAAGGCCGCCGCAAACGCCGGGAATCGTGCGTACAACTCCCGTCCCACCCCCAGGCGTTGGGAGCCCTGGCCGGAGAACAGCACCGCCAGCGACCGCTCGCCGCTTTCACCGCGTGCCACCTCGGTGCCGTCCAGCAGCACCGCCCGGTGCCCGAACCGCGTCCGCCCCGCCAGCGACACCCCCACATCGAGCGGCGACAGTTCGGCCAGTGCGGACACGCTCGCCAGCTGAGCACCCAGTGCCGCCTCGGACTTCCCCGAGACCACCCACGGCACCACACCCGGCGCCATCACCGGCCCTGCGGCAACATCCGGGGTCTCCGGCGCCTGCTCGACGATCACATGCGCGTTCGTCCCGCTGATCCCGAACGCCGACACCGCCGCACGCCGCAGACGGTCACTGTCCGGCCACGCCACCGGCTCGGTCAGCAACTCCACCGACCCCGCCGACCAGTCCACATGCGAGGACGGCGCGTCCACGTGCAGCGTCTTCGGCAGGACACCGTGCCGCATCGCCATGACCGTCTTGATCACACCCGCCACACCCGCCGCCGCCTGCGTGTGCCCGATGTTCGACTTCAACGACCCCAGCAGCAACGGCCGACCCGCCGGCCGATCCTGCCCGTACGTCGCCAGCAACGCCTGGGCCTCGATCGGGTCCCCGAGCGTGGTACCCGTCCCGTGGCCCTCGACCGCGTCCACCTCGCCGGCCGTCAGACCCGCGTTGGCGAGCGCCTGGCGGATCACACGCTGCTGCGACGGCCCGTTCGGCGCGGTCAGACCGTTCGACGCCCCGTCCTGGTTCACCGCACTGCCCCGCACCACCGCCAGGACCTCGTGCCCGTTGCGCCGGGCGTCCGACAGCCGCTCCAGCACCAGCACACCCACCCCCTCGGACCAGCCCGTGCCGTCCGCCGCCTCCGCGAACGCCTTGCACCGACCGTCCGACGCCAACCCACCCTGCCGGGTGAAGCCGGGGAAGCCCAGGGAGGAGGACATCACGGTGACGCCGCCGGCCAGGGCGAGCGAGCACTCACCGCTGCGCAGCGACTGAGCGGCGAGGTGCATCGCCACCAGGGAGGACGAGCACGCCGTGTCGACGGTGACCGCCGGGCCCTCCAGCCCGAAGGTGTACGAGACCCGGCCGGAGACCACGCTCGCGGCGAGACCCGTACTGGCATGACCCTCGATGTCCTCGCGCGAGTTCATCACCAGCATCAGGTAGTCCTGGCCGCCGGTGCCGACGAAGACACCGGTCCGGCTGCCCCGCAGGGTCAGCGGGTCGACACCGACCCGCTCGATCGCCTCCCACGAGGTCTCCAGCAGCAGGCGCTGTTGCGGGTCCATCGAGAGCGCCTCACGCGGCGAGATGCCGAAGAAGCCCGCGTCGAACTCGGCCACGCCGTGCAGGAAGCCGCCCTTGGCCGTGGCGCTGCGGCCGCGACCGTCCTGACCGCCGCTCTGCAGGAGATCCAGGTCCCAACCCCGGTCGGTGGGGAAGTCGGCTATCCCCTCCCGGCCGTCGAGGACCAGGTCCCAGAGCTCCTCCGGGGAGGCGATCCCACCCGGCAGGCGGCAGGCCATGCCCACGATCGCGACGGGGTCGCCCGAGGTCCCCGCGTCCAGGGCGGCGAGGGTGGTCACCTCGCCGTGCTCGTCGAGCAGTTCGGCGAGCAGGTGCGCGGCCAGGACGGTGGGGGTGGGGTGGTCGAAGACCAGGGTGGCCGGCAGGCGCAGCCCGGTGACCGAGGTCAGCCGGTTGCGCAGCTCCAGCGCGGTCAACGAGTCCAGGCCCAGGTCGTGGAAGTCCCGCTCGGCACCGATGGCCTGCGCGGAGGCGTGCCCCAGGACGGCAGCGGCCTCGGCCCGGACCAGGTCCACCAGGTGACGGACGCGCTCGCTCTCGCGCAGCGCCCACAGCCGACCGGCCAGGGCGACAGCCGTGCCGGCCCCGCCCGCCGTGGTGGCCGCCATCCGGCGCCCGCCCCGGACCAGGCCCCGGAACATGGTCGGCACCTCGCCCCGCAGACGCGGCGCGCCCGCCGTCGCCAGCGGGCCGAGCGGGACCAGGAACGCCTCGTCGGTCCGGGTGGCGGCGTCGAGGAGGGCCAGGCCCTGCGCCACGGACAGCGGCGGCACACCGGACGCGGTGATCCGCCGCAGGTCCGCCTCGGAGAGCGTCCCCGTCATACCGCCCGAGGGAGCCCAGGCGCCCCAGGCCAGTGACTGCGCCGCCAGGCCACGGGAACGGCGGTACCGGGAGAGCGAGTCCAGGAAGACGTTGCCCGCCGCGTAGTTCCCCTGGCCCGCGCTGCCCATCAGGCCCGAGATCGAGGAGAAGAGGACGAACGCCGACAGGTCCAGGTGCTCGGTCAACTCGTGCAGGTTCCAGGCCGCGTCCACCTTCGGGCGCAGGACCGCCGACAGCCGCTCCGGGGTCAGCGAGGTGACGACCCCGTCATCCAGCACACCCGCCGTGTGCACCACCGCCGACAGGTCGCGGACCTGCTCCAGCACCCCGGCCAATGCCCCACGGTCCGCCGCGTCACACGCGACGACCACCACCTCCGCCCCCAGACCGGTGAGCTCCGCCCTCAGCTCCGCCGCGCCCGGCGCCTCCGCGCCCCGCCGGCTCAACAGCACCAACCTGCGCACCCCGTGCTCCACCACCAAGTGCCGGGCCACCACCGCGCCCAGGCCACCCGTCCCACCCGTGACCAGAACCGTCCCCGCCCCGGGCCACACCGAGGACCCCGAACCCGCACTCTGGCGCGCCAGCCGACCCACCCGCACCACACCGGCCCGCACCACCACCTGCGACTCGTCCGCCGCCAACACCTCGCCGACCGGCAGCTCGGCACCCTCCTCCAGATCCACCAGCAGGAACCGGCCCGGATTCTCCGACTGCGCCGACCGCACCAGACCCCACACCGCACCCGCGGCCAGATCCCGCACCACCTCGCCACGATCCGCCGCTATGGCACCGCACGTCACGAACACCAGCCGCCCGGAATGCTCCGACGCGACCCACTCCTGCACCAACCCCAGCACCCACGAGGTGAGTTCATGCACCTCACCCGGGACGTCCGACCCCGCACCCGACACCGGAACCACCACCAACGCGGCGTCCTCCGGCACCTCCGCCAGGCACGACACCTCCACACCCAAGGTCACGCATCGGCCCGTCCCCGGCACCGAACGCGACACCGCCGGCACCCACTTCAGCCGCAACAACCCCTCCTGCCCCGCCGCCGACCCGGCCGACAGGGCACCCAACGCGAGCGAGTCCACCGACAGCACCGGCGCACCCTCGACATCCACCACCGCCAGCGAGACCACGTCCTCGCCGACCCGGGTCACCCGCGCCCGCACTCGCGACGCACCCGCCGCATGCAGCGACACACCACCCCACGCCACCGGCACCAACTCACCACCGACGACCCGCACCACCTCCGCCAGCAACAGCGGGTGGATCCCGTACTGCTGAGCGTCCCGGGCCACCACGTCCGACAAAGCCGCCTCGACGAAGGTGTCCTCACCCCTCCGCCACACCGACAGTTCCTCGCCCGACGACACGGCCACCGCGCCACGCGGCGGCCACACCGACCCGTCGAAGTCCGCGACCCGCTCCCCCACCACCAGCACACCCGAGGCGTGCTCGGTCCACGGCCCCTCCACGACCTCCTCAGCACGCGAGAAGAAGCCCACCGTGCGCGCACCCGAATCGTCCGGTGCGCCCAACCACACCTGGACCGCCACCGCGCCGTCCTCCGGCAGGACCAGCGGCGCCGCGATCGTGAGCTCCTCGACCCGGTCGCAGCCCAGGAAGTCACCGGCCCGGAGCGCCAGTTCCAGGAAGCCGGTGGCCGGAAAGTCCACCAGCCCGTCCACCGTGTGTTCGGCAAGCCACGGGTGTGCCCTCGGCGACAGCCGGCCGGTGAACAGCATGCCCTCGGAGTTCGCCAGAGCGACGGTCGCGCCGAGCAGCGGGTGCTCCGCGGGCATCAGCCCGGCCCCGGTCAGGTCGCCCAGGTGCGTGGCGGGCCTCGGCCAGTACTTCTCGTGCTGGAAGGCGTAGGTCGGCAGGTCGACCCGGCGGGCGCCGGTCCCATCGAACACCCGCGCCCAGTCGACGGCCACGCCCGCGACGTGCAGCCGGGCCAGACCGGTCAGCAGCGCCGTCTCCTCCCCACGGTCCTTGCGCAGTGCCGGTACGGAGACGATCTCCTCGTCCACCACCGACTGCGCCAGCCCCGCCAACACCCCGTCGGGGCCGAGCTCCAGGAACGCCGACACGCCGTTCTCGCTCAACGCCCTTACCCCGTCGGCGAAGCGGACGGTCTCGCGGACGTGCCGGACCCAGTACTCCGGCGAGCAGACCAGCTCCGCCGTCGCGATGTCGCCGGTCACGTTCGACACCAGTGGGATCTGCGGCGCACCGAACGACAGGCCCTCGACGACCGTGCGGAACTCGGCCAGCATCGGGTCCATCAGCGGCGAGTGGAACGCGTGGCTCACCCGGAGCCTGGTGGTCTTCCGCCCCCGTGCGGCGAGCTCCTCGGCAATCTGAAGCACCGCCGCCTCGGCACCGGCCAGGACTACCGCGTCCGGGCCGTTGACCGCCGCGATCGACACGGACTCGTTCAGCAGGGGCAGGACTTCAGCCTCGGTCGCCTCGACAGCGAGCATCGCGCCACCGGCCGGTAGTGCCTGCATCAACCGGCCACGCGCTGCCACCAGCGCGCAGGCGTCAGCCAGCGAGAACACCCCGGCCACATGCGCGGCCGTGACCTCGCCGATCGAGTGCCCGGCCACGAAATCGGGGCGCACCCCCAGGGATTCGGCCAGTCGGAACAGCGCCACCTCGATCGCGAACAGCGCCGCCTGGGCGTGCACCGTCCGGTCCAGCGACGCCGCGTCCGTGCCCCAGACCACCTCACGCACCGACTCGAACCCCGGCTCCGCGCAGACCGCGTCGAAGGCCTCGGCGAACACCGGGAAGCGTGCGTACAACTCCCGCCCCATGCCCAGGCGTTGCGAACCCTGGCCGGAGAACAGCACCGCCAACGACCGCTCGCCGCTTTCACCGCGCGCCACCTCGGTGCCGCCCAGCAACACCGCCCGGTGCCCGAACCGCGTCCGCCCCGCCAGCGACAACCCAACGTCGAGCGGCGACAGTTCGGCCAGTGCGGACACGCTCGCCAGCTGAGCACCCAGCGCCGCCTCGGACTTGCCAGACACCACCCACGGCACCACACCCGGCGCCATCACGGGCTCTGCAGCAACATCCGGGGTCTCCGGCGCGTGCTCAACGATCACATGCGCGTTCGTCCCACTGATCCCGAACGCCGACACCGCCGCACGCCGCGGCCGCTCACCCTCCGGCCACGCCACCGGCTCGGTCAGCAACTCCACCGACCCCGCCGACCAGTCGACGTGCGAGGACGGCGCGTCCACGTGCAGCGTCCTCGGCAGGACACCGTGCCGCATCGCCATGACCGTCTTGATCACACCCGCCACACCGGCCGCCGCCTGCGTGTGCCCGATGTTCGACTTCAACGACCCCAGCAGCAACGGCCGACCCGCCGGCCGATCCTGCCCGTACGTCGCCAACAGCGCCTGCGCCTCGATCGGGTCACCCAGCGGCGTCCCGGTTCCGTGCCCCTCCACCACATCGACATCCGCCGCGGTCAGACCGGCGCTCACCAGCGCCTGGCGGATCACCCGCTGCTGCGACGGCCCGTTCGGCGCGGTCAGACCGTTCGAGGCCCCGTCCTGGTTCACCGCACTACCGCGCACCACCGCCAGGACCTCGTGCCCGTTGCGCCGGGCATCGGACAGCCGCTCCAGCACCAGCACACCCACGCCCTCGGACCAGCCCGTGCCGTCCGCCGCCTCCGCGAACGCCTTGCACCGACCGTCCGACGCCAACCCACCCTGCCGGCTGAAACCGGCGAAGCTCATCGGCGTGGAGAGCACCGTCACCCCGCCCGCCAGCGCCAGCGTGCACTCACCGGACCGCAGCGAGTGCGCGGCCAGGTGCAGCGCCACCAGGGAGGAGGAGCAGGCCGTGTCCAGGGTGACGGCCGGGCCCTCCAGGCCGAGTGCGTACGAGACCCGGCCCGACAGCACGCTCGCCGTGAGCCCGGTGGTGGCGTGCCCTTCGACGTCCTCGGCGGAGTTCATCACCACGCCGACGTAGTCCACCCCGGCGGTCCCGACGAAGACACCGGTCCGGCTGCCCCGCAGGGTCAGCGGGTCGACGCCGACCCGCTCGAACGCCTCCCACGAGGTCTCCAGCAGCAGCCGCTGCTGCGGGTCCATCGCCATCGCCTCGCGCGGCGAGATGCCGAAGAAGTCCGCGTCGAAGGCGCTGGCGTCGACGAAGCCGCCCTCCAGCGCCGCGCTGCTTCCGGTCCCGTCACCGGCAAGGGCCGCCAGGTCCCACCCGCGGTCCGCGGGGAACGGGGTGACCCCGTCACGCCCCTCGGCGAGCAGCTGCCAGAGGTCCTCCGGAGAGGCGATCCCGCCCGGCAGCCGGCACGCCATGCCCACGATGGCGATCGGCTCCTGCTTGCCCGACTCGGCCTCCAGCAACCGCTGGCGGGTCTGGTGCAGGTCCGCCGTGACCCACTTGAGGTAGTCAACGAGCTTGCTGTCGTTCGACATGGTGGAGAGGAACCTTCCTGTGGTGGTGCGGGCCGGATCAGCGGTCGCTCAGACGGCCGAGCTCGTTGTCGATGAAGGCGAGGACCTCGTCCGTGCTCGCGGACTCGATCCGGTCGGCGACACTGCTCGCCGAGGTGTCCAGCTCCTTGTCCTGCAAGGTCTCCAACATCCGGCGCAGTCGGACGGCGAGCGCGTCCTTGGTCGCCCCGTCGGGCTCACCGGCCGTCAGGGCGGCGCTCAGCCGGTCGAATTCCGTCAGCAGCGCGAACTCGTCGGCCGTGCCGTGCTCGTCGAGCAGTTCGGCGAGCAGGTGCTCGGCGAGGACGGTGGGGGTGGGGTGGTCGAAGACCAGGGTGGCGGGCAAGCGCAGTCCGGTGACCGAGGTCAGCCGGTTGCGCAGCTCGACGGCGGTCAGCGAGTCGAAGCCCAGGTCCCGGAACTCCCGGCCCGCGTCGACGGATTTCGCGCCGGCGTGCCCCAGCACGGCGGCCCCTTCGGTCCGGACCAGGTCGACCACGGTGCGCAGGCGCTCACCGTCGCGCTGGTCCCGCAGCCGGGCGGCGAGGGCGGCGGACGTCGCCGCCCCGCCCCCGCCACTGGCCGCGGTCCGCCGGGTGCCCCTGACCAGACCGCGCAGCAGAGCAGGGACCGTCCCCTGCACCCGTGTGGCGCCGGACGTCCGGCCGATCGGCACCAGGTGGGGTTCGTCGGTCCGGGTGGCGGCGTCGAGGAGGGCCAGGCCCTGCGCCACGGACAGCGGCGGCACACCCGAGGCCGTGATCCGCCGCAGGTCCGCGTCGGAGAGCGTCCCCGTCATACCGCTGGACTGTGCCCACGCACCCCAGGCCAGCGACTGCGCCGCCAGACCACGCGCGGCACGGAACTGCGCCAACACATCAAGGAACACGTTGCCCGCCGCATAGTTCCCCTGACCCGCGCTGCCCATCACCCCCGAGATCGACGAGAACAGCACGAACGCCGACAGATCCAGGCCCTCGGTCAACTCATGCAGGTTCCAAGCCGCGTCCACCTTCGGACGCAAGACCGCCGACAGCCGCTCCGGGGTCAGCGAGGTGACGACCCCGTCATCCAGCACACCCGCCGTGTGCACCACCGCCGACAGATCACCGACCTGCTCCAACACCCCGGCCAACGCCCCACGGTCCGCCGCGTCACACGCGACGACCACCACCTCCGCGCCCAGACCGGTGAGCTCCGCCCGCAACTCCACCGCGCCCGGCGCCTCCGCGCCCCGCCGGCTCAACAACACCAGCCTGCGCACCCCGTGCTCCACCACCAAGTGCCGGGCCACCACCGCGCCCAGGCCACCCGTCCCACCCGTGACCAGCACCGTCCCCGCCCCGACCCACACCGAGGACCCCGAACCCGCGCTCTGACGGACCAACCGACCCACCCGCACCACACCACCGCGCACGACGAACTGGGTTTCACCGGCGGCGAGCAGCGCGGCGAGGCCCGACAGCACACCGGCCGCCTCCGACTCCTGCTCGACGTCCAGGAGGACGAACCGGTCGGGGTTCTCCGACTGCGCCGACCGCACCAGACCCCACACCGCACCCGCGGCCAGATCCCGCACCACCTCACCCGCATCGGCCCGCACCGCACCACGCGTCACGAACACCAACCGCCCGGAACGCTCCGACGCGACCCACTCCTGCACCAACCCCAACACCCACGAGGTGAGTTCATGCACCTCACCCGGGACGTCCGACCCCGCACCCGACACCGGAACCACCACCAGCTCGGCGTCCTCCGGCACCTCCGCCAGGCACGACACCTCCACACCCAAGGTCACCGACCGCACCTCACCGGGATCGGCCGGACGCGACACCGCCGGCACCCAGTCCAGCCGCAACAGCCCGTCCCGGCCCCGGTCGGTGGCGGCGTCGGGCGAGGCTTCGGGTGCGGACAGCAGCAGGGAGTCCACCGACAGGACGGGAGCACCGTCGGCATCCGCCGCCAGCACGCCGATCGTGCCGGCACCGGCCTTCACCACGCGCAGCCGGAGCACGGACGCGCCGGTCGCGTGCAGCTCCGCCCCGGTCCACACGGCGGGCACCAGGCCCTCACCGTCGTCCACCCCGGCGAAGCCCGCGGCCTGCACGGCCGCCTCCAGCAGCGCCGGATGCAGACCGAAAGCCCCCGCATCGTCCGCCCGGCCGGGCAGGGCGGCCTCGACGAACACCTCCTCGCCGCGCTGCCACACCGCCCGCAGCGTTCGGAACGCGGGCCCGTACTCCGTCGACTCGTAGAAGCCCTCCAGGTCCACCGCGACGGCGTCCCTGGGCGGCCAGGTGGTCGCGTCGAAGCCCGGCACCGGCGACCCTTGCGCGCCGCTGGCCAGGGTGCCGGTGGCGTGGCACGTCCACGGAGCGTCCGGCATGCCGGCCGGGCGGGCGTAGCAGCGCAGCGGACGAAGGCCGGCCCCGTCGGCGGCTCCGACCGAGACCTGGACCACGGTGGCCCCCTGCTCGGGGAGCACCAGCGGTTCGGTGAGGGTCAGTTCCTCGACCCGGCCGCAGCCGACCTGGTCCCCGGCCCGGATCGCCAACTCCAGGAGGCCGGTGCCCGGGAGAACGGCAGCCACGCCGGTCCGGTGGTCGCCGAGCCAGGGCAGCGAGTCGGTCGACAGCCGGCCGGTCAGCAGCACAGTCCGATCATCGGCGACCTCGACCGCCGCCCCGAGCAACGGATGCTCGGTCGGCGTGAGACCCGCACCGCTCACATCGCCGGTCCGTGCGGCGGGAAGGGGCCAGTAGCGCTCGTGCTGGAAGGCGTAGGTCGGCAGGTCGACGCGGCGGGCGCCGGTGCCGTCGAAGAGCCGCGCCCAGTCGACCGCCACGCCCGCGACGTGCAGCCGGGCCAGACCGGTGAGCAGCGCCGTCTCCTCGCCGCGGTCCTTGCGCAGCACCGGGGCCGCCACCACCTGGTCTTGCTCCAGCGCCAGTTGCGCCAGTCCGGTCAACACCCCGTCGGGGCCGAGCTCCAGGAAGGCCGACGCGCCGTTCTCGCTCAACGCCCGTACCCCGTCGGCGAAGCGGACGGTCTCGCGGACGTGCCGGATCCAGTACTCCGGCGAGCAGACCAGATCCGCCGTCGCGATGTCGCCGGTCAGGTTGGACACCAGTGGGATCTGCGGCGCACCGAACGACAGGCCCTCGACGACCGCCCGGAACGCGGCCAGCATCGGGTCCATCAGCGGCGAGTGGAACGCGCGGCTGACCCGGAGCCGGGTGGTCTTGCGGCGCTGGCCGTCGAAGTGGGCGCGGACCGCCTCGACCGCTTCGCGAGCGCCGGAGACCACCACGGACGCGGGGCCGTTGACCGCCGCGATCGACACCGACTCGCCCAGCAGGGGCAGGACTTCGGCCTCGGTGGCCTCGATCGCGACCATCGCCCCGCCGGCCGGCAGCGCCTCCATCAGCCGGCCACGGGCGGCGACCAGCGTGCAGGCGTCCGCCAGCGAGAACACCCCCGCCACATGCGCGGCCGCCACCTCACCGATCGAGTGCCCGGCCACGAACTCCGGCCGTATACCCAGCGATTCGACCAGCCGGAACAGCGCCACCTCCACCGCGAACAGCGCCGCCTGAGCGTGCACCGTCCGATCGAGCGACGCCGCGTCCGACCCCCAGACCACCTCCCGCACCGACTCGAACCCCGGCTCCGCACACACCGCGTCGAAGGCCGCCGCAAACACCGGGAAGCGCGCATACAACTCCCGCCCCATCCCCAGCCTTTGCGAACCCTGACCCGAGAACAACACGGCCAACGAACGCTCCACGGCCGAACCCCGCGCCACCTCCGTGCCGTCCAGCAGCACCGCCCGGTGCCCGAACCGCGTCCGCCCCGCCAGCGACACCCCCACATCCAGCGGCGACAGTGCAGCCGGCGCCGAGAAGCTCGCCAGCTGAGCACCCAGCGCCGCCTCGGACTTCCCCGACACCACCCACGGCACCACACCCGGCGCCATCACGGGCTCCTCGGCAGCCACCTCCACCACCGGCGCCTGCTCGACGATCACATGCGCGTTCGTCCCGCTCAGCCCGAACGACGACACCCCGGCCCGCCAGGGCCGGTCCACCGCGGGCCACGGTGTCGGCTCGGTCAGCAGGTCCACCGACCCGGCTGCCCAGTCGACGTGCGAGGACGGCGCGTCCACGTGCAGCGTCCTCGGCAGGACACCGTGCCGCATCGCCATGACCATCTTGATCACGCCCGCCACACCCGCCGC
>NZ_JBSFNM010000083.1:0-36779 GCF_053587085.1 Kitasatospora sp. NPDC003701
GCCGATCCCCGGGGCGTCGGGGGGACGCCTCGGGGATCGGCTTCGGGCCCGGGGGCCGGGGTGCCCGCTCGGGGCCGGGGGCCGGCTGGGGGCTCGGCGGGCCTCCGGCCCGGGGTGCGGCCGTGCCTACAGCTTCAGCACCGTGCGCAGCGCCGCCTCCACCGCCGCCTCCGGGTCCGCCGCCGCGTCCTCGCTACGCCAGGCGACGAAGCCGTCCGGGCGGACCAGCACCGCGCCGCCCGCACGGACACCGTGCAGCTCGGCGAAGTCGGCACCCGCCTCGGGCGCCAGGTCGTCCTCCGCCCCGGTGCCGATCCGGTAGGCGTCCAGCGGCACGGCCAGCCGGTCGGCCGCCCGGCGGGCGCCCTGGTGCCAGGCCGCGCCCTCGGGACCGGTCAGCAGGACCATCGCCTGCTCGTACAGGTCGAGGGTGGAGAGCTTGACGCCCGCCCGCAGCAGCCACTGGTGCGGCGCCCGGCTGCCGGGCTCGCCGCCCGACTCGAACGCCTCGGGCACCACCGGGCCGGCCGGGTCCGCGCCGGCCACCGCGCCCACCGGGTAGCGGTAGCCGAGCGCCACCGCCAGCACCCCGGCCTGCCGCCCGACGCCGGGCACCACCGCGTACCCGGGGTGGCTGTGCTCCGCCGAGCGCGCCGAGGCCCGCTCGCTGGTGACCTCCGCCACCGGTCGGCGCTCCTGCCCGTAGGTCTCCAGCAGCTCCGGCCCGGCCCAGCCGCAGAGCACCGCGGCCAGCTTCCAGGCCAGGTTGTGGGCGTCCTGGATGCCGGTGTTCGAGCCGAACGCGCCGGTCGGCGACATCTCGTGCGCGGCGTCCCCGGCCAGGAAGACCCGCCCGGCGGAGTAGCGCTGCGCCACCCGCTCGGCCGCGTGCCAGGGGGCCTTCCCGGTGACCTCCACCTCCAGGTCCGGCACCCCGACGGCGGCCCGGATGTGCCGGACGCACCGCGCGTCGGTGAACGCCTCCAGCGGCTCGCCGTGCTCGGGGTGCCACGGCGCGTGGAAGACCCACTCCTCGTGGTTGTCCACCGGCAGCAGCGCGCCGTCGGCCTCCGGGTCGGTCAGGTAGCAGGCGATGAAGTGCCGGTCGCCCACCACCTCGGCCAGCCGCTTGGCCCGGAAGGTGATGCTGACGTTGTGGAACAGCTCGCCCTTGCCGCTCTGGCCGATGCCCAGCGCCTCCCGCGCCGGGCTGCGCGGGCCGTCCGCCGCGATCAGGTACTGCGCCCGGACCGTCCGCTCCTCACCGGTCTCCCGGCTGCGCAGCAGCGCCGTCACCCCCTCGCCGTCCTGCTCGAAGGAGACCAGTTCGGTGCTGAACCGCAGGTCGCCGCCGTACTCGCGGGCGGACTTCAGCAGGACGGGCTCCAGGTCGTTCTGGCTGCACAGGCACCAGGAGCTGGGGCTGAACCGGGCGAGCCGGCCGCCCGGGTCGATCTCCCGGAACAGCCACTCCTGCTCCTCGCCGGTCAGCGAGGGGGCCTGCAGGATGCCGTGGTTCGCGGCGAGCACGGAGGCGGCCTCGCGGATCGCCGGCTCGATCCCGGCCCCCCGGTAGAGCTCCATCGTGCGGACGTTGTTGCCTCGGCCACGCGGGTGACGCGAGGTGTCGGCGTGCTTCTCGACGAGCAGGTGTCTGACACCCAGTCGGCCCAGGAAGAGCGAGGCCGACAGCCCGACCAGCGAGCCGCCGACGATCAGGACCGGCACCCGGTCGTCAACCTTCGGATTCATCAATTGCTCCAGCCTGTACGGGGGTTCGCGGCCCGGCTGCGGGGCTCGGCGCCGCCCTCGGCGGGGCCTTCGCGCACGTCGGCCCCGCTCTTCCATCCCCCGTGGCGGGTGCGTTCTGCCGCCCCTTCGCTCGGATGGCCCGCATATCTCGCGCCACTCGTGGGGTCCGCGCACGATCGACCTCAGGCCTGGCCCCCACCCGCCCGGGCCGACCCGCCACCGCACCGCCCTCCCCCGCCGGGGCCCGTCCGGACCGAAGCCGCCCGGCGCGCCCGGCGCGGGCAGCCCCGAAGCAAGAAAGTGGATCATGACGACTCTGTCCGAACCGCAGGCCGAGCAGCACGCCGAGTCCCACACCCGGCTCCGCGTGATGCTGATGCTGGAGATCAAGGACGGCGCCCAGCAGCGCTTCCTCGACGTGTACGAGAAGCTGCGCCACCAGGTGGCCTCGGTCCCCGGCCACGTCAGCGACCAGCTCTGCCAGTCGATCAACGACCCGAGGCAGTGGCTCATCACCAGTGAGTGGAAGGACCAGGAGACCTTCCTGGAGTGGGTGGACAGCCCGGCCCACCGCGAGATGGTCAAGCCGATGCACGGCTGCGTCAGCGACACCTTCCGCTCGCTGCGCTACTCCATCCTCCGGGAGACCTCCGCGGCCGGCGCCACCGGCACCCGCAAGCCGGTGGACGTACCGCCCGGCCTGCCGCGCACCACGCCCGCCGGACACGTCGGCCCGCCGCAGGCCGCCCCCGGCCCGGACGGGGTGGTCCGGCACGCCCTGACCTTCACCGTGAAGCCCGGCAGCGAGCACGAGGTGGCCCGGATCCTCTCCGGCTACGCCTCCCCCCAGGCCGAGGTGGACGAGACCACCCGGCTGCGCCGCACCTCCCTGTTCATGCACGGCAACCGGGTGGTCCGGGCCGTCGAGGTGATCGGCAACCTGGGCGACGCGCTGCGCCACGTGGCGATGCAGCCCGAGGTCCGGGCGGTCGAGGAGGCGATCAACCCCTACCTGGAGGAGGCCCGCCAGCTGGGTGACCCGCAGGCGGCCCGCGCCTTCTTCGCCCGTGCGGCGCTGCCCGCCGAGCACCAGGCGATCGCCGGCTCCCCGGCCTCCGGCAGGCTGCACCGGCACGCCGTGCTCTACCCCGTCAAACCGGGCAACGGCGCGGCCGTGGCGGCCCTGCTCGCCGAGCACGACAACCTGGCCACCACCGACCCGACCGGACCGCTCGCGGCGAGCATCGTCTTCCACCGGGAGGACGTCGTGGTCCGCCTGGTGGACCTGCGGGTCCCGGCCGAGGCCGAGCCGGCCGCCGCCCTCGGCGTGGCCGGCGAGCGCGAGGCCGCCGTCCTGGGCCGGCTGCTCGACCTCGGCCCCGAGGGCGACCTGCGCACCGTCGCCGGTCTGAGCGCCTTCCTCGCCGCCCGCGCCATGAGCCCGGTCACCGACCGCAGCTCGCAGCTCACCTGACCGACCATCGGCCGTCCGCCGGCTCCGACACCCGAAGGAAGAAACCATGTCCACGCAGTACCCACGGATCGTGCACGTCGACGAGGCACCGGAGAACCGCCGGCGCGGCGGCGACCTGCGCGCCATGCTCACCCCGACCACCTGCGGCGCCACCAGCGGTTTCATGGGCCTGGCCATCGTCCAGCCCGGCGAGCGGATCGGCGAGCACTACCACCCGTACTCCGAGGAGTTCGTCTTCGTGGTCTCCGGCGACCTGGAGGTGGACCTGGACGGGGAGACCCGCCTGCTGAAGCCCAACCAGGGCCTGATGATCCCGATCGACATGCGCCACCGCTTCCGCAACGTCGGCGACACCGAGGCCCGGATGGTCTTCCACCTCGGCCCGCTCGCGCCCCGCCCGGAGCTCGGCCACGTCGACACCGAGGAGACCGACGGAGCCGTGACCTCCGGCCCGCCGGAACACGCCAAGGTGGCTTCGTGACACGGCGGGTCGCCGTCACCGGGATCGGTGTGGTCGCGCCCGGTGGCGTGGGCGTACCGGCCTTCTGGCAACTGCTCACCTCCGGCCGGACGGCGACCAGGGGCATCACGCTCTTCGACCCCACCGGGTTCCGCTCCCGGATCGCCGCCGAGTGCGACTTCGACCCGGCGGCGCACGGCCTGAGCGCCGACGAGGTCCAACGGGCCGACCGCTACGTGCAGTTCGCGATGGTGGCGGCGGACGAGGCGGTCGCCGACGCGGGCCTGGACCTCACCGCGGAGGACCCGTGGCGGATCGGCGTCTCGCTCGGCACCGCCGTCGGCGGCACCACCCGGCTGGAACACGACTACGCCCTGGTCAGCGCCGGCGGCGCGCGCTGGGACGTGGACCACCGGCGGGCCGAGCCGCAGCTGCACCGCGCCTTCGCACCCAGCACGCTGGCCTCCGCGGTCGCCGAGCGCACCGGTGCGCACGGCCCGGTGCAGACCGTCTCCACCGGCTGCACCTCCGGGCTGGACGCGATCGGCTACGCCTTCCAGGCGGTCGAGGAGGGGCGCGCCGACATCTGCATCGCCGGCGCCTCCGACTCGCCGATCTCGCCGATCACCGTCGCGTGCTTCGACGCCATCAAGGCCACCAGCGAGCGCAACGACGACCCGGAGCACGCCTCCCGCCCCTTCGACGCCCACCGGGACGGCTTCGTGCTCGGCGAGGGCGGCGCCGTCCTGGTGCTGGAGGAGCTGGAGCACGCCCGGCGGCGCGGCGCCCGCATCTACGGCGAGATCGGCGGCTTCGCCACCTTCGGCAACGCCTACCACATGACCGGCCTCACCCAGGAGGGGCTGGAGATGTCCCGGGCGATCGACGAGGCGCTCGCCCACGCCCGGGTGAACCGCACCGACGTCGACTACGTCAACGCGCACGGCTCGGGCACCAAGCAGAACGACCGGCACGAGACGGCGGCCGTCAAGCGCTCGCTCGGCGAGCACGCGTACGGGACGCCGATGAGCTCGATCAAGTCGATGGTCGGGCACTCGCTCGGCGCGATCGGCGCGATCGAGGTGGTCGCCTGCACCCTCGCACTGGCCCACGGCGTGGTACCGCCGACCGCCAACTACGAGACTCCGGACCCGGAGTGCGACCTCGACTACGTGCCGCGCACCGCGCGCGAGCTGCCGCTCCGTCACATTCTGTCGGTCGGCAGCGGATTCGGCGGATTCCAGTCCGCCGTCGTGCTCAACAGAACGGGGTGAGATCCATGACGTCACGTCAGCAGGGCCGCCGGGCGGTGGTCACCGGCCTCGGCGTGGTCGCGCCGAACGGCGTGGGGGCCGACGCCTTCTGGAAGGCCACCAGGCAGGGCGTGAGCGTCCTCGACCGGATATCCCGCGAGGGCTGCGCGGACCTACCGCTGCGCATCGCGGGCCAGGTACGGGACTTCGACCCGCAGTCCGTGATCGACAGCCGCTACCTGGTACAGACCGACCGCTTCACGCACTACGCGATGGCCGCCGCCGACCTGGCGGTGGCGGACGCCGGGTTCGTTCCCGATCCCGACCAACCCTTCGGGGTGGGCGTGGTGACCGCGGCCGGCTCCGGCGGCGGCGAGTTCGGACAGCGCGAGTTGCAGCAACTCTGGGGACAGGGGCCGCAGTTCGTCGGTCCCTACCAGTCCATCGCCTGGTTCTACGCGGCCAGCACCGGCCAGGTCTCGATCCGCGGCGGCTACAAGGGCCCGTGCGGGGTGGTCGCCAGTGACGAGGCCGGCGGCCTGGACGCCCTCGCCCACGCCGCCCGGTCCATCGCGCGCGGCACCGACGCGGTGGTGGCCGGGGCGGCCGAGGCCCCGCTGGCGCCGTACTCGATGGTCTGCCAGCTCGGCTATCCCGAGCTCAGCCTCGCCGACCGGCCGGACCGGGCCTACCTGCCGTTCTCCGCCGAGGCGAACGGCTTCGCCCCCGCCGAGGGCGGCGCGATGCTGCTGCTGGAGGACGAGGAGACGGCCCGCCGGCGCGGTGCCGCCGTCCGGGCGTACCTGGCCGGGCACGGCGCCACCTTCACCGGCGCCTCCCGCTGGGAGGAGTCCCGCGAGGGGCTGGCGAACGCCGTCCGGATCGCGCTCGACCAGGCCCGGATCGCCCCGGAGGAGATCGACGTGGTCTTCGCCGACGCCCTCGGCGTCCCGGCCGCCGACCGCGCCGAGGCGCTGGCCCTGGCCGACGCCCTCGGCCCGTACGCCGAGCGGGTACCGGTGACCGCCCCCAAGGCCGGCACCGGGCGGGCCTACTGCGGCGCCCCGCTGCTGGACACCGCCGCCGCCGTGCTCGCCATGGAGGACGGCGTGGTGCCGCCCACCCCCAACGTCACCGAGGTCTGCCACGACCTCGCCCTGGTGACCGGCCGCGCCCGCCCGGCCGAGCTGCGCACCGCGCTGGTGCTCAGCCGCGGGCTGATGGGCTCCAACTCCGCGCTGGTGCTCCGGCGCGGTGACCGGGCCTGACCGAAGCACCGCTTCCGCAACGAACTGAAGGGAACATCCCGTGAGCAACACCCTCAGCCACCCCGAACTGGCCGCGCTGATCCAGGCCCGGGCCGGCGTGGTCATCGACCCGCTCGACCTGGAGCGCCCTGGCGCCAGCTTCGACGACTTCGGCGTGGACTCCCTCGGTCTGCTCGGCGTGGTCGGCGAGCTGGAGAACCGGCACGGCGTGAAGGTCACCAACGGAGCGGAGTCGGCGAAGACGCCGGCCGAGTTCCTCGACCTGGTGAACTCCTCGTTCGCCACGAAGGCCGGTGCCTGAGATGCCCGGACACACGGACAACGAGATCGTCATCGCCGCGCCGCTCGACCTGGTCTGGGAGATCACCAACGACCTGGAGAACTGGCCGCAGCTGTTCAGCGAGTACGCCTCGGTCGAGGTGCTGGAGCGGGACGGCGACAGCGTGCGCTTCCGGCTCACCATGCACCCCGACGAGAACGGCCAGATCTGGAGCTGGGTCTCCGAGCGCACCACCGACCGGGCCTCGCTCGCGGTGCGCGCCCGCCGGGTCGAGCCCGGGCCGTTCGAGTTCATGGACATCCGCTGGGAGTACGCGGAGGTTCCGGCCGGCACGAAGATGCGCTGGGTCCAGGACTTCGCGATGAAGCCCACCGCGCCGGTCGACGACGACGGCATGGTGAACCACATCAACCGCAACTCGCGGGTCCAGATGCAGCTGATCCGCGAGAAGGTCGAGAAGCAGGCGGGGGAGGTCTGAGCCGGATGCACCGCGCACTGATCGTCGCCCGGATGAAGCCGGACGCCGCCGACGGCATCGCCGAGGTGTTCGCCGACTCCGACCGGGGCGAGCTGCCGCACCTGATCGGCGTCACGGGGCGCAGCCTCTTCCAGTTCGGCGACGTCTACCTGCACCTGATCGAGGCGGACCGCCCGCCGGGCCCGGCCGTCGCCAAGGTGGTCGGGCACCCGGAGTTCCGGGACGTCAGCGACCGCCTCACCGCCTTCGTCCAGGCCTACGACCCGGCCACCTGGCGGGGGCCCAAGGACGCCATGGCGCACGAGTTCTACCGGTGGGAGCGCGGCGGCACGGGCTGACCGCACCCCCCGTCCTAGCGGGCCGCCCCCCGGCGCAGGTCGGGGGGCGGCCCGCTGCGCGCACGGGCCGACGCGCGTCGGCCCGTGCGCGGCGTCCGTCAGGGGCACTGCTTCCAGGCGAGGTGGTAGGTGGTGTTGATGCTGCCGTCGGTGGAGTCCATGGTCATGAAGCTGGTGGTCCTGGTCGGGTCCGAGGTGCCGGCGCTGACCCGGAGTTCGGTGTTGATGTTGAAGTTGCGGAGCTCGCCGCAGGGCGCCCAGACCAGGGCCGCCACGGCGACGCTGTCGGTCGCCTGCCAGCTGTCGTCGAGCGCCCCGGTGAACCGGTGGCTGAGCTTGGTGGTCTGGGGCGAGCCCTGGAAGTAGTAGTTCGCCTGCTGCACCGCGCTCGCCCCCTTCTCCAGGTGCGCGTAGCCCCGGTAGTCGGTGGCGGCGATCGCGTAGGTGAAGCCCTGCGGGACGTGGACGTTCAGGTTGAGCTGACAGTTCTTCCGGAAGTCGGTGGGCTTGGACCCGACGCCCACCTGGGCGATGTAGTCGCTGTAGGTGACGGTGAAGGCCGTGTTGTCCGGGGAGACGGCGACGGCGGC
The DNA here is from genome assembly GCF_053587085.1 of Kitasatospora sp. NPDC003701. NCBI lineage: Bacteria > Bacillati > Actinomycetota > Actinomycetes > Kitasatosporales > Streptomycetaceae > Kitasatospora > Kitasatospora sp. NPDC003701. The sequence goes on from NZ_JBSFNM010000083.1 coordinate 7,894, forward strand.
GGTGCCGGCCGGGCAGCCGGAGCCGTTGACGGTGGCCACGTCGATGACGATCTTGTCCGGCGGCGGCGTGGTCCAGCCGCTGGAGGCGGTGCCACCGCCGATGCCGCCGAGCGAGGAGCCGAGCAGCGCTGCCGCCGCACCACCGACGGCCATCATGCGTACAGTCACGGGCTTCACCTTCCGTTTGCCCGCCGGTTCCCGGCCGCGCACCCCCACGTGCGAGCCTCCGGCGAGTTGTCGAGTACATGTCAGCACGGCAGGAGCGGCCCGGACAGGGGGCGCGGACCGGCGCATCGCGAAGCGCCGGGGCGGGCGGGCCGGCGCCGGGCGGGCACCCGGGCGGGCGGTACTCCGGTCGACTGGCGGAGAACGCGCCGCACCGCACGGCTGACGATGGCGGTCGGCCCGCGCGCATACGTTGTGCCGCAACGGAGGTGACCCCATGACCAAGAGCCGACGCGACATCAATTCGCTGAGTCCGAGCGAGCTGGACGACTACGTCCACGCCCTCGGGATCCTGCGCGCGCGGTCCGCCGCGAACCCGGACGACGAGACCGGCTACGACTTCCAGGCCGCACTGCACAACGACCAGTTCGTGGGCCCGTGCGAGCACGGCAACGACCTGTTCCTGCCGTGGCACCGGTCGCACCTGTACCACTTCGAGAAGCTCCTGCAGGAATCGGACCCGCCGCGGACGGCGAACGTCACCCTGCCGTACTGGGACTGGATCCACCCGCAGACGGCAGGGAAGTTCCCGCCCGCGTTCTCGCTGCCCGGGCTCGTGGAGGACCGCATCACCGCCCCGGTGCCGCTGCCGCCCGACACCCTGGAGATCGTGACGACCGAGACCGACCAGGGCTCGTTCGGCGGCTTTCCGGAGGCGCACGCGGGGGGTGACTACGGGCGCCTCGAAGACGGGCCGCACAACTTCATGCACTTCAACTTCATCGGCGGTCTGATGAAGGTCCCGAGCACGGCCGCGATGGACCCGATCTACTACAGCTTCCACTGCTTCATCGACCTGCTCTGGGCCGAATGGCAGCGGCGCAACGGGGCGCCCGCCCTCACCTCGCCCGACCACGACCTGCGCGGCTTTCTCCCCCAGGCCAAACACAAGGTCGCGGACTTCGCCGACACCGTGGCCCTGGGCTACGAGTACGCGTACACGGACCAGCTGAAGACGGCCTTCGCCGTGGAGACCCCGCAGCCGGTCACCCGCCGGCTGCTGGCGACCGAGCCGCTGGCACTGGTCTCCGCTCCGAACCTGACGGCTTCGCTGCGGAGCAACTCCCGGGCGGAGTTCGGCCTCGTGGCCCCGTCCACCGAGGCCCGGAAGGTCGTGGTGCGCCTCGACGACGTGAAGGTCCCCGTCGCCGGCAGCTACGTGCTGCGCGCCTACGTCCACCCCGCCGACGTCGAGTTCCGTGCCGACGACCCGGACTTCGCCCGCCGCTACGGCGTCGGCTACGTCGCGATGTGGGTGGCGCACCACATGACCGACGACGGCGACCGCGCCTCCGGCCGCCACCGCGGTGCCACGGCGCACCCTCACCACCCGACCGAGTGCAACGCGCGCTTCGACATCACGGCCGTCCTCGAGGCGTCACACGCCGCCCCCGAGTCCCTGGTACTGACGCTCCAGTACGTGCCGGCCAACGGCCCCGACGGGCTGCCCGAGGAGCCGGCCGGACTGCTCGACGAAGTCGCCCTGAAGAACGTCCTGCTGGAGGTGTACAGCTGATATGCGCACTCCCGTCTTCGAACTCCACATCCGCCCCATGTTCCGGGCGACCGACCGGGAACACATGACCTTCGCGGTCGACCTCTGGGACTACGACTCCGTGGTCGCGAACGCCGACGACATCCTCTCCCGGGTCGACGGCAACGGCATGCCCCCGGACGGCGAGGGCGGCCCCTGGCCGGACGAGTGGATCGCGCTCTTCCGCCGCTGGAACGACAGCGGGCACAAGCGCCTCCAGGTCGGCACCGCGACCTTCGCCTTCAGCCACTCCGGCACCGCCAACAACGTCACCGCGACCGGCACCTTCCCGGCCGCCGGATTCACCGGCTGGCTCCAGCTGGAGAACGAGACCGACAGCGCGAAGACGTACGTCCTCTACTACGAGGCCCCGGACGCGCCCGTCCCCGGCGTACCCGCCGCGTTCACGCTGAAGGAGCGCTATCGCGATGCCGACAGCCGCTCCGTGTTCGTGCGGGACAGCACGGGCGTGCAGCAGCTGCACTGAGCCGGCGTCGATCCGGCCGGACCGCGGCGGCCCCGGGGTGACCTCCCGGAGCCGCCGCTTCCTCGTGGCCGCGGTCCGGGCTCGGGGGCCGGCTCGGCTGCCCCGCCCGCCCGGGGCCCGGATACCGAATCACCCGGATCGCCGGGGCACTCGGGTGAACACGCCCAGGAGTCCACTCGAAGGGCGCACCGCCACGGCGGTGACCGCCGCCCTCCGGTGGCAGCGGCCGCCCCGGTGAATGACGGTGGTTCAGGCGCACCCCGCGAGTCCCCTTGCCCGACGACGTGTCGGCAGTCGCGGCCCCGCGCCGGAAGGATCGTCCCCATGCGTTCTGCACGCACGCTGCTCGCCGGAGCGGCCGTCGCCGCCGCACTCACCGTCGCCGCCCCCGCCGCCTACGCGGACGGCTCGGCCGACAAGAACCTCACCTGGCAGGAGAAGCAGGACAAGGCTGCCAGCCCCGACGGGCAGAAGACCTGGGAGGAGAAGCAGGACAAGGGCTCCTCCTCTTCCTCCGAGAAGGACTACAAGTCCGGCGAGGAGCACAAGGCGGCCGAGGAGAAGACCCCGCACGGTGGCGTGCACACCGGCGGCGGCGGCCTGGCCCTGTCCGGCGGCGGCCTCGCCTCCGGCGCCGTCCTGCTGCTCGGCGGCCTCGGTGCCGGCGCGCTCGCGCTGCGTCGCGGCCGTCGGACCAGCGGCGCCGCGATCTGACCCGGCGCCGCGCCGCGGTCTCCCCGCCGTGGCCACCGCGCTGAGCGGTGGCCACGGCGGGAGCACGTGCGGCGCCGCACCCGGCCGTGCGCCGCGGGCCGAGCGGCGCCGTCCCGGACTTCCCGGTGGCCGCGGGCCGGCGGGCCACCGGTCGCGACCCGACCCGGTGGCCGCGGACACCGCCCCGGCCGTCACAAGCCCGACCTAGGAGTGGAACGATGGCCGGTCCGGCCGCTGGAACGTCCCGGTTGCTGCGCGCGGGTATGGGCGCCGCGGCCGTCGGTCTGCTGCTGATCTACAACTCGGTGGACGTGGCACCCTCGTCCGATCCCGGACCCGGCCAGGCCGCTCCCCCGGCCGCCACCGCGAGCGCGTCCCCCGGTGACGCCGCCCCGGCGGCGGCCGCCAAGCCCACCGCGGCGGCCGCGCCGGCGGCTCCCGCACTGAAGCGGGCCAAGCCGACCCGGCTGCGGATCCCGCAGATCGCCGTCGACGCGCCGTTCACCGAGCTGACGGTGAACCCGACCGGGGAGCTCAACGCGCCGCCGCCGGACGACAAGAACCTGGTCGGCTGGTACCGCGACGGCGCCTCGCCCGGCGAACGCGGCGCCGCCGTGGTGGCCGGGCACGTGGACACCAGCAAGGGCCCGGCGGTGTTCCTGCTGCTCAGCCTGCTCGTCCCGGGCAACAAGGTCGAGGTGCAGCGGGCCGACGGCACGGTCGCCGTCTTCTCGGTGGACTCGGTGGAGACCTTCGCCAAGAACGCCTTCCCCGACCAGCGGGTGTACGGGAAGACGACGGACTCCCAACTGCGGCTGATCACCTGCGGCGGCGTGTACGACAAGAAGCGCAAGGACTACCTGGACAACGTGGTGGTCTTCGCGCACCTGGAGTCCTCGCGCAAGGCCTGAGCCCGGACAGCGACGACCGCCGGCCCCCTCGACGGGGGCCGGCGGTCGCTCGTCGCGGGCGCGGTGCTCAGCCGCGCACGGTGGCCTCGAACGCGTGCAGGTAGGGATTGACCGGGCGGACGTCGGCCACGTCCAGGCCGGCCTCCGCCATCAGCCGCACCAGGCTCTCCTTGGAGTGCTTCGCGCCGCCGACGTTGAGCAGCAGCATCAGGTCCATCGCGGTGGTGAAGCGCATCGACGGGCTGTCGTCGACCAGGTTCTCGACCACCACGACGCGGGCGCCCGGACGGGCCGCCAGGACGACGTTGGCGAGGGTGCGACGAGTGCTCTCGTCGTCCCACTCCAGGATGTTCTTGATGATGTAGAGGTCGGCGTGGACCGGGATGTCGACCCGGCAGTCGCCGGGGACCAGCCGGGCCCGGGCCGAGAAGGCGCCGCCGTCCCGCAGCCGCGGGTCGGCGCCGGCGACCACCTTGGGCAGGTCGAGCAGGGTGCCGTGCAGCGCCGGGTGCTTCTCCAGCAGGCTCGCCAGCACGTGGCCCTGGCCGCCGCCGATGTCGACCACCGAGTCGATCCCGGTGAGGTCGAGGTACTCGGCGAAGTCGGCGGCGGACTGCCGGCTGGAGGTGGTCATCGCCTTGTCGAAGACCTTGGCCGAGTCGCCCCCCTCGCTGTGCAGGTAGTCGAAGAACTCCTTGCCGAACAGCTCGGGGAAGACGTTGCGGCCGGAGCGGACGGCCTCGTCCAGCTTCGGCCAGGCCTCCCACGTCCACGGCTCGGTGCACCAGAGGGAGATGTAGCGCAGGCTGTTCGGGGCGTCCTCGCGCAGCAGGCGGGACATCTCGGTGTGCTCGAAACGGTCGTCGCCCGTCTCGTGGAAGATGCCGTAGCAGGTGAGCGCCCGCATCAGCCGGCGCAGCGGCTTGGGCTCGGTGTCGAGCGCGGCCGCGAGGTCGGTGACGGTGGTCGGGGTGTCGCCGAGCGCGTCGGCGACACCGAGCCTGGCGGCCGCGCGGACGGCGGCGGCGCAGGCGGCGCCGAAGACGAGCTCCCGCAGGCGCATCGCGGCCTGCGGGGTGGTGGCGGGTGCGGTGGTCATGTGCCGTCTTTCTGCAGGTGGGAGGTGGGGCTGGGGTCTCGGGGGGCCGGGGTTCTCGGGGCCGGGGTTCTTCGGGCCCGGGGTTCATCGGGTCCGGGGTTCATCGGGTCCGGGGTTCTTCGGGTCCGGGGTTGTCCGGGGTTCTTCGGGCCCTCGGGGCTGCGGGCGGTGCCGCGGCTCAGCAGTGGCCGGCCGGCTCGGAGACCGCGCACTGGTTGCGCGCGAAGGAGTTGTCCGTGCCGGTGTCGCGGTCGGCGAGGTCGGCCGGGCCGTTGCCGACCACGTGGTTGCCGGTGACGGTGTTGCGGGCGTTGGCCACGCCGACCACGCTGCGGAAGAGCACGATGCCGCCGGACATCGGCGAGGCGCCGACGTTGTCGCTGACCTCGTTCTCGGTCACCGTGGTGTCCTCGGCGCCGGTGAGCAGGATGCCGGTGCCCTGGATGGCGTCGAGGCGGGGGTTGGGCGGGCAGTACCTGTTGTTGGCGACGACCCGGTTGCGGCTGACGCCCAGTGCCCCGGCCCGCGGGACTCCCTCGTCGCCGACGATGAAGACGCCGCCGCAGTTGCCGTGGATCTCGTTCGCCTCGACGCTCAGGTCACGCAGGCGGCGGACGGTGACGCCGATCCGGTTGTCGGTGAGCAGGTTGCCGCTGACCACGGTGCCGTCGGTGGTGATGGCACCGCCCTCGCTGTCCACGGAGTTGGCGAGGAAGACGCCGGACTGGCCGTTGCGGGTCGACTCGTTGCCGGTGATCACGGCCCGGGTGGACCTCTCCTGGCTGATGCCCTGCTGGCCGTTGTCGTGGACGTAGGTGGCGCGCACGGTCATGCCGTCGGTGCCGGAGGCGTTGATGCCGTTCTTGCGGAAGCCGGTGACGGCGAGGCTCTCGATCGTCACTCTTGTGAGCGGGTGGCCGTCGGCTCCGACGACGCAGAGGCCGTGTCCGGCGGTGGCGCAGGCGCTGCCGTCGGCGGCGTCACCGGGGGCGATCACGCTGTCCGGGCCGGCGCCGCGCAGGGTGAGGCCCGGGGTGGTGATCCGGACGCTGCCCAGGTAGGTGCCGGGCAGCAGCTGGACGGTGTCGCCGGGGCGGGCCTCGTCGACGGCCTGCTGGATCGATTCGCCCGGCTGGACGAGGTGCAGGGCCTCGGCCGCGTGCGCCGAGGGGACGGCGCCGAGCGTGGTCAGGGCGGTGGTGAGGGCGGTCGTGGCGGCGGCGGTGGCCGCGGCGAGGTGATGGACCCGTCGCGTGGGCATGAGTGGTGACCTGCTTTCTTGCGCGCTCGCGGGGACGCCGGCGCGGTGACACGGAGTGTGCGGGGGATGACGGCCGGTGGGTGTCGGCCGAATCGACGCTATGGGCGCGCGAGGGGCCCCGCCACCAGGGCTGGGCTGCGGGACTGACGGAGCGTCGGCCAGGTGGCGGGCCCCTCGGCGTGGCGCGGGGGCGTGGCGGGGTGGGCGCGGGCGGCCGCTCGCGCCGGGGACCGGTGGGCCGGGAGTCCGGGACCGGGGTCCGAGCCCCCGGTTCACCCGATCGGGGAGAGCGGGGCCCGTTCCGGGCGTGCCGTGCGTGCACGAGGCCCGGACCGCACCCGCCTGGGCGCCGGGCCCGCCGGCCCGCGTGGCATGCTCGGAGCCATGAACACCGCCGTCGCCGCGCCGCCCGCCGGGGCCGTACCGCCCGCCGTCTCCGCCCGCAACCCGATCGGCGCCCATGTGCCGGTGGCCGCCCGCGGACTGGCCGGCACCGGGCTGGCCTACGCGCGGCGGGTCGGCGCCGAGACGGTCCAGGTGTTCGTGGCCAACCCGCGCGGCTGGGCCACTCCCCCGGGCAACCCCGCCCAGGACGAGGAGTTCCGCACCGCCTGCGCCGAGCAGGGCATCCCGGCCTTCGTGCACGCGCCGTACCTGATCAACTTCGGCTCGGACAACACGGCGACCCGCGAGCGCTCGGCCGATTCCCTGCGGCACTCCCTGGTGCGCGGCCACGCGATCGGCGCCGCCGGCGTGGTGCTGCACACCGGTTCGGCGGTCGGGACGGCCCCGGGCGGCGGCTCGCGGCGGGCCGAGGCGATGGCCCAGGTCCGCGCGGACGTCCGGCCGCTGCTGGACGAGCTGGACGCGCTCGGCGAGGGCGCGCCCCGGCTGCTGCTGGAGCCGACGGCCGGTCAGGGCAGCTCGCTCTGCTCCCGGATGGAGGACCTGGCCGCCTATCTGGACGCGCTGGACGGCCACCCGAAGGTCGGGGTCTGCCTGGACACCTGCCACGCCTTCGCGGCCGGCCACGACCTGGCGGTGCCGGGCGGCGTCCGCGCGGCGCTGGACGCGCTGGTGGCGGCAGCCGGGCCGGACCGGCTGCGGCTGATCCACGCCAACGACTCGGAGGACGCGGTCGGCGCGCGCAAGGACCGGCACGCCAACATCGGTGCCGGGCTGATCGGGGCGGAGCCGTTCCGCGAGCTGTTCGAGCACCCCGCGACGGCCGGCGTCCCCCTGCTGGTGGAGACCCCGGACCGCAAGCACGGCGGCGACGGCACCGGGCACGCGATGGACATCGCGCTGCTGAAGGAGCTGCGCGAGCGGGCCGCCGTGCCCGCGCGCGTCCCGTCCGGGTGATCCCGACGGATCGGCGCGCGGACCGCCCCCGCCCGGACGACCCGGGCTGCCGGGTCGCGGGGGCGGTGGGAGTCTGGAACGACTGACGCCCGAGGCCCCTGGGGGTTTCCGCATGAACCCGACCCGGAAGCTGGCCGCGCTGCCGTGCGGACGCCGCAGCAAGTGGGTGGTCCTGGCGCTGTGGCTGGTGCTGCTTGTCGTGGCCGGACCGCTGGCCGGCAAGCTCACCGACGCCGAGGACAACCAGGCCTCCAGCTGGCTGCCGGGCAACGCGGAGTCCACCCAGGTGCTGACCGAGCAGCGCGCCTTCCAGCCGGTGGACACCGCGCAGGCCGTGGTGGTGTACCAGCGGGACGGCGGGATCACCCCCGCCGACCGGGTGGAGGCGGCCCGGGACGCGACGGCCTTCGCGACCGCCCCGCACGTCCTGGGGCCGGTGGTCGGGCCGGTGCTCTCCGCCGACGGCCAGGCGATGCAGACGATCGTGCCGGTCGACATCGGCACCGGCGGCTGGCAGGACCTGCGCCCCGCGGTGGACAGCATGCGCGCCACCGCCGCCGCCGACAGCATGGGCATGACCACCCATGTCACCGGCCCGGCCGGGGTCGGCGCCGACCAGGCCGAGGCCTTCGCGGGCATCGACGGCACCCTGCTGGCCGCCACCATCAGCGTGGTGATCATCCTGTTGCTGCTCACCTACCGCAGTCCGGTGCTCTGGGCGCTGCCGCTGATCTCCGCGGCGGGCGCGCTCGTCGTCTCCCAGGCCGTGATCTACCTGCTGGCCGAGCACTCCGGGCTGACCGTCAACGCGCAGAGCGCCGGCATCCTGATCGTGCTGGTCCTCGGCGCGGGAACGGACTACGCGCTGCTGCTCACCGCCCGTTACCGGGAGGAGCTGAGACGGCACGAGGACCGGCACGAGGCGATGGCGTTCGCCCTGCACCGCGCCGGGCCGGCGATCCTGGCCTCCTCGGCCACGGTGGTCGCCTCGATGCTCTGTCTGCTGATCGCCGAGATGAACTCCACCAGCGGTCTCGGCCCGGTCTGCGCGATCGGCGTCCTGGTGGCCCTGGCGGCGATGCTGACCCTGCTGCCGGCCCTGCTGGTGGTCGTCGGCCGCTGGGTGTTCTGGCCGGTCAAGCCCGCGTTCGGGACGCCGGAGCCGACCAGGACCGGCCGCTGGGCCCATGTCGGCGCCTGGATCGGCCGCCGTCCGCGCAAGGTGTGGATCGGCACCGGCCTGGCGCTGGGGGCCTGCTGCATCGGGCTGGTCTCGCTGAACGCCACCGGTCTGAGCACCGCGGGCTCGTTCACCGGGACGCCGGACTCGGTGGTCGGCCAACAGGTGCTGGAGCAGCACTTCCCCGGCGGCACCGGCGCTCCGCTGACCGTCATCAGCACGGCGGGCGAGGCGGGTGCCGTCCGCGCGGTGGCGCAGGCGACGCCCGGTATCGCCGGCACGTCGACACCGACCACGCACGAGGGGCAGGCGCTGTTCCAGGCCACGCTCGCCGATCCGCCGGACAGCCAGGCCGCCAAGGACACCGTGGACCGGGTGCGGGCCGCCGTGCACGCGGTGCCGAACGCCGACGCCAAGGTGGGCGGCAGTACCGCGGTGATCCTGGACGCCGGGCGGGCCGCCGCGAACGACAACCGGACGATCATCCCGCTGGTGCTCGGCGTGGTGCTGGTGATCCTGGCGGTGCTGCTGCGGGCGGTCACCGCGCCGCTGGTGCTGATCGCCACCGTGGTGCTGTCGTACGCGGCGGCGCTCGGGATCAGCGCGTTCTTCTTCGAGCACGTCTTCCACTTCGAGGGCCAGGACAACGCGTTCCCGCTGTTCGTCTTCGTCTTCCTGGTCGCGCTCGGCATCGACTACAACATCTTCCTGATGACCCGGGTGCGGGAGGAGTCGGCGCACCTCGGCACCCGGCAGGGAGCGGTGGCCGGGCTGGCCGCGACCGGTGGGGTGATCACCTCCGCCGGGCTGATCCTGGCCAGCACCTTCGCGGTGCTCGGGACGCTGCCGGTGGTGGGGTTCGCCGAGATCGGCTTCGCGGTGGCGCTCGGGGTGCTGCTGGACACCCTGGTGGTGCGCTCGGTGCTGGTCACCGCACTGACCATGGACCTGCACCGGCACATGTGGTGGCCGGGGAAGTTGTCCAGGCAAGTTCGTGACCCCGAGAGCGAGTTGGACAGACAGCTTTAAGTTACCGTCGAGTTCATACGGTTATCGTCGAACGTCTTGCCGGGCGTGGCCGAGGGCGCGTTGACTGCGCGCATGCCAACTCCCACCGCCCTGCGCCGCGGCTCGCGACTGGCCGCCGCCTGTGCCGTCGCCGCCGCCCTGCTCGCCCCCTGCGCCGCCGCCCGGGCAGCGACTCCGCCGACCGCGACCGCCGCCGCGCCGACGGTCGCGCCGCTCGACGTGCTGACCTACAACGTCTTCCTGATGAGCAAGAACCTGTACCCCAACTGGGGCCAGGACTACCGGGCGAAGGCCATCGCCGCCGCCGACGTCTTCCAGGGCCACGACGTCGTCGTGCTCCAGGAGGCCTTCGACAACGCCGCGTCCGACCTGCTCACCGCGCAGGCCTCCGCCGCGTACCCGTACCACACCCCGGTGGTGGGCCGTTCGACCGGCGGCTGGGACGCCACCGGCGGCAGCTTCAGCTCGACCACCCCGGAGGACGGCGGGGTGACGCTGCTCAGCAAGTGGCCGATCCTGCGCAAGGAGCAGTACGTCTTCAAGGACGCCTGCGGCAGCGACTGGTGGTCGAACAAGGGCTTCGTCTACGCGGTGCTGAACGTCAACGGCCAGCGCACCCACGTCATCGGCACGCACCTGCAGTCCACCGACACCGGCTGCTCCGCCGGGCAGCCGGCCGCGGTCCGGGCGGCGCAGCTCAAGACGATGAAGGCGTTCATCGACGGCAAGAACATCCCGGCCGCCGAGCCGGTGCTGATCGCGGGCGACCTCAACATCGACTCGCACGGCAGCGAGTACCCCTCGCTGCTGGCCAACGCGAACGTGGCGCCCGCCGACACGCGCAACGGCTGGGCGAACTCCTTCGACACGGTCGACAACTCGATCGCCGCCTACCGCTACCCCGGTGAGCCCAAGGAGGACCTGGACTACGTCCTCTACCGGGCCGACCACGCACGGCCGGCGAGCTACACCAACACGGTGGTCCGCTCCCACAGCGCGCCGTGGACGGTGAGCAGTTGGGGCACGAGCTACACCTACAACGACCTCTCCGACCACTACCCGCTGACGGCTCGGTAGGCAGGTAGGCCTCGGTCGGTCTGTCGGTCCGGCCGCTCGGCCGGTGCCCACCGGTACGCCGGGGGTGCCGGCCGAGTCGGTGTCGGGTCCGGGTTCCGCGTCCGGGTCTCGGGTTCGTGTTTCGGGTGCTGCTGCGGGGGTGGCGGGGAGCGGCTCAGCCGGTGTCGGTGAAGCGCCGGTACGCGGGGGCCAGCAGCCCCTCCAGCGGGCGGCCGCGCACGGTGATGCCGGAGGCGGCCAACTCATCGACGGCCGGGGCGGGTTCGGGCTCGCCCTCGGCGGGCTCGACGGGGCGCGGGAGGCGGCCCTGCCAGAAGGTGTCGAGACAGTCCGCCAGTGGGCGGTCACCGGGTGCGGGCATGGCGGCGGGTCACTCTCCGATCGCGTCGGCGGACAGGGTGAGCAGCTCGCGCAGCCGCTCGGTGGACAGCTCGGCCAGCCACTGCTCGCCGCCGCCGACCACCGCGTCGGCCAGCGCGCGCTTCGCGGTGATCAGGTCGGCGATCCGCTCCTCGACGGTACCGACGCAGACCAGCCGCCGGACCTGCACGTCACGGCGCTGGCCGATCCGGTGCGCCCGGTCGGTGGCCTGGTCCTCGACGGCGGGGTTCCACCAACGGTCCAGGTGGATCACCTGGTTGGCGGCGGAGAGATTGAGGCCGGTGCCGCCCGCCTTGAGCGAGAGCAGGAAGACCCGCGGCCCGTCCGGGGCCCGGAACCGCTCGACCAGGTCGTCCCGCCGCCCCCTGGGAACCCCGCCGTGCAGGTACAGCACCTCCTCGCCCAGGCGCCGGCTCAGGTACGGCTGGAGCATGGTGCCGAACTCGGCGTACTGGGTGAAGACCAGGGCGCGGTCCCCCTCGGCCAGCGCCTCCTCCAGCACCTCGACGAGCCGCTCGACCTTGCCGGAGCGCCCGGCCACCTCCGTGCCGTCGTGGAGGAGTTGGGCCGGGTGGTTGCACACCTGCTTGAGCCGACCGATCGCGGCCAGCACCGCGCCCTTGCGCTCCACACCCCGGGCACCCTGGAGTCGCTGCAGCAGATCGGCGACCACCGCCCGGTAGAGGCCGGCCTGTTCGGCGGTGAGGCCGCAGTGGACGGTGAACTCCTGCTTCGCCGGGAGGTCCTGGGCGATCTGCGGGTCGCTCTTGCTCCGGCGGAGCAGGAACGGACCGCTCACCCGCCGGAGCCGGGCCGCCACCTCGGCGTTGCCGGACTGCTCGACCGGGATCGAGAAGCGCTCCTTGAACGACTCCGCGCTGCCGAACAGGCCGGGGTTGGCGAAGTCCAGGACGGCGTGCAGATCGGCCAGCCGGTTCTCCACGGGGGTGCCGGTGAGGGCGATCCGGGGGCCGGAACGCAGCGAACCGAGCGCCCTGGACTGGCGGGCCGCAGGGTTCTTGACGTGCTGGGCCTCGTCGGCGACGATCCGCCGCCAGCGGATCCGCCGCAGGTCGGCGGCGTCCCGCTGGACCAGCCCGTACGTGGTGATCACCAGGTCGGCGGACGGGTCCGGCACCGACCGGTCGACGCCGTGGTGGACGTGGACGCGCAGGCCGGGGGCGAACCGGGCCGCCTCCCGCTGCCAGTTCCCGACCAGCGACATCGGGCAGACCAGCAGGGTGGGACCGACCGCGCCGCGCTCCTGCTCCAGCGCGAGCAGGGCCAGGGTCTGGACGGTCTTGCCGAGGCCCATGTCGTCGGCGAGCACGGCACCGAGCCCGAGCCGGCCGAGGGCGTCCAGCCAGGCCAACCCCCGCCGCTGGTAAGGGCGGAGGGTACCGGTGAACCCTGCGGGCAGCTCCGGGATCCGGTCGGCGTCGGCGGCTCCGCCGGCCAGCAGCTCGCCGATCGGCCCGGTGGCGTGGACGGCCGTGACCGGGAGGCCGTCGACGACGGCGCGGTCGTCCACGGCCAGCCGCAGCAGTTCGACCGGCTCCATCGTGCCGCTGCCGTGATCGGCCAGGAACCGCACCGCGGCGGCGAGTTGGGCCTGGTCCACCTCGATCCAGCGGCCGCGGAGCCGGACCAGGCCCTGCTGGGCGGCCGCGAGTTCGGCCAACTCCTCCTCGGTGAGAGTCAGTTCGCCGAGCGAAAGCTGCCACTGGAAGGCCAGTACGGCGTCCCGGTCGATCTGCGCGGTGCGCTTGACCGCGCCGGGGGTGGCGGCCGGCGCCGCGGTGAGGGCGAGCCCGATCCGGGGGCGCCGCTGCCACCAGGCCGGGAGCAGCACGCCGAAGCCCGCCCGGGTGAGCGCGGGCGCCGCCGTGCGCAGGAAGCGCAGCGCGCCGTCGCGGTCGAGGTCGACGCCGGTGGGGCGGGGGCTCAGCAGCGCGGTGCGCAGCGACGAGTGGATCCGGGCGGCCCGGTCGAGCTCGGCCAGGTAGGCCCCGGCCGGATCGGGGACGGTACGGGCGAGCGCCGCGTACGCCTCGTCCTCGGCCCACAGCGAGTCGGCGGGGACGACCAGGGACGGCCGGTCGACGGCCTGGACGAGCAGGTCGAGCCGCCAGGAGTCGGCGACGGCGCCGCCGTCCGGGTCGTCCGGGTCCGGGCCGAGCGGTTCGCCGAGGCGCAGGTTCAGCCTGACCGGACTGTCCGCCGACCGGGCGGCGGACCAGGCGGTGAGCCGCTCGGGCAGGTCGGCGGGCGGGAGTTCGCGGAGCCGGCCGTCGGCGGAGTGGAGTGCGGCGAGCCAGGGTTCGGCGGGCGGTTCGAGGTCCGCGAGCGCGGCCCGGGCCTCGCGGTCGACCAGGGTGTCGAGCAGTTCCGCGGCCAGGTCGACGGCGGAGCGCCCGGCGCAGGCGTGGTCGTCGGCGGTGTGGTCGTCGGCGGCGTGCCGCGGCCCCGGCGGGGGCTGCTCGGCGCGGCAGACCGGCGGGCAGCCGGCGGCCAGGGCGGCGAGCTCCCGGCGGGCCGAGGCATCGGGAGCGGGCCGCCAGCGCGCGTACCACTCCCCCGGCCGCTCCTGCTCCAGCGCGGGCAGCAGCCGCCCGCGCCCGATCAACCGCCAGGCCAGGTCGTGGACGGCGGACAGCCAGCGCAGCGAGGCGCCGTACGCGAGCTCGACGGACTCGCCGCCGGGGAGCTCGACGGTCGCCCCCGGCCAGTGCGGGTCGTGCAGCGCGCCGAGCAGCTGGGCGGCCTCGGCGGCGTCGAACAGCAGGGTCGGCACCCGCCAGGGGCTCAGCGTGACCCCGCGCGGCGCGGCGCCGACGGGCAGGTCGGGCGAGGGGACCGGCCGGCCGCCGAGGGCGGGCAGCAGCAGGCCGGTCCAGCGCTCGGCGCCCTGGCCGGCGAGCCAGTCCAGGCCCGGTCCGATCACCCCCAGCAGCCGGGCGACGTCGCCGGCGGCGCAGGCGTAGGGGTGGGCGCCGGCCCGGCCCGGCCCGGCGCCGTCCGCCACGCTCCGGTGCGCCGGGGCGCGCCCGGACCGGTACACCTCGGCGTCCTCCGCCCAGAGGGCGAGGCGGCCGTCGGCTCGCCAGAGCGCGTGCAGGGCGTACATCGGTCAGGGCCTTCCGGGGGCGGTGGGACAGCGGGCTTCCCAGCCTAGCTTCGAGGTCCGACAGGCCGGCCGGGCCGGGAGGCGCGGCCGACCGCCGGGCGGGGAGGTCTGTGGCACGGGGAGGTCTGTCGCACGGGAGGTCTGTCGATATCAAGTATCTTGACGTCGAGATTCATGTCCGGCAGGCTGCTCTCCGGACATCGAGGATCGGCGAGGGGCAGGCCATGGCACAGCACGGGGGCGGACTGCTGGCGCAACTGCGCCGGCCACCGGGCGGGCGGGACGGGCGGATCATGCTGCTCGCCCAGTTCCTGGACCGGGCCGGCACGGGCGTGTGGGCCGCGTCCTCGGTCCTGTACTTCACCTTCGTGACGCGGCTGGACGCCCAGCAGGTGGGCCTGCTGCTGGGCGTGGCCGCCGTGGCGGGCATCGCCGGCTCCCCGCTCGCCGGGCAGCTGGCCGAACGGCTCCCGGTCCGGGGGCTGCTGATCGGGTGCCACCTGCTGCGGATCGGCACGATGGGCCTGCTGCTGGTGTGCGACAGCTTCGCTGCGCTGCTCCCCGTGATGGCACTCACCTGCCTCGGCGAGCGGGCGGCCAAGACACTGGAGATGCTCTTCGCCACCCGGGCGACGGGTGACCGGCGGTCCACCTACCAGGCGCTCACCCGCAGCGCGGCCAACGCCGGGTACGCGCTGGGCGCGGGCGTCGCGGCGATCGGCCTGGCCGTCGGAACCGGGGACGCCTACCGGGCGCTCGTCCTGGGCAACGCGCTGTCGTTCGCGGTGACCGCCGCCCTGGTGTGGCGCACCCGGGAGCCGCGCGGCGGCGGCCGGGTGACGGCGCGGGCCGGCGCACCGGGCGTACCGGGTGCAGCGGGCGCAGCGGACCGGGAGCCGGCGCCGAGCCCGTGGCGGGACCGCGGGTATCTGCGCTTCGTCCTGCTGGACATCCCGATGAGCCTGGACGATTCGGTGCTCAACGTCGGCCTGCCGCTCTGGCTGGTCAACCACACCTCGGCACCGCACGCCTTCGTGCCCGCCTTCCTGGTGATCAACACCGTGCTGGTGGTGGTGCTCCAACTGCGGGTCTCCGCACGCGCCGAGGGCCCGCACCGCGCGGCGGCGGCCGTCACCCTGTACGGGGCGGCGATGGCCGCGGGCTGCGTGGTCGTGGCGGTCGGCACCGGCGGCGGGGCCTGGGCGGCCTCGGCCGCCCTGCTGGTCGCCGCGATGCTGGTCACCGCCGCCGAGTTGATGCGGTCGGTGAGCTCCTGGGAGCTGGCCGTGTCACTCGCGCCCGAGCGGGCCCGGGCGTCCTATCTGGGGGTGGCGGGCATGGCCCAGTCCGTCCAGAAGTCCGCCGGACCGCTGCTGCTGACCGGCGCGGTGATGGTCGCCGGCCCGGCGGGCTGGCTGACCCTGGGAGCGGCCGTCGCGGGGCTCTCCGTCGTCCAACGCCGTTTCTGTGAAAAGCGGTTGGCGGCGATGACCGCACCGGCGGGCAGGCCGGTGCACAGTCCGGCGAGCGAGGTGGCCGGCACGGCACCGCGACGGCGGTCCTGAGGCCGGGCCGCGCCTCCAGGGGTGCGGTTCAAGCCCCCGGCGATGGGAACGATGTCGCCGGGGGTGGTCGGGATGGCGACAGCGGGAGGTGCCGGCCCCGGGCCGGTGGGCGGTCAGGGCGGCGGCGCGGGCGCAGGAAACAGCGGCCCGGGAGGCAGACCCGGCGGCTCACGGCTACGGGCCCTGCGAACCTGGCTGGGGCCCTGGGCAGCCGTCCTCGGCGGTCTCGGCACACTGCTCGCAGGCGTCGCCGCCGTCCTCACCTGGTGGCAGCTGACGGGGGCGTCACCGGGGCCGTCGCCCTCCGGCGGGCAGCCCGTCGCCTCGGCACCGTCGGCGACCAACCCCCCGCCCGCAGCGACGCCGGTCACCGCGGCACCCTCGGCCGGGACCGCCCGCCCGAGCGACCCGCCCACCGCCTCCCCGTCCGGCGCGGCCTGGGCCGGCACCTGGCACGGGACCGTCACCCAGGGCCGCCAGAAGTACGTCGTCGTCGTACGGATCCGCGAGGCGCAGATCGGCGAGGAGTTCGCGGAGGCGGAGTACACGCCACTCGGCTGCTCCACGGTCTGGCTGCTGACCGAACGCCTCCCGAAACGCCTGACCGGCCACGAGAGGGTCACCCGCAACACCACGACGACGTGCGTGAACGGCGACTTCGTCCTGGAGTTCCGCGCCGACGGAACGATCCTCTTCGACTGGGGATCGTCGCGGGCCACGGCCGTCCTGACCCGCGAGTAGCGGGGTGCCCGCCGAGCGCGGCGAGCAGATGCCCCGTGCAGTCACCCACGCCCGGACCGGGTGTGGTGCCAGCCTTCGGCGCAGCCGAGGGGCAAGGACCAGGAGCGTCGAGGTTGAGCTACCAGTTCCACATCACCCGTGCCGACTTCTGGCCGGAGAGCGAACAGTTCGCCATCGAGAAGGAGGAATGGGAGGCGGTAGCAGACGTTCATCCGGAGCTCACTCCGGACGGCCACTTCAGCTGGGTCGACATCGGACGCCAAGCGGCCTACACCATTGCCAACGAGACGATCTCATTCTCCTGGAGGCACGGGAAGGTCGACATTTCAGGGATCTTCACTGACAAGGCAATGGCAGTCGCGAGCGACCTCGCCTCAGAATTGAGGGCTGCCGTCGTGAGCGATGACGACTGACCTCGATCTTTCGTGACGGTCCGTCGGTTCTCCCGGCGGACCGTTTCAGGTCTTCATGCCGGTAGCGGGGATGGCTGGGCCCGGCTGTCGCGTCGGGTCGGCGCCGCCCACGTGCGAGCGCCCGGGTCAGCCGTTCCCCCGGCCTGGCAGGGACGCGCCGTCCAGGAAGGCGTGGTACGTCCCAACGGCATCCGGCTCGACGTCCGTGTTGGAGGGTCCGTAGCGGGTGTCGGTGCGGTCCCGCTTCGGTCCGGAGACCCAGAACTCCTCATCGGTCTGTGTGTCGTAGAAGTTCGCGTCGAACATCCCGCCTGCCCGGCGCAGTGTCCGTCCCTGAAAATACGCAGTGTTCCACGTCTTCGAGAAGTCCACCCACCCGATCCACGAGGGTCCGCGGTCGGTGTCGTAACCGGACTTCAACTGCACGAACATCAGGCGTCGAGGCATGTGCCCAGGGTCCCGTACAGCCCGCACTCGCGACCAGCGAGTTTCACAGCGGACAGAGGAGCCCGCCCGACTGTGCTTCTTCACCTGGAGACTGCTCCCTTCCCGGCAGGGAGAGGACCCGGACATGCCCTCATCATCGCAGGTCAGAACCATGTTCCAAGCGCTGGATCGGGTCCCGGAGAGGCTTGCTCGTGAAACCCGAGGCCGAGAGGCTCCCGGTGCGGCGTCCACGGTGCTCCGTCGGGGAGGGGGCGGGGCCGGCGACACGGGGGCTCCGCCGTCCGGCTCTCGGATCGCCTGCCTCCCCTCGACTGCGGTCACGTCCCCAGAACGTCCCCAGAGCGGGCCTGACCCGTTCGGCGGAGACCCGAATGCCTCATCTGACAAGCGGTAGAAGGGCTTTGGGCCTACGTTGCCGTTCGAGGGGGCTCCCTGAACGAGAGGTGTCGACTGACATGGCAGGAAAGTTCGAGCTGTACACCGACGAGAGCGGCATGCACCGGTTCCGGCTCAAGGCGAGCAACGGCACCGTCGTGGTGACGGGCGACCCGCAGGAGAGCCGGGACGACTGCATCAGGAGCATCGAGTCGCTCCGGAAGCTCGCGCCCTACGCGGAGCTCAAGGAGACGGCGGCCCGTCCGGCCTGAGCGGTCGGGCGCACCGCGCCGCGGGCGGGGTGAGGGCGGGAACGCGGGTCGGCGGCACAAATCGCCGACCCGCGTTCTTTTGTTCGACAGATCCCTTTGGCCGCCTGCACGCCGGGTGCGGACAGAACTCTGGCATGCGCGTCGTCATCGTCACCGAATCCTTTCCGCCCGAGGTCAACGGAGTCGCCCACAGCGTGCTGCGGACGGCCGAGCATCTGGTCCGCCGGGGCCACCAGCCGCTCGTCATCACCCCGGCACCCGCGCGGGGGGCCGAGTGCCCGCCGCAGGTCTTCGGGAGCGGGCCGGGAGCGGGCGAGCTGCCCGTGGTCCGCATCCCGTCCGTCCCGCTGCCCGGCTACCCGCAGGTCCGGATCGCGCTGCCCAGTCGGCAGCTGACCGCCGCGATCGCCGGGCACCGGCCCGACCTCGTCCACCTGGCCAGCCCGTTCGTGCTCGGCGCGCGCGGCATGCAGGTCGCCGCCCGGTTCGGTGTCCCCGCCGTGGCCGTGTACCAGACCGACCTCGCCGGGTACGCGCACGCCTACCGGGCGGGCCGGGGGCTCGGTGAGGCCGCGGCCTGGCACCGGATCCGGACCGTCCACCGCGCCGCCGCCCGCACCCTCGCGCCGTCCACCCCGGCGGCGCAGGACCTCACCGCGCACGGCGTGCCCCGGGTGCAGCTCTGGCCGCGCGGGGTGGACTCGGTCCGCTTCCACCCGCGCCACCGCGACGAGGCGCTGCACCGGGCCCTCGCCCCCGGCGGGGAGGTGCTGGTCGGGTACGTCGGGCGGCTCGCGCCCGAGAAGCGGGTCGACCTGCTGGCGAGCGCCTCGGCACTGCCCGGGGTGCGGGTGGTGGTGATCGGCGACGGACCGTCCGCCCCCGGTCTGAAGGCCGCGATGCCCGGCGCGGTCTTCCTCGGCCGCCGGACCGGGGACGAGCTGGCGCGCTGTTTCGCCACCCTGGACGTGTTCGTGCACACCGGCCCGCTGGAGACCTTCTGCCAGACCATCCAGGAGGCGATGGCCAGCGGGGTCGCGGTGATCGGCCCGGCCGCCGGGGGCCCGCTGGACCTGGTCGCCCACCACCGGACCGGCCTGCTGGTGCCGCCGAGGGACGGCGCGGCGGTGGCCCGGGCGGTCACGGCGCTGGCCGGCGACGCCGAGCTGCGGGCCGCCTACGGGCGCGCCGGGCGGGCGGAGGTGACGGCCCGCACCTGGGAGGCGGTCGGGGACCTGCTGCTGCGGCACTACGCGGAGGTGCTGGCCGAGCACCGCGGGGCCGGGGTGACCGAGCCGGCCGGGGTGACGGAACCGGCCGAGGTGGCCGGGCTCCCGGTGGCCGGGCCTCCGGCGACCGGTCCGGCACGGCCGGCCGAGGACGCCCCGGTGGTGGAGGAGCTGCCGGCATGACCGACCACGGGGGCTCGCTCCGGATCGTCCGGGTGGCGAACTTCGTCACCCCGGTCTCGGGCGGACTGCGCACGGCCCTGCGCCATCTCGGCGCGGGCTACCGGGCCGCCGGCCACACTCCGGTGCTCGTGGTGCCCGGGGCGCGGCGCGCGGAGGAGGAGACCGAACAGGGGCTGGTCGTCACCCTGCCCGGGCCGGTGCTGCCCGGCAGCGGCGGCTACCGGCTGCTCACCGACCGGCGGGCGGTCGCCCACGAGCTGACCCGGCTGGCGCCGGACCGGCTGGAGGTCTCCGACCGCACCACCCTGCGCTGGACCGGCGGCTGGGCGCGGCGCCACGGCCTGCGCTCGGTGATGGTGTCGCACGAGAGCGCCGCCGGGCTGCTCCGCACCTGGGGCCTGCCCGGCCCGGCGGCCACCGCGGCCGCCGACCGGCTCAACGGCCGCACCGCCCGGGCGTACGACACGGTGGTCTGCACCACGGACTGGGCGGCCGCCGAGTTCCGCCGCCTGGGGGTCCGAAACCTCGCCCAGGCACCACTGGGTGTGGACCTGACCGCCATGCGCCCCCTGACGGCCCTCGAGCGGGCGGACGAGCGGGCGCGGTACGCGTATCCGGGGCAGGCGCTGCTGGTGCTCTGCTCCCGGCTCTCGGCGGAGAAGCACCCCGAGCGGGCCGTCGAGGCCCTCGCCGAGCTGTGCTCGGGCCGGCTGCCGGCCGTCCTGGTGGTGGCCGGTACCGGACCGCTCCGGGCGAGGCTGGCCGCCCGGGCCGGGCGGCTCCGGCTGCCCGTGCACTTCCTCGGGCACGTGGCCGGGCGAGGGGCGCTGGCCCGGTTGCTCGGCTGCGCCGATGTGGTGCTCGCGCCCGGGCCGGTGGAGACCTTCGGCCTGGCCGCGCTGGAGGCGCTCGCCTGCGGCACCCCCGTGGCGGTCAGCCGCTCCTCGGCCCTCCCGGGTCTGGTCGGCCCGGCCGGTGCGGCGGCCGAGGACACCGGCGCTGGATTCGCGGGGGCGGTGCGTGACCTGCTCGCGCGCCCCGAGGAGGAGCGCCGCGCCGCCGCTCGCGCCCGGGCCGAGCTGTACGGCTGGCCCGCCGCCGTGGCGGCCTTCCTCGCTGCGCACCGGGCGCCGCAGCCGGGGCAGGTGCCGCAGCCGGTGCCGGGGCCGCAGTCGGAGCCGAAGCCGGTGCCGGCGCCGGGCCGAGCACCGAACCAGGTAGCGGACCGGGTAGCGGACCGGGTGGAGGAGACGCGATGAGCACGGCCGTGGTGGCGGACGAGGACGGCGAGACGGCCCCGGGCGGCGTGGTTGCGGACCGGGCGGCCCCGGCCGGAGCAACCCCGACGGCGGCCGTCCCGGGCGGCGTGCGCGGTCCGGGGGAGGCGGGTGCCGCGAGCGCCGTCGACCCGGTGCGGTTCGTGGCCCTCGGCGACTCGCTCACGGAGGGCGTCGGCGATCCGGTCGCCGGTGGCTGGCGGGGCTGGGCCGCGCTGCTCGCGGGGTCGCTGGCGCCACCGGAGGTCGGTGTCGAGTTCACCAACCTCGCCCGGAGCGGGGCGCTCACCACCGATCTGACGACGGAGCAGCTGCCCGCCGCACTGGTGCTGCGCCCCCGGCTGGCCGCCGTGGTGGTCGGGGGCAACGACACCTTGCGGTCGGGGTTCGACATCGGCCGCACCGCCCGGGAGTTGGACACCACGCTCGGCGAACTCTCGCGCAGCGGCACCCTGGTGCTCACCGCCTGCCTGCCCGATCCGGGTGCGCTGCTGCGGCTGCCGCGGCCGCTGTCCCGGCCGCTGGCGCGCCGGATGCGCGCGGTGAACAGCGTGGTGCACGCCCTCTCCGCGCGCCATCGCGCCGTCCACCTGCACGTCGCCGAGCTCCCCTGGACGGCGCACCGCGGCCTGCTGAGCGTGGACCGGCTCCACCCCAGCGCCGAGGGGCACCGGCTGATCGCCCGGGGCTTCCACGACCTGCTCGCGGCCGCCGGCCGGCCGCTCGGTCCGGCCCCCGCCGCCGATCCCGTGGACCCGCCCCCCGGTGCGGTCGCCGACCTGTGGTGGATGGCCACCCGCGGCACCAGCTGGGTCGCCGAGCGCAGTACCGACCTGCTCCCGGGTCTGCTCGCGCTGGCCGCCGTCGAGGGCTGGGCCCGCCTCCGCGGCGCCACCGGCCGCCACGACGAGCAGATGGCCCGGGCGGCGGCGACGGCCCTGGCCGCGCTCGAATGAGCGGGTGGCGCCCGCCGTCGGCGAGCCGGTCCGACACCCGGCAGGTCGGGGCGGGCACGGGGCGGCAACCGGGCCGGCGGGAGCGTCGGGGAGCTCCCGGAGGCTCCCGCCCCGCCACTCGATCGAGCCTGCCCCGGTTCGCCCTCGGCCGGCGGCGGGAACCGTTGGAACGAGCGCGGGTGTCGTGCTGGACAGCGGGCGGAAGGCGCCCGGACCGGTGAAGGGAGTCGGAACAGGTGACGGCATCGTCGACGAACAGTCAGAGTGGTCGCTCCGGGCGCGAGTTGATGGCCGCTGCCGGAGTGCTCTTCCCGTCCGACGACGGCCGGGTGCTGGTGGTGCGGCTGCCGTACGACCGGAAGCATCCCGTGGCCGTCCCCGGTGGGGGCTGGGAGCCGGAGGACCTGTCGCCACGCCGGACGGCCGCCCGGGAGATCGCCGAGGAGCTCGGGTTCACGCCCGTGCTCGGCCCGCTGGCCTGCATCGACTGGACGCTCGACGAGTACCGCCCGCCGATCGCCGCACACCTCTACTGGGCCGAACCGCTCACCCCCGAGCAGTCGGCCGCGTTCCGGCCGGACACCGACGAGGTCGGCGGATGGACCTGGCTGACACCGGAACAGGCCGCCCACGCGCTGCCGCCGCGCCTCTCCCGGCGGGTCACCGCCTGCCTGCGGGCGCCGCGTTCGGCCGGTCCGCTGGAGCTGGAGGACAGCTTTCCCGTCGGGCACACCCTGGACCACCTGACGGCCGAACCGCCGCCCGCGTACACCCGGTTGACGGGTCTGGCGCTCAGCGACGACACCACCGGGACCGCTGCCGAACCGGCCGCTCCCCCGCTGGACCGGGCCACCTACATCGCCACCCGGCCACGGATCCGGGCGAAGGCACGGACGGTGTTCACCGACGCGGCCGGGCGGGTCCTGCTGGTGCGCCTGCGGCCCTGGCCGGCCCCCGGGGGCGAGGAGCCGTACTGGACGCTGCCCGGCGGCGGGATCGAGGCCGACCGGGAGCTGCCCCGGGCGGCGGCCCGGCGGGAGATCCGCGAGGAGCTGGGGTGGGAGTACGAGCCGGGCCGGCTGCTGGCCCTCGACTGGCTGCCCGGCCGGGGCGCGGACCCGCGGAGCGACCGGGACACCGCCGTCCTGGTCTACCTGTTCGACGGCGGGACCGTGCCGGACGAACGCTTCGCCTCGATCACGCTGCCCGAGGACGAACTGGTCGACTGGCGGCTCTGCGACCCGGCCGAGGCACGCGCGCTGCTGTCCGACGCGTCCTGGGCCCGGACGGCCGCCGCACTCGCCGCCCGCGACCGGCCCGGCGGCCCGGCCGAACTGGTCGAGGGGCGCCCGGTGCACTGACCGACAGTCCCGACCGGCAGCCCCGACCCGGCAGCAGCCCCGACCGCCGTTCCTGGTCCACACTGGACGCATGGAGAACGGGATCGCGGCTGTCCTGGCCGGCCGCCGGGTGGAGTCGGTCAGCGGCGGCGGACGGCTCGACATCACGTTGGACGGTCCGGTGACCGTCCGGGTGGCGCACGAGTTCCGGTTCGCCGCGCCGTCCGAGGTGGAGCACTTCTACCCCGCGCTGACGTTCCGCCCGACCGGCCCGCTGCTCGCCCTGGTCGGCCGGACGGTCGGAACCGCCCGGGTGACCCTGGCCGGTGGGCTGGAGCTGGCCTTCGACGGCGACGTTGTCCTGTCCGTCCCGCCGCACGCCCTGGTCGCGCCGTGGAGGGTGTTCACCCCCGAGGGCGCCGTCTGCTCCGGGCTGGCGGGCGGCGAGGTGACCTGGGCGGGCGGCCCGGACCGCTGAGCCGGGCGGCGGCCCCGGCCGCGACCGGCGGTCGATGCAGGGCTCAGCCCTGCGCGGCCGCCGGATCCATCCAGAACACCTCCCACAGGTGGCCGTCGAGGTCCGCGAAACCGCGCCCGTAGAGGAAGCCCTCGTCGGTGGCCTCGCGCGGCACGGTGGCGCCCGCCGCGACCGCCTTCTCCAGCAGCTCGTCGACCTCCTCCCGGCTGTCGACGCCGAGCGCCAGGACCGTCTGGGCGCCGGTGGCGGTGTCCGGGATCTCCATCCCGGTGAAGGACTTGAAGAACGGCTCGGTCAGCAGCATCGCGAAGATCGAGTCGCCGATCACCACGCAGCCGGCCTCGTCGTCGGTGAACCGCGCGTCGCCGGTGAAGCCCAACCGGGAGAAGAACGCGATCGACTCGGCGAGGTCCTTCACCGGCAGGTTGACGAAGATCTTGGTGGACACGGAGAACCCTTCCGACGGGGCCGGCCGAACGGCTGTCAGCCTGGCAGACGACTCCGACGGTCCGGTCGGACCCCGCGCCGCGCGACGCGGGGTCCGTACCCCGGACGGGTCAACCGGCTGGCACCGAGGGGATCGCGGCGAACCGTGCCCTCCAGGCCGCGTCAGACCTCCAGGTCGGCCTCGATCTTCGTCAACTGGTGACGGGCCATCGCCAGGTTGGCCCGGACCTTGTCCAGCGCGAGGTAGAGGAAGAGGCCCTTGCCGCTGCGCCCGGTGAGCGGGCGGATCAGGTGGTACTGGCTGCTGAGCGTGATGAGGATGTCCTCGATGCCGTCCTGCAGGCCCAGCATGTCCATCGTGCGCATCTTGGCCCGGACCACGTCGGTGTTCCCCGCGGCGGCCACGTTGAGGTCCAGCCCGCCGGGGCCGTCCAGGGTGGCGAGCGCCATGCCGCTGTTGTAGTCCACCAGGGCCGCGCCGAGGGCGCCTTCGATCACGGTCATGGTCTGCTTGAGCGCGCCTGCTGCGTCCGTCATGTCGGTTTCTCCAGTTCGTCAGGATGGTCGGAAGGTCGGATGGTCGGGTGGTCGAGGATCGGTCGGAAGTCGACAGGTCGATCGGTCGACAGGTGGGTACATCGGTAGGTCGGTAGGTCGGTGCGTCGGCTCGTCGGTAGGTCGTGCTTCGGGCGGCGGGTCGGGTCAGCCCACCTCCCTCGACTCCCTGGCCTCCTTGGGCGCGAGGGTGTCGGTGATGAGATCGGCGATGCGCCGGGCGGAGCGCCGGGCCTCCAGGTGCAGGCGGCCGACGTTCACGTCCGGGTGCGCCAGGAGCGTCAGCACGCAGCTTCCGCCGGCCGCATAGGTGGCGACATAGCCGTGCTCGCCGCGGACCAGCGACTCGCGGAAGTCGCCCTGCCCGGTCGTGTCGGCGAGCCGTTGCGCCAGGCCGAGGGAGGCCGCCGTCATCGCCGCCAGGCCCGAGGGCTCGGTCCCATGGGTGTCGTGGGCGACCAGCAGGCCGTCCACGCTGCCCACCAATCCACCCGCGAGATGCGGTACCCGATGCTTGAGGGCGCGGAGTTCGGCCAGCAGCTCGGTCTCCAAGGCGATCAGTTGTCTCCTTCCGACACGCTGCTTGAGCGCCCGCCTCATGGCCGTGAGAACGGAGTCGCTGGCGGAGAGTGGTTCAAAGTCGGGCCTCCAGAAGGGTTCGGACCCGGGTCAGCAGCGCGATGTCCGGGTCTGGCACGGTCAGCGGGAGGGCCGCTGCCGGGGTCGATGGGTGGGCCTGGGCCGGTGGGTGGGCGGAGCGGGTGGCACCCGCCGGGACGAGCCCGGCCAGCGCGGCGCCCGGGACGCGACGGTGCAGCCCACCACCGGTCCGGCCGGCTGCGACCGACCCCGGCCCGGAGCGCGCCGCCGGCACGTACGCGGTCGGCGCACTCCCGACCGTCACGTGCGCGCCGGCACCGCAGCCGGACGTGGCCGGTGCCTGGGCGGCGTGCCGTGGCGCACCGCGTCCCGGGGTGGCGAGCAGCCCGGCAGCGGCGAGTCGACGGATGTCCGCCGTGGTCGCGAAGGCCGAGCGCCCGAGCAGCCGGGCCAGCTCCGCCGGAGTTCTTCGGCCGTCCGCCTGGTCGAGCAACTCCCGCTGGTGCCGGCTGGGATGCCGACGGCGGACGGTCCGGACGGCCGCCGCCCGGATCCCGCGAGCATCGGTGGCTTCCGTGGTCTCGGCCGCCCCACCGGCCACCGGGCGAACCGGGGCGGTGTCGAGCTGTGGCCACGGCCAGATCCGTTCCAGCAGCCGCCTGCGGCGGTCGACCTCCCGGCAGAGTCGGAAGGCGCTCACCGCCGACACCGGACCGAGCCAGTGCCGCACGCCGGGTTCGAAGGCCCAGCACCCCGCGCTCGAAGGCCCGCCGCCCCCGACCGCGCCGACCGGCCCGGCTACCCCGGCCGGCCCGGCCGCGCCGACGGATTCGGCCGCCTGCGACACCCCGGAGGCCCACGCGGCGGCGGTCCAGGCGGCGGCGCCCGCGCCGTCGAGGACGAAGAACGCGGCGTCGAACAGCGCGCCGAGGTGACAGATCTCCAACTCCCCCCGGGTGACCGACCCTTGTTCCACCAGGGCGCCACCGACCCGGCACTGCGGGCCGAAGGTCCGGACGGTGTCCTGCCAGACCTCCCGGGTGATCCGGCCGCAAGCGGTCAGCAGCGCGGCCAGGTCGGGGCTGCGATCGGACTCCGCGTGCACCACCAGGCCGTCGGCGAAGTAGACGGCCCCCGCAGGTCCGTGCAGGACACCGGTCACCCGCTCCTCGGCCAGCCTGGCGACCGCCTCGCCCGGGGTTCGTCCGAGCCGCGTCGGCCGGAGGACACCCGCACCTGCCGCGGGCAGGACGAGGCCGTTCATGCCGACCGCCGACGGGCGACAGGCTCCCGCCCGGCTGGCCGAAACACGACGGCGGGAGCCGGCCGAGCGGCGGACGGGCTCGCCCCGCCGTCCGGTGTCGCACGGGTCACCGGTTTCGTGGTCGTGTGCGTCATCCGAGCACCAGTTCCTCGGCAAGGCCCTGGAGGCGGTAGCGCGCTGCGGCCAGGTTGCCCTCGGTCCGGTCGAGCCACAGATGCAGGACGAGCCGGCTGTCGAAGACGGTGTCAATGAAGCACAACAGGTGGTAACTGCGGCCCGCAGTGACGATGATGTCCTGCAACGGCGACTTCCGGTCCTCCACCCCGGTGAAGGTCTGGCTCTCAACGGCCGCCCGTACCAAGTCGGTTGCCTCGGCGGCCGAGGTGTCGTGGTCACCACTGGGGCTGATCCCGACACTGCCGAGGGCGAGCCCACTGCTCCAGTCGATCAGACTGGCGGCCCGGGCGCCGGCGATCGCCATCGCCCCGGAGAGGCATTCGTCGATACCCGGCACTCGGGCTCCTTCGGAGGGTTCGGGACGGTCGGGCTCGCTCGGACAGCACCGGCCGGTCCACCACGACCAGTGGCGGCTTCGACACGGAAGGCTACTGCCGGATTCCATATGACGAACATTCCAATGGCATATTCACACCGGAGGCACCTACTTTCAGCCATCCTGTGACGCATCGTCAGATCACGGTGCCGGGCGAAGCCGCTGGCCGGGAGCCCCACCACCGAACGGCCCGGCGGCCGACCTGGCACGAGACCTTGGCCGGTTGTCGGCCACAAGGGAGGGTTTCGGGCACGGATTGCGATAGAGCGGCCCGACCGCCGCGCGAGGGGCGACCGGCCCGCACCCGGCGTCCCCGCTCGGGCACCGGCCGCGAAGCAGCCGGTCAGGAGCTCGTGACCGGCCTGGTCATCGGTGCGTCACGGCCGGCGCCCGCCGACCCGGCCCCGGCGCCCGCACGGCCCCGGGCCCGCACGGAGGTGGGCCCGCGCACGGGCGACCCCGTCGTTCGCGTTCGCCACGATCGGTTCGCGGATCGGTCAGGAATCGAGAAGCGCCTGGCGCAGAGCCGCCTCTAGCCTGCTCACCATGGACATCACCATTCACACGACTTCTCTTCCGCACGACGACCCGGACGCGTCGCTCGCCTTCTACCGCGACGTCCTCGGCTTCGAGGTCCGCAGCGATGTCGGACAGGGCAGGATGCGCTGGATCACGGTCGGCCCGGCGGGTCAGCCGGGCACGTCGATCCTCCTGGCGCCGCCTGCCGCCGATCCCGGCATCACCGAGGACGAGCGCCGCATGATCACCGAGATGATGGCCAAGGGCACCTACGGCTGGATCCTGCTGGCCACCCCGGACCTCGACGCCACCTTCGAGAAGGTGCAGGCCGGCGACACCGAGGTCGTCCAGGAGCCGACCGAGCAGCCGTACGGCGTGCGCGACTGCGCGTTCCGCGACCCCGCGGGCAACCTGGTCCGCATCCAGGAGCTGCGCTGAACCGTGCGGGTGCCGACGCGGCGGTGCGGGCCGGCATCGCGACCACCCGCGGGGGGACCCGGACGCAGCCCGGGCGGGCGACCGGCGGGGCCGCGTCCGGGTCCGCCTTGAACCGGTCGTGAACCCGGCCTCCGCCCCGTTGCCGTACGGCAGTTGCTCGACCGGCGGCCGGTCGGGTCCGGCGGGCCGGTCCACACCGGCGAGCGTCCGGGGTACCCGCCGAGGCAGGCACCCCGGGCACTCGACGACCTCGATGGACAGGGACGATGAACGACGAACGGGAGGGTCTCATGTGCAAGCCCGAATGGCGGCGTGCACGCGTCCAGGCGCAGCGCCTGGCCGATCTCGCGCGGCTGCGCCGCGTTCGCGACCGGATCGACAGGGAGTACGCGCAGCCGCTGAACGTGGAGGCGCTCGCCCGGGATGTGAACATGTCCGCCGGGCACCTGAGCCGGCAGTTCCGGACGGCCTACGGTGAGTCTCCGTACGCGTACCTGATGACGCGTCGCATCGAGCGGGCGACGGCGCTGCTGCGGCGGGGCGACCTCAGCGTCACCGAGATCTGCTTCGCGGTCGGCTGCGCGTCGCTGGGAACGTTCACCACCCGCTTCACCGAGCTGGTCGGCCTGCCGCCCGGGGCCTTCCGGCGGCAGGCGGCGGACACGACGGACACGGCGACCGGCGGTGCCGATGCCGAGGGCCCGGCCCGCGATGCGGGGTCGGCGATCGCGGTGGAGGGGATGCCGGCGTGCGTGGCGAAGCAGGTCGCGAGACCGGTCAGGATTCGAGAAGCCCCGGCCGCCCCGCGGCGCCTAGCGTGATGGTCATGGCAACCACCACCTCCACC
>NZ_JBSFNM010000084.1:0-36504 GCF_053587085.1 Kitasatospora sp. NPDC003701
CCGCGGCGGCGTCCAGGACGAGCTGGTACGCCTCGCCGTCGGCCTCCGGGAAGACGGTGCGCAGGCTCTCGTGGCGCCGGACGAGGTCGTGCAGCGCCTGCCCCAGGGCCGTCACGTCGAGGGGCCCGCGCATCCGGGTGGCCATCGGGAGGTTGTAGGCCGAGGCGGTGTCACCGAACCGGTTGAGGAACCACAGGCGGCGCTGCGCGAACGACAGCGGCAGGCGCGCGGGGCGCGGCATCCGCCGCACGGCCGCCCGCGCCGCGCCGGCCGACGCCAGGGCCCGGGCGAGCCCGGCGACGGTCGGTGTCTCGAACAGGGCGCGCAGCGGCAGTTCGGTGCCGAAGACGCCGCGGACCCGGTTGACGACGGTCGTGGCCAGCAAGGAGTGCCCGCCGAGGGCGAAGAAGTCGTCCTCCGGTCCGACCGCCGCCAGCCCGAGCACGTCGGCGAACAGGCCGCAGAGGATCTCCTCCTGCGGGGTGCGCGGTGCGCGGCCCGCCGGGTCGGCGCCGAAGTCCGGTGCGGGCAGGGCCCTGCGGTCGAGCTTGCCGTTGGCGGTCAGCGGCAGGGCGTCCAGGACGACGATCGCCGCGGGGAGCATGTGGGCGGGGAGCCGGTCCGCGGCGTGGCGGCGCAGCTCGGCGGGGTCGACGCCCGGGCCGACGGCGTAGGCGACGAGCCTGCGGTCACCGGGACGGTCCTCCCGCACGACGGCGCAGGCCGACCCGACGCCGGGGTGGTCGGCGATCGCGGCCTCGACCTCCCCGAGCTCGATGCGGAAGCCGCGCAGCTTGACCTGGTCGTCGACCCGGCCCTGGTAGACGAGTTGCCCGTCGCGGGTCCACCGGGCCAGGTCGCCGCTGCGGTACATCCTCGAACCGGCCGGTCCGAAGAGGTCCGCGACGAAGCGCTCCGAGGTCGGCGCGGCGCGGCCGAGGTAGCCCCGGGCCAGACCGTCGCCGGCCAGGTACAGCTCACCGGTGACGCCCGGCGGCACCGGGTTCAGCGCGTCGTCGAGGACGTACAGCCGCGCGTTGGCCTGGGGGCGGCCGATCGGCACCGGTCCCGGTGCCAGGACCGTGCCGGGCTCGATGCGGTACTCGGCGCAGTTGACGGTCGCCTCGGTCGGGCCGTAGGTGTTCAGGACCGTCGCACCGGGGTGGCGAGCGCGCCACGGCGCCAGGGCCTCGGCGGTCAGCGCCTCGCCACCGACCAGGAGTTCGCCGCTCGGCGAGAAGTCGTCCGGCAGCGCGTCGAGCAGCGGCAGGTGGCTCGGCGTGCACTTGAGGAAGGACACCGGCCCGCGGTGCCCGGCGGGCAGGGCCGCGTGCTCCTCCTCCGCCAGCCCGCCGACCAGGACACGGCCGCCCGAGGCCAGCGCGGTGTAGAGCGCGGTCACGGTGAGGTCGAAGGAGACCGGGGTGTGCAGCAGGGTGGCGCCGCGCGCGCTGCCGTACTCGGCGGTCGTCCACCGCAGGTAGTCGACGACGCTGCGGTGTTCGACGACGACGCCCTTCGGCCTGCCGGTGGACCCGGAGGTGTAGATGACGTAGGCGGGGTTGTCCGGCCGCAGCGGGCGGATCCGGTCGGCGTCCGTCGGGTCGGCGCAGGCGCCGTCGGCGACGGCCCCGGCCTCGGTGAGCACGACGGCGGGCCGCGCGTCGTCGAGCATGAGGTCGATGCGCCGCCGCGGCAGGGCCGGGTCGATCGGCAGGTAGGCCGCGCCGGTCTTCAGCACCGCGAGCAGCGCGGTCACCAGCTCCGCCGACCTCGGCATCGTCAGCGCGACCACGTCCTCCGGGCCGATGCCGCGCGCGATCAGCGTCCTGGCCAGGTGGTTGGCGCGGCGGTGGAGTTCGCGGTAGGTGAGGACCGCGTCCGGCGCCACGACCGCGATCGCGTCCGGGGTGCGCGCGGCCTGCGCCTGGAGCAGCCCGGGGACGGTCCCGCCCGGCCGGCCGGCGCGCGGGGCGGTGCTCCACCCGCGGACGATCCGGTCGGTCTCGGCCGGTGAGAGGATCCCGATCCGGCTGATCGCCCGCTCGGGTTCGGCCAGCGCGCCGTCGAGGAACCGGACGAGGCGCGTCCGCAGGTCCTCGACGGTCTCGGGGTCGAACAGGTCGCGGCGGAAGCGGACCGTCCCGTCGATGCCGGCCGGCCCGCCGGCGGTGTGCCGTTCGGACAGGTCGAAGGCGAGGTCGAACTTGCAGGTGCCGGCTTCGACCGGCTCGATCGAGGCGGTCGCACCGGGCAGCTCCAGCTCGGCCCGCGCGGCGTTCTGGAACGCCAGCTCGACCTGGAACAGCGGGTGCCGGGCCGTGGACCGCGCCGGGTTGACCGCCTCCACCACGCGTTCGAACGGCACGTCCTGGTGGGCGTAGGCGGCGAGGTCGGTCCGCCGGACGCGTTCGACGAGCGCGCGCAGGCTCGGGTCCCCCGAGGTGTCCGTCCGCAGGACCAGGGTGTTGACGAAGAACCCGACGAGGTCGTCGAGGGCCTCGTCGGTGCGCCCGGCGATCGGACTGCCGAGCGGGATGTCGGTGCCGGCGCCGAGGCGGGTGAGCGTCGCGGCCAGCGCCGCCTGGACGACCATGAAGACGCTCGCTCCGCAGCTGCGGGCGAAGTCGGTGAGGCGGCGGTGCAGTTCGGCGGAGATCGCGACCGGGACGGCTCCGCCGGCCCGGTCGGCGACGGGCGGGCGCGGCCGGTCGAAGGGCAGCCGCAGCTGCTCGGGCGCACCGGCCAGGGCCTCCCGCCAGTAGGCCAGCTGACGGGTGATCAGGCTCTGCGGATCGGCTTCGTCGCCGAGGAGTTCGCGCTGCCACAGGGCGTAGTCGGCGTACTGGACCGGCAGCGGCGGCCGGTCGGGGGCGTGGCCGTCGAGCCGGCTGCGGTAGGCGGCGGCCAGGTCGCGGGCCAGCGGGGCCATCGACCAGCCGTCGGTGGCGATGTGGTGCAGCACCAGGAGCAGGACGTGGTCCTCGGGACCCTCCCGCAGCAGATACGGCCGGATCGGCAGGTCGTGCGCGAGGTCGATGTGCCGGGACACGGCCTCGGCGACCTCGGCGGCCTCGGTGAGCACGGGGACGGCGACCGGCGCCGGGGGCAGCACGAGCTGGGCCGGGACACCGTCGGTCTCCCGGAAGACGGTGCGCAGGCTCTCGTGGCGCTCGACGACGTCCGACAGGGCCGCGGCGAGCGCGGGCACGTCGAGGCCGCCGCGCAGCCGCAGCGCGATCGGGACGTTGTAGGCGGTGCTGGCCTCCAGGCGGTCGATGAACCACAGGCGGCGCTGCGCGTAGGAGAGCGGCAGCGGGTCGGGGCGCACGGCCGGACGCAGCGCCGGGCGGGCCGGGCCGGCCGAGCCGAGGCGGGCGGCGAGCCCGGCGACGGTCGGTGCCTCGAACAGCGCCCTGATCGGCAGCTCGGCGCCGCACACCGCCCGGATCCTGCTGATCAGCCGGGTCGCCAGCAGCGAATGGCCGCCGAGGGCGAAGAAGTCGTCGTCGATGCCGACCCGCGGAACGCCGAGCACCTCGGCGAACAGGTCGCCCAGGGTGGCCTCGTCGGCCGTGCGCGGCGCCCGGAAGGCCGTGCCGCCCGTGTAGTCGGGCGCGGGCAGCGCGCGGCGGTCCAGCTTGCCGTGCGCGGTCAGCGGCAGCGCGTCCAGGACCACGAAGGCCGACGGGACCATGTGGTCCGCGACGGCGCCGGCGAGGTACGCGCGCAGCCGCGCGGCGTCGACCTCCGCGGCGACGAGGTACGCGACCAGCCGCTTGTCCCCCGGCCGGTCCTCGCGCACGACGACCGCCGACCGGGCCACCCGCGGGTGCCGGTCCAGCACGGCCTCGATCTCCCCGGGTTCGATCCGGAACCCGCGGACCTTGACCTGGTCGTCGGCGCGTCCGACGAAGACGAGTTCGCCGTCCGGACCGCGCCGCGCGATGTCGCCGGTCCGGTACATCCTGGCCCCCGCCGCGCCGAACGGGTCGGCGACGAAGCGCTCCGAGGTCGTCCCCGGCCGCGCGAAGTACCCGCGGGCCAGGCCGCTGCCGGCGATGTGGACGTCCCCCGGGACGCCCTCCGGCACGGGGCGCAGCGCACTGTCGAGCAGGTAGACGCGCATGCCGTCGAGCGGCCCGCCGATCGGCACGGTGTCCGGGACGCCGTCCCCGGACCGCATCGGGTGGTGCGTCGCGAAGACCGTGGTCTCGGTCGGGCCGTAGCCGTTGGTGACGACCGTGTCCGGGCAGGCCTCCAGCACGCGGCGCACCGCCTCGGCCGGCACCACGTCACCACCGGTACGGACTTCGCGCAGCCCCGCGAAGCACTGCGGCTGCTCCTCCGCGAGCAGTCGGAACAGCCCCGAGGTGATCCACAGCCCGGTGATGCGGTGCTCGGCCAGCCGGCGGGCCAGGAGCGCGACGTCGGGTTCGCCGGGGGGCGCGACGACGATCTCGCCGGCGTTGAGCAGGGGCGGCCACCACTCCAGCACCGAGGCGTCCCAGGCGTGCGGCGAGTGGAACAGCACGCGCTCCTGGCTGCCGGTCCGCCAGCAGCCGTCGGCGGCGAACTCCGCGATGTTGCGGTGCGTGAGCCCGACCCCCTTGGGCACCCCGGTCGAGCCCGAGGTGTACATCACGCACGCCTGCTGCTCGGGGTGCACGGCGGGCAGCGCGACACCGGCCGCGTCCTGCGGATCGTCGAGGTCGACGACGAGGGTCCGCCGGCCGAGGCGCTCGGCGAGTTCGAGCAGTGCGGCATCGGTGAGGACGACCACCGACTCCGTCTCGTCGGCCATCAGCCGGAGCCGGTCCTGCGGGTAGCGGGCCTCCAGCGGCAGGTAGGTGCCGCCGGCCTTCAGCACGGCCAGCACGGCGACGACCAGCTCGACCGAGCGTTCCAGGAGCACCGCGACCCGGCTCTCGGGGCGCACTCCCAGCGCGACCAGCCGACGGGCCAACCGGTCGGCGGCGCGGTCGAGTTCGCGGAAGGTGAGGGTCCGTCCGCCGTCGATGCCCACCGCGGGCCGGTCGGCCGTGGCCGGATCGGCGGCGATCTGCGCGAAGCGCTCGGTGACGGTCAGCGGGCCCGGCGGCAGGTGGTGCGGCGGCCACGGCCCGAGCAGTTGCCGCCGCTCCCGGGCGGTCCGCAGGTCGACGGCTCCGACGGCCGGGTCACCGCCGGC
Source organism: Kitasatospora sp. NPDC003701 (assembly GCF_053587085.1). Lineage (NCBI taxonomy): Bacteria > Bacillati > Actinomycetota > Actinomycetes > Kitasatosporales > Streptomycetaceae > Kitasatospora > Kitasatospora sp. NPDC003701. The sequence goes on from NZ_JBSFNM010000084.1 coordinate 5,192, forward strand.
GGTGAACAGGTCGAGCAGCGCGTCCAGACGGGCGAGGAGGGCCCCGGCCGATGCCGCGCCGATGCCCGCCGGGTCGTGGTCGAGGTGGATCCGCAGGGAGGCGCCGGGCACGACCGTGAGCGTCAGCGGGTAGTGCGTGGCGTCGATCGCGGAGATGCCGGTGGTGCGCAGCCGCGCCGTCCACGGCAGGTTCTCCTGGTCCAGCGGGTAGGTCTCCACGACGGTGAGCGTGTCGAACAGCTCGCCGTGCCCGGTGCTGCGCCGGATCTCGGTCAGGCCGAGGTGGTGGTGCGCCATCAGCTCGGACTGCTCGCGCTGCACGCGGGTCAGCAGCTCGCCCAGGTGCTCGGCGGGGTCGAGCCGCACGCGCACCGGCAGGGTGTTGATGAACAGGCCGATCATGCCCTCGATGCCGCCGATCTCCGGCGGGCGCCCGGACACCGTGGCGCCGAAGACCACGTCGTCGCGGCCGGTGGTCAGCGAGAGCAGCAGCGACCAGAGGCCCTGGACGAGCGTGTTGAGCGTGATGCCGTGGGCCCGGGCGCGGGCGAGGACGGCGGCCGTGCGCTCGGGGGTCAGCGTCAGGACGAGACGCTCGGGCACCGCCGCCGCGCGGGTCGCGTCCGCCGCGGCGACCAGGGTGGGCTCGTCGAAGCCGTCGAGCGCGGCGCGCCACGCGGCGTGCGCGGCCGCCCGGTCCTGCCGGGCGAGCCAGGCCAGGTAGTCCGCGTAGGGGGTGACCGGCGGCAGTGCGCCGTCGTCGCCGTCGCTCTCGTAGAGGGCGAACAGCTCCTGCGCGAGGATCGGCATCGACCAGCCGTCGAGCAGGATGTGATGGTTGGTCAGGACGATCCTGGTGCCGAGCACCAGCGCGCGGACCAGCGGCGGCGCCGCCAGGTCGAAGCGGTCGGCCCGGTCCTGCGCCAGCAGCCGGTCGTACTCGTCGGGGTCGGCCTCCCGTACCGGGAAGGCCACCCGCTCCGGCGGCAGCACGCACTGCACCGACTCGCCGCTCGGCGTGCGCCGGAAGGCGGTGCGCAGGTTGGCGTGGCGGCGCAGCAGGGCGTCGCCGGCGCGGCGCAGCCGGTCGGCGTCGACCGGGTCGGCGAAGTCGAAGACGATCTGGACGGTGTAGACGTCCGGCGCGTCCTCGTCGAACAGGGCGTGGAACAGCAGGCCGGACTGGAGCGGCGCCAGCGGCAGGATGTCCTGGAGGCCCGGTTCGAGGGCTTCGAGGTCCTCGATGTCCTGCTGGGTGACGTGCACCAGCGGCACGTCCGACGGCGTCCGGCCGCCCTCCGGCGCGGCGTCGGCCAGCTCGGCCAGTGACCTGCTCCACGCCTCGGCGAGGTCGCGGACCTCGCCCTCGCCGAGGATGTCCCCGGGCCAGGACCAGGTGGCGCGCAGCGTCGGGCCGTCCGGTCCGTCGAGCACGTAGGCGTTGACGGACAGGACGTGCGGCACCGGCAGCTCGGCGTCGGCGCCGCCGCCGAGGCCGCCGACCAGGGACCACGGCTCGCCGGAGCTCCGGCCGACCGACAGCCGCCCGAGGTAGTTGAAGCCGACCCGGGCGCCCGGCAGGCCGGCCAGCGCAGGGGCGGTCTCCGGGTTGAGGTGGCGGAGCAGGCCGTAGCCGAGGCCGCGGCCGGGGGCCGCCCGGAGCTGTTCCTTGATCCGTTTCAGCGCGGCGGCCGGACCGCCGGTGCCCGGGACCAGCCGCACCGGGTGGATCTGGGTGAACCATCCGACGGTGCGCGCCAGGTCGGTCGGGACGCCGATCTCCTCGCGGCCGTGGCCTTCGAGGTCGACCAGCAGCTCGCCGCCGACGGCCAGGGCGAGGGCGGTCAGCAGGACGTCGTCGACGGTGGCGTGGAAGGCCGCCGGGACCGTGGTGAGGAGGTCCGCGCCGGGGATCGAGAGCTCCAGCGAGTTCACCGCGGCGACCGTGTCGCGCAGCGGGTCGAGCTCGCGGCCGCCGAGCCGGATGCCGGTCCCGGTCAGCGTCCGGAGCCAGTACGGGAGTTCGCCGGCGCGCCGGCCGGCCTCCTCGGCCAGGAGCCCGGCCCAGGTGCGCAGCGACGTCCCGACCGGCTCCAGCGCCGTACCGGCGACCGCCGCGGCCAGGTCGGGCAGCAGGATCCGCCACGACACCCCGTCCACGGCGAGGTGGTGCGCGGCGATCAGCAGCCGGCCGGCCCGCCCGGGGCCGGCGTCGAGCCAGGTCGCCGCGAGCATGACGCCGGCTTCGGGCGCCAGGCGCTTCCGGGTGGACTCGGCGCGGTCCGCGACCAGCCGGTCCAGCCGGTCCTCGTCGGCCGCCGAGGCGTCCACCCGCTCCAGGACGGCGCCGACGTCCACGCCGCCCCGGGCCGCCACGCTCAGCGCCCAGGGCGCGTCCGACGGCCGGGTCAGCCGCAGCCGCAGTGCGTCGTGGTGGTCCACCACGGTGGCCAGCGCGTCGGCCAGGACGGCGGCGGTGAGCCCGGGCGGTGTGCGGACGGTGGCGCTCTGGCAGAACCCGTCGACCGGGCCCGGCTGCCCGGCCAGCCAGTGCACCACCGGCAGCAGGGCGACCTCGCCGGTCCCGGCGCCCCGCTCCTCGGTGACCGGCTCCGCGCGCACCGCCACCCGGGCGCTCAGCCGGGCGACCGTCCCGGCCTCGAACACGTCGCGCGGGGTGAACCGCAACCCGGCCGCCCGGGCCCGGCTGACCAGCTGGATCGAGATGATGCTGTCGCCGCCGAGTTCGAAGAAGTTGTCGTCGACGCCGACCACGGGGGCACCTCCCGGCCGTGGGCCGGGGGAGAGCCCGAGCACCTGCGCGAACAGCTCGCACAGCGCCGCCTCGACGGGGCTCGACGGCGCCCGGCCCGCGGGCCCGGCGGTGGCCGGTGCGGGTGCCGGCAGCGCGCGTCGGTCGATCTTCCCGCCCGGGGTCAGCGGGAGCCGGTCCAGGACCTCGATCGCCCAGGGCACCATGTACTCCGGCAGCCGGGCGGCGACGTGGTCGCGTACGGCGGCCCTGTCCGGGGTCGCCCCGTCGGCGGCCACCAGGTGGGCGGCCAGCCGCCGTACCCCGGGGCGGTCCTCGCGGACGGTGACGACCGCCTGGGCGACGTCGGGGTGCGAGGTGAGCGCCGTCTCGATCTCGCCGGGTTCGATCCGGAACCCGCGGATCTTCACCTGGTCGTCGGAGCGCCCGCAGTAGACCAGGTTGCCGTCCTCGGTCCAGCGCGCCAGGTCGCCGGTCCGGTACATCCGCCCGCCCGGCCCGCCGCCCGGCCCCGGGCGGCTCCCGGCCGCGCCGAACGGATCGGCGACGAACCGGTCCGCGGTCAGGCCGGGCCGGTGGAGGTAGCCGCGCGCCAGGCCCGCGCCGGCGATGTACAGCTCGCCGACGACGCCGACCGGGACGGGGCGCAGGCCCGCGTCGAGGACGTGGACGCGGGTGTTCACGATCGGCCGCCCGATCGGCGGGGCGCCGCCGCCGACGATCGGATCGCTGGTGGTGGCCATCACGGTGGCCTCGGTCGGCCCGTAGGCGTTGACCATGCGGCGCCCGCCGGCCCAGCGCGCCACCAGGTCGGCGCCGCACGCCTCGCCGCCGACGATCAGCGAGCGGAAGTCCGGCAGGTCGTCGCCCGTGATGCCGGCCAGGGCCGCCGGGGAGATCAGGGCGTGGGTGATCCGCAGCTCGGCCAGGACGTCGGCCAGCGCCTGCCCCGCCAGTGTCCCCGGCGCCGGGACGCACAGGCACGCCCCGGCGGCGAAGGTCATGCAGACCTCCAGGACGGAGGCGTCGAAGCCGGCCGAGGCGAACTGCAGGACCCTGCTGTCCGCGGTGACGTCGAAGCGGTCCAGCTCGGCCGCCGCGAAGCCGGGGATCCCGGCGTGGGTGACCACGACGCCCTTGGGACGCCCGGTCGAACCGGAGGTGTGGATGACGTAGGCGGGGTGCGCCGCCAGCAGCGGCGCACGGCGGTCGGCGTCGGTGAGGTCGGTGTCCGGGGCGGCGGCCAGCTCGGCGGCGAGGGCCGGTCCGAGGACCAGCCGCCGGTCGGCCGGCGCCAGTTCGGCGGTCTCGGCAGCGGTGACCACGAGGACCGGCGCGGCGTCCGCGAGGACGAGGTCGATGCGCTCCCGCGGGTGGGCCGGGTCGACCGGCAGGTAGGCGGCGCCCGACTTCAGGACGGCGAGCAGCGCCACGATCAGATCGGTCGAGCGCGGCAGGGCGAGGGCGACGATCGTCTCCGGTCCGGCCCCGCGGGCGACGAGCAGCCGGGCCAGCCGGTTGGCGGCGGCGTTGAGCCCGGCGTAGCTGAAGGTGTCCGGGTGGCCGGTCAGGGCGATCGCGTCGGGGGTGGCGGCGGCCCGCGTTTCGAGCAGGCCGTGCATGGTCGTGGCCGGTACGTCGGCGGAGGTGTCGTTCCAGCCGTGCAGGAGTTGTTCGCGCTCGTCCGCGGGCATCGCGTCGAGCCGGCCCACCGGCACGTCCGGGTCGGCGACCAGGGCGCGCAGCAGGGTCTCGAACCGCCCGGCCAGCCGCTCGGCCCGCGCACGCCCGACGAGGTCGGCGCGGTGGTCGAGCAGCACCCGGATCCGCTCGCCCGGCAGCACCACCAGGGTGACCGGGTAGTGCGTCGCGTTGTTCGCCTCCTCCAGGGCGACGCCCAGCCCGGCGACGGGGTCGCCGGAGACGTCCAGGAAGGTCTCGACGACGGTGAGCGTGTCGAAGAGTTCGCCGTGCCCGGTGAGCCGCTGGAGGTCGGCCAGGCCGATGTGCTGGTGGGCCAGCAGCCGGGACTGCTCCTCCTGGATCCGCTCCAGGAGGCGGCCGACCGGCTCCGCCGGGTCCAGGCGGACCCGCACCGGCAGCGTGTTGATGAACAGGCCGACCATCGTCTCGACCCCCGCCACCTCCGGCGGGCGCCCGGACACGGTGGTGCCGAACACGACGTCGTCGCGGCCGGTCATGAGCGACACCGTCAGGGCCCAGGCCCCCTGGACCAGGGTGTTGAGGGTCAGGCCGCGCTCCCGGACGCAGCGCCGGACGGCGGCGCCGGTCGCGTCGTCGAGGTCGAGGGTGAGGCGCTCGGGCACCGCGGCCGGTCGTGCCCGGTCCGCCGGGGCCAGCAGGGTGGGCCCGTCCACGCCGTCGAGGGCCGCGCGCCAGGCGTCCAGTGCGGCGGGCCGGTCCTGGCGGCCCAGCCAGGCCAGGTAGTCGCGGAACGGCGTGGCCGGAGGCAGCGCGGTGTGGCGCCCGCCGGCCGCGTAGTGGGCGAAGAGCTCCTGGGCGACCAGCGGCATCGACCAGCCGTCGAGCAGGATGTGGTGGTTGGTCAGCACCAGGCGGTGCAGCAGCGGCCCGAGCCTGAGCAGCAGCGCGCGCAGCAGCGGCGGACGTCCGGTGTCGAAGCGCCGGGCGCGGTCCTCGGCCAGCAGGCGCCGCGACTCGGCGTCCGGCGTGGCGTGCCCGGTGAGGTCGACGACCTCGAAGGGCAGCTCGACGCCGGTCGCGACCACCTGCACCGACTCGCCGTTCTTGCGCCGGCGGAACCCGGCGCGCAGGTTCGGATGGCGGTCGAGCAGGGACGCCGCGGCCCGGCGCAGGCGCCCGACGTCGAGGTCGCCCTCCAGTCGCAGCACGAACTGGACGGTGTAGACGTCGTCCGCGCCGTCGTCGAACAGCGCGTGGAAGAGCATGCCGGACTGCACGGGAGTCAGCGGCAGGACGTCCTCGAAGCGCGGCTTCCTGGTCCCGGTCTCGGTCATCGGAGGTCTCCCCACTCGGCGTCGAGCTCGTCGGCCAGCTCGTCGATCTCGTCCTGGGTGATGGCGACCAGGTCGAGGTCGGACGGTGTGTAGCCGCCGCCGGAGCATCCGGCGAGGTCGGTCAGTGCGGTGGTCCAGGCCGTGGCGATGCGCCCGACCTCCGCGCCGGTCAGCAGGCCGCCCGGCCAGGCCCAGGTCGCCGAGAGGGTCGGGCCGTCCGGGCCGTCGAGGGTGACGGCGTTGATCTCGATCGCGTGTGCCACGGTCAGCTCCTGGTCCGCGCCGCCCCCGATGCCGCCGATCAGCGACCACCCGTCCGGCGAGCTCCGGCCGGCCGACACGCGGCCGAGGTAGTTGAACCCGATCGGCGCGGGCGGGAGTCCGGCCAGCGCCGGGGCGGTCCGCGGGTCGAGATGGCGCAGGAGTCCGTAGCCGAGGCCGCGACCGGGGACGGCGCGCAGCTGTTCCTTGACGTTCTTCAGCGCGGTGTCCGGTTCCTCCGAGCCGGGGACCAGCCGGACGGGGTACAGCGTCGTGAACCAGCCCACCGTCCGGGACAGGTCGGTCGGCGTGCCGAGTTCCTCCCGGCCGTGGCCCTCCAGGTCGACGAGCGTCTCCCCGCCGACCGCCAGCGCCAGCGCGGTGAGCAGCACGTCGTCCACGCTCGCGTGGTACGCCTCGGGCAGCGTCGTCAGAACGGCCTCGGTGACCGCCGCCGGCACGTGCACGGTCAGGGAGTCGAGCGTCGCCACCGTGTCGCGCCCGTCGACGGCCCGTCCGGCGACGGCCGTGCGCGGGCCGGCCAGGGTGGCCCGCCAGTGGGCGAGTTCGCCGCTGCGGTCCTCGGCGGCCAGCAGGGACGCCCAGGTCCGCAGCGACGTCCCGACCGGCGCGAGCTCCTCGCCTGCGACCGCTGCGGCGAGGTCGGGGATCAGGATCCGCCATGACACCCCGTCCACGGCCAGGTGGTGGATCACCAGCTCCAGCCGGGCGCCGTCCCACCGCGCCGCGAGCATCCGGCCGTCGGCCGGGGAGAGCCGCTCGGCGGGATCACCGTCGGTGAGCCCCACGGCGACCGTTCCCCGCTGCTGCACCACGAGCCGCCCGCCGGAGTACCTCAGCCGCAGGGCGTCGTGGTGGTCGACGAGCGCGGTGAGCGCGCCCGTCAGCACGTCGGCGGTCAGCCCGCCGGGCGTCGACAGCGTCACCGCCTGGCGGAAGGCGCCGATCGGCCCGGGCTGCTCCATCAGCCGCCGCATGATCGGCAGCGGGAGGACCTCACCCGTCCCCGCGTCCGGATCCTCCGTGACGGCCGCACCGGCCCGGCCGACCCGCTCGGCCAGTCGCGCGACCGTCCTGGTCTCGAAGACGTCGCGGGGCGTCAGGACGAAGCCGGCCGTCCGCGCCCGGCTGACCAGCTGGATCGAGCTGATGCTGTCGCCGCCGAGGGCGAAGAAGCTGTCGTCGACGCCGACCGCCGGCAGCCCCAGCACCTGGCCGTACAGGGCGCACAGCGCCGCCTCGACCGGGGTGCCCGCGGCGCGGCCGTCCGACCGGGCCCCGTGGTCCGGTGCGGGCAGGGCCCGGCGGTCGAGCTTGCCGCTCGGCGACAGCGGCAGCTCCTCGACGGTCATGACCACCGCGGGCACCATGTGGTCGGGCAGGGTCGCGGCGAGGTGCTCGCGCAGGGCGTCGACGTCCACCGCCGCTCCGGCCCGCGGGACGACGTAGGCGACCAGCCTCTTCGCACCGGGGCGGTCATCGCGCGCGACCACGGCCGCCCGGCCGACTCCGGCGAACCGCGTGACGGCGCTCTCGATCTCGCCGGGCTCGATCCGGAACCCGCGGATCTTCACCTGGTCGTCGCACCGTCCGGCGTAGAGCAGGACGCCCTCGTCGGTCCACCGGCCCAGGTCGCCGGTGCGGTACAGCCGCGACCCCGGAGGTCCGTACGGGTCGGCGACGAAGCGCCCGGCGGTGAGGCCCGGTCGGTTCAGGTAGCCGCGCGCGAGCTGGACGCCGGCGAGGTACAGCTCGCCGGTCACCCCCGGTGCCACCGGCCGCAGGGCGCCGTCGAGGACGAGGACGCGGGTGTTGGCGACCGGCCGCCCGATCGGCACCGACTCCCCCGTGTCGCCGCGCCGGCATTCCCAGTGCGTCACGTCGACCGAGGCCTCGGTCGGGCCGTACAGGTTGTGGAGCGCGGCCCCGGCGAGGACCGCGTGGAAACCGGTCCGCGTCTCGACCGGCAGCGCCTCGCCGGAGCAGATGACGCGGCGCAGCCCGGTGCAGGTCGCGGCGGCCGGCTCCAGCAGGAAGGCCTGGAGCATCGACGGCACGAAGTGCACCGTCGTGACGCGCTGCTCGTCGATCAGCGCGGCGAGGTACGCCGGGTCCCGGTGGCCCTCCGGCTCGGCGACCACGAGCGTCGCGCCGGTCATCAGGGGCCAGAAGAACTCCCAGACCGACACGTCGAACCCGGACGGCGTCTTCTGCAGCACCCGGTCCGCCGCGGTGAGTCCGTACTCGGCCTGCATCCAGCCGAGGCGGTTGACGATGCCGGCGTGCGGGACGACGACGCCCTTGGGCCGGCCGGTCGAGCCGGAGGTGTGGATGACGTAGGCGGGGTGCGCCGGCAGCAGCGGGGCCCGGCGCTCGGCGTCGGTGACGTCCGACTCCGGGTAGGCCCGCAGGTGGGCGGGGAGCGCCGGATCGTCGAGGCGGATCCGGTCGGCGCCCTCGACGAGGCCGCTGGTCCCGGCGGTGGTCAGGACGACCACCGGGGCGGCGTCCGCCAGCAGGTGGTCGATGCGCTCGCGCGGGTAGCCGGGGTCGATCGGCAGGTAGGCGGCGCCGGACTTCAGGACGGCGAGCAGCGCGACGACGAGCGCGGTGGAGCGCGGGAGCGCCACGCCGACGATCGTCTCCGGCCCCGCGCCGCGCGAGACCAGCAGGCGGGCCAGCCGGTTGGCGCGCCCGTTGAGCTCGCGGTAGGACAGCGACTCCGGGCCGAGGACGACGGCCTCGGCCTCGGGGGTCCGGGCGGCCTGCTGCTCGATCAGCCCGGGGAGCGTGCCGAGGGGCAGCCGGGCCGCCGTGGCGTTCCAGCGGGTCAGGACGGCCTCCCGCTCGGCCCCGGTCACCGTCTCCAGCCGCCCGACGCACGGGTCCTCGCCGCTGAGCAGCGTGCGCACGAGCGCCTCCAGCCGCCCGAGCAGCAGTCGCGCGTCCTCGACCGGGACCCGGCCGGGGTGGTGGTCGAGGTGCAGCCGCAGCACCGGACCGCCGGGGATGGTGACGAGCGAGAGCGGGTAGTGCGTGGCGTCCCGGACGGTGATCTCGCCGACGCGCAGGCCGGCCACCTCGGGCAGGCCCGCGGGATCCAGCGGGTAGGTCTCGACGACGGTGAGCGTGTCGAACAACTCGCCCTGGCCGACGGCCCGCTGGATCTCGGTCAGGCCGAGGTGGTGGTGCGCGAGCAGGCGCGTCTGCTCCTGCTGGATCCGGGTCAGCAGGGCGCCGAGCCGCTCGGCCGGGTCCAGGCGCACCCGGACCGGCAGGGTGTTGATGAACAGGCCGATCATGCCCTCGACCCCGGGCAGTTCGGCCGGGCGTCCGGACACCGTCGTTCCGAAGACCACGTCGTCGCGGCCGGTGGTCCGGGACAGGAGCAGGGACCAGAGGCCCTGGACGAGCGTGTTGAGGGTGATGCCGTGCTCCCGCGCGCAGCGCCGGACCGCCTCGCCGTCCAGCTCCATCGTGAGGCGGTCCGGGACGGCGACTCCCGCGCGGCCCGGGGCGAGGATCGTGGGTTCGTCGAGGCCGTCCAGGGCCGCCCGCCAGGCGGCGCCGGCCTCGGCGCGGTCCTGGCGCGCCAGCCGGGCGAGGTGGTCGCGGTAGGGGGCGGCGTCGGGGAGCTCGGCGCCGGTGTAGAGGGCGAACAGCTCCCGCGCGAGCAGCGGCATCGACCAGCCGTCCAGCAGGATGTGATGATTGGTCAGGACGAGGCGGTGGCGGTCCGCCGCCTCGCGCACGAGCAGGACGCGCAGCAGCGCGGGGGCCGCCGGATCGAAGCGGCGGGTGCGCTCGGAGTCGATCAGGGACGGGTCGGCGGTCGTGCTGAACTCGACCGGGGCGGTCGGCAGCACCACCTGGACCGGCTCGCCGCCGTCGCGGTGGACGAACGCCGAGCGCAGGTTGGGATGCCGGTCGACGAGCCGCCGGACGGCACCGCGCAGCCGGGCCTCGTCGAGTTCGCCCAGGAGCTCGAAGGCGAACTGGACGGTGTAGACGTCCTGCTCGTCGAACATCGCGTGGAACAGCAGCCCCGCCTGCAGCGGCGTCAGCGGCAGCACGTCCTCCAACCGCGGGTACCGCCGCTCCAGTTCCTCGATCTCGGCCTGCCCGACGGCGACGAGCCCGAAGTCCGACGGTGTGTGCCCGCCGGCCTCGCCGGCCAGCGCCGTCAGCGCCCGGACCCAGCGCCCGGCGAGGGCGGCGGCGTCGGGCCCGGTCCAGGTCGCCGACAGGACCGCGCCCCCGGGGCCGTCCACCGTGACGGCGTTGATCTCCAGGGCGTGCCCGCCGGGCGGGTCACCGGCGCCCAGGGCGGTCACGGACCACGGCCGGTCGGTGTCGCCGGCGATCCGGCCGAGGTAGTTGAAGGCGACCCGCGGCTGCGGGTACCCGGCGAACGACCCGGCCGTCCCGGGGTTCAGATGACGCAGGAGTCCGTAGCCGAGCCCGTCGCCGGGGACGGCGCGCAGCTGCTCCTTCACGCGCTTCAGCGGGCCGCCGTCGAGCAGGACCGGATGCATGGCGGTGAACCAGCCGGTGGTGCGGGACAGGTCCACCGACGCGTCGCCCGGGTGCCGGCCGTGGCTCTCCAGGGTCACCAGGGTCGGGGTGTCGAAGGTCATGCCGAGCGCGGTCAGCAGGACGTCGTCCGGATCGGCGTGGAACGCCGCCTGCACGCCGGCCACCAGCTCGGCCTCGACCGTGACGGTGACCGACTCGGGCTCGCCGGCCGGTTCGGGGGCCCGCTGACCGGAGAGCACGTCCAGCCAGTACGGCAGTTCGGCCGCGCGACCGGGCGACCGGGCCTCGTCGCGCAGCATCGCCGACCAGGTCCGCAGCGAGGTGCCGATCGGCTGGAGCGGCGCACCGTCGACCGCCGCGGCCAGGTCGTCCAGCAGGATCCGCCAGGAGACGCCGTCGACCGCCAGGTGGTGCACGGCCATCAGGAGCCGCCCCGGCCGGCCGGGGCCCGCGTCGAGCCAGGCCGCCGCCACCACCCGGCCGTGCTCCGGTGCCAACGAGGCACGCAGCGCGGCCGTCCGGGCGCCGGCGACCGCGTCCGGGTCGCCGGCGCGGACCTCGAACCGGGTGAGCACGCCCGCGGGATCGACGCTTCCGCGCGGCGCGACGGTCAGGGTCCACCCGCCACCGCCGCGCGCTCCCGTCCGCAGGCGCAGCGAGTCGTGGTGGTCGAGCAGGACGCCGAAGGCCCGGGTGAGCGCTTCGAAGGTCAGCCCGGCCGGGGTGGTGACCGCCACGCTCTGGCAGAACCCGCCGATGTCGTCCCGCTGTTCGGCGAGCCAGTGCACCACCGGCAGGGGCTCGACCTCACCGGTTCCGGCGTCCCGGTCCTCGACGACGCGGCCGGCGCCGTCGGCGGCGACGCGCGGGGCCAGACGGGCGACCGTCCTGGCCTCGAACACGTCGCGCGGGGTGAGGACCAGCCCCGCCGCGCGGGCCCGGCCGGCCAGCTGGATCGCGACGATGCTGTCCCCGCCGACGTCGAAGAAGCTGTCGTCGATGCCGAACTCCGGTACGCCCAGCGTCTGCGCAAACAGCTCGCACAGCGTCCGCTCCAGTGCGGTGCGCGGCCGGCGGCCTCCCGGCGCGACGGCGTGGTCGGGCGCGGGCAGGGCCCGGCGGTCCAGCTTGCCGCTCGGGTTCAGCGGCAGCCGGTCGAGCACCGTGACGGCGGCCGGGACCATGTACCCGGGCAGGCGGTCGGCGGCGTACTCGCGCAGCCGCGCCGCGTCCGGCCGCGCTCCGGCGGCGCCGACGACGTAGCCGACCAACTGCTTGACCCCGGGCCGGTCCTCCCGCGCGACGACCGCCACCCGGGCGACGTCCTCGTGCGCGGCCAGCACCGCCTCGATCTCGCCGAGTTCGATGCGGAACCCGCGGACCTTCACCTGGTCGTCGGTGCGCCCGAGGCAGACCAGCCGGCCGTCCTCGGTCCACCTGGCGGAGTCGCCGGTGCGGTACATCCGCGACCCCGGAGGTCCGTACGGGTCGGCGACGAAGCGCTCGGCGCTCAGCCCGGGGCGCCCGAGGTAGCCGCGCGCCACCCCGGCCCCGGCGATGTGGAGCTCGCCGGTCGCGCCGACCGGGACGGGACGCAGGGCGGCGTCGAGCACGTAGGCGCGGGCGTTGGAGACGGGGCGCCCGATGGGGGGCACCGGGGGGCGCTCGCCGTCGGAGAACCAGAACGCCGAGTAGACCGTCGCCTCGGTCGGTCCGTAGATGTTGGCGATCTCGGCGCCGTCCACGGCGGCGGAGATCTCCTCGACGGCGCGCGCGGACAGCCCCTCGCCGGCCAGCACCACGACGTCGGCCGAGGCCTTGACCTCGCCGCGGGCCAGCAGTTCGGCGAACGCCGACGGCACCCCGCTGATCAGGCTGCCCGACCAGCCGCCCGCCGGCAGTTCGGCGAGCGCCAGCAGATCGCGCACGACGTCGACGCTGCCGCCGCAGGTCAGCGGGGCGAACAGCTCGAAGACCGAGACGTCGAAGCTGAGCGAGGTCGCCGCCAGCACCCGGGCGAACTGCCGCTCGGTGAAGGCCTCGTGGGCCCAGCGGAGCAGGTTGACCGCGTTGGCCTGGGAGACCACCACCCCCTTGGGCGTGCCGGTCGAGCCCGAGGTGTGGATCACGTAGGCGGCGTGGCCGGGCAGCAGCGGGGCCCGGCGCTCGGCGTCGGTGAGGTTCGCCCCGGACAGGCCCGAGAGGTTCCCGGACGCGACCGCGTCGTCGAGCACGAGCACCGGTCCGCCGTCCGCGAGCATGAAGTCCCGGCGCTCGCGCGGGTGGTGGGGATCGATCGGCAGGTAGGCGGCGCCGGACTTCAGGACGGCGAGCAGCGCGACGACCATCTCGGCCGACCGGGACACGGTCACCGCGACGAACCGTTCGGGCGCCGCGCCCTCGGCGACCAGCCGCCGGGCCAGGCGGTTGGCGCGCGCGTTGAGTTCGGCGTAGGTCAGCGACGTCCCGCCGTGGGTGACGGCGGTGCGGTACGGGGTGCGCGCGGCCTGGGCCTCGAAGAGCGCCGCCGTCGTGGTCGCGGGGGCGGCGGACGTCGTCGCGTTCCAGGTGACGAGCAGCCGCTCGCGCTCGGCTCCGGTGACGGCGTCGACCCGGCCGACGCGCCGGCCGGGGTCGGCGGCGAAGGCCTCCAGCACGGCCAGGAACCGGTCCTGGTGCGCGGCGAGGGCCCGTTCGTCGTAGCGGCCGGGGTGGCCGCCGAACTCGATGTCGAGGGCGCCGTCCCCGGCGCGGCCGTCGACGACGACGGACAGGTCCTCGACCGGCCCGCCGGCCAGGTTGGCCACGGTGGCCCGGCTCCCGGCGAAGTCCAGGACGTGGTCGAGCATCACGATGTTGAGCCGCGGGCCGAGCAGGCGGTGGTCGGTGCCCGGCAGACCGAGGTCCTTGGCGAGCTCCTCGAAGGGGTACCGCTGGTGCCGCAGCGAGGCGTGCAGCTCCCCGGCGCCCGCCGCGACGAGGTCGGCGACGCGCTGCGCGGGGTCCACCGCCAGGCGCAGCGGCACGACGTTCGAGACCATGCCGGGGATCCGGCGGCCGTCGCGGCCCGGCCGGGCCGCGACCGGCAGGCCGAGCACCACGTCCTCGCTGCCGGCCGCGCAGTGCAGGTAGGCCGCGGTGGCCGCGACCACGGCGGCCGGCCACCCGACCCCCGCCTCGCGGGCCAGTCCGCGCAGCCGCCCGCTCTGCGCGGGGCCCAGCCGGACGGTGCGCCGCACCAGCTCGTGCGGCATCGCGGTCGGCCGCCCCGCGAGACCGGCCGCGGCGGGCAGGCCGGGCGCGGCGGGCAGTTCGGGCGCGGCCGGCAGATCGGCGTAGCGCTCCGTCCAGTAGGCACGGTCACGGGCGTGGCGGGGGGAGCTCCGGTACTCCGTCTCCAGCTCGACGAGCCGCGACAGCGGTCCGAACGCCGCCGGCGCGGGTGCCGCGCCGCGCAGGAAGGCGGAGTACAGCTCGGCGACGCGGCGCTCGATCAGGACGATGCTCAGTCCGTCGACGAGCAGGTGGTGATAGCGCTGGTACCAGACGTGGCGGTCGTCGGCGGTCCTGATCAGGGCGAAGCGGAACAGCGGGTCGGTGCGGGGGTCGATCGCGCGGGTGTGCTCGGCGTGCATCCAGCGGTCGGCCGCGGCGTCGTCGTCGACCCCGATGACGGCGAGCGACCAGTCGACGGTGTCCCGGACGACCTGGAGCGGGGCGTCGTCGGTGCCGACGATCCGGATCCGCAGCGCGTCGGTCTCCGCGACGACCTGGCGAAGGGCCCGTTCGAGGACGCCCGCGTCCACCGGCCCGTCGATGCGCACGCACTCGGCGAGGTTGTAGGCGGGGTTGCGCGGGTCCAGGCGCTGCGCGAACCAGATGCCGGACTGCGCCCGCGTCAGCTCCATGGCGCTCACCGGTTGACCGCCGATCGCCCGGCCCGGATCGCCAGCGGCACCAGCACGGCGAGCATCAGCAGGATCAACGCGGGTGCCAGCAGCACCGCTCGGCGCTCGGGGAAGGCGAGGTGCGTGGTGACCGCGGCCTCGTCGCCGAACAGCCGGCGCACCGCGGCCGCGACCACGCTGATCGGGTTCCACTCGCAGACCGCGCGCAGCCAGCCGGGCAGGCGGTCGAGCGGGATGAAGGCGCTGGACAGGAACGTCAGGGGCATGACGATCAGGAACGCCGTCGCGTTGACCGCCTCCGGTGTCCGCAGCGCCATGCCCATGAACGCGCCGAGCCAGGTCATCGCGTAGCCGAAGGCGATCAGGATCGCGAATCCGGCGAGGGCCGCCGGCAGTCCGTGGTGCACCCGCCAGCCGATCAGCAGCCCGACCGGTGCCATCAGCGCGCACGACACCACGGCCAGCGCCAGGTCCGCGGTGGTGCGGCCGATCAGCACGGCGCCGCGCGCGATCGGCAGCGAGCGGAACCGGTCCACCAGCCCGTTGCCCAGGTCGGCGGTCACCCCGAGCGCGGTGTTCGCGGCCGTGGAGAGCATCATCTGGGTGAAGATCCCGGCCATGATGTACTCGCGGTAGCTGCCCCCGGGCACCGTGATCACGCTGCCGAACAGGTAGCCGAAGACCCCGACGTAGGCCATCGGCATCACGGTCGTGCCGAGGAGCTTCTGCGGCACCCGGATCAGGTGCTTCACGTGCCGCCCGGCGAGCGCGTAGGCGTCGCCCGCGGTGTCCAACACGGCGCTGGTCACTGTGTATCAGTCCTTCACAAGGGTGATGGGCCCACCGGGTGGTGGCGGTGCCGAGGGGAGGTGGCCCCGGGGACGTGGTGGCGCTACGAGGTGGCGGCGCTTCGAGGTGGTGGCGCTACGAGGTGGTGGACCGGCCCGTGAGGGCGAGGAACACGTCGTCGAGCGAGGGCTTGCGGACGGCGAAGTCCTCGGGGCGCAGTCCGAGGTCGGCCAGCCTGCCCGCGACCTCGCCGACCGTCCGGAGCCCCGCCTCGACCGGCAGGTGCAGACCGAGCCGGTCCGGGGTCCGCGGCAGGTCCGGTCCGAGGGCCGCCTGCGCCCGGTCGGCCTCGTCCACGGTGGTGAAGGCCAGCTCCAGCCGCTCCCCGCCGACCTTGCGCTTCAGCTCCTCCGGCGTGCCCTCGGCGATGAGCGTGCCGTCGTCCACGACCGCGATCCGGTCGGCGAGCCGGTCGGCCTCCTCCAGGTACTGCGTCGTCAGCAGCACGGTCGTGCCGGCGGCGACCTGCTCCCGGACGGTCTGCCACAGGATCAAGCGGCTGCTCAGGTCCAGGCCGGTCGTCGGCTCGTCCAGGAACAGCACCGGCGGATCCGCGATCAGACTGGCCGCCAGGTCGAGGCGGCGCCGCATGCCGCCCGAGTACGTCCCGCTCGGCCGCCGCCCGGCCCCGGCCAGCCCGAACCGCTCCAGCAGCTCGTCGGCGGCCTTCGCGGCGCCGGCCCGGCCGAGGTGGTGCAACCGCCCGACCAGGACGAGGTTCTCGCGGCCGGTCAGCCGCTCGTCGACCGCCGACAGCTGGCCGGTCAGCCCGATCCGCCGCCGCACCTCGGTGGCCTCGCGCACCACGTCGAACCCGGCGACGGCCGCCCGGCCGCGGTCCGGGACCAGCAGCGTCGTCAGCATCCGGACGGTCGTGGTCTTGCCCGCGCCGTTCGGTCCGAGCAGCCCGAACACCGTCCCCGGCGCGACCGCCAGGTCGACCCCGTCCACCGCGGTCCGGCCGCCGAAGGTCTTGCCGAGGCCCTCGGCCTCGATCGCCCAGGCGGCCCCGGCCGACGCGCTCCCCGGCCGGGTCCCGGTCACCGGCGCGGACATCAGCCGCAACCGCCGGCCGTGTCGTGGTCGTAGGCCCCGATCAGGTCCAGCAAGGCCTCCGGGATGCCCTCCAGGGGGTCGGCCTCCAGGTCCGGGACGAGCGGGGTCTCCTCGGTGGGCGTCTCGCTCATTTCGCCGCCTCCTGCTCACGCGCCCGCCCGTAGGCGGAGAGGAAGTCGTCCACCCGGTCCAGACCCCAGAAGCGGTGCGGCCCGATCTTGAAGAACGGCACGCCGAACACGTCGTCCAGGTACGCCTTGTCGATCGCCTCGACGCCCTCGGCACGGAGGTCCGCGTCGTGCGGCGCCTTGGCGACCTCCGCACCGTCGAGACCGATCGCATCGGCGATCCCGCGCACCACGTCGACCTCGCAGATGTTCTCGCCGCGCTCCCAACGGGCCTGCGACAGCGCCCAGTACAGCTCCTTGCCGCGGCCGAGCCGGCGCGCCGCGAGGTAGGCGTGGTGCGGCAGGACCCACCACGGGTCCACGTCCACCGGCCACTTCATCGACAGCCCGAACCTGGCGCTCAGGCGCTTGGTGTCCTGGAGGATGTACAGGTGCTTGGCCTTGGACATCGCGGCGTAGTGCATCTCGATGCCGCGCCCGTCGAGCGTCTCCCAGGTCTGCTCGTCCGGCTCGAAGTACGGCAGGCACTCCAGCTCGTCGTGCCAGCCCGGCAGTTCGCGCTCCAGCCGGTGGCTCACCATCCAGCTGAACGGGCTGTGGAAGGAGAAGTAGAACCGGGGCTTGCGCATCAGGCCCGACCTCCCAGCAGCGCGGCCCGGGTCGGCGCGTCGAGCACCACCAGGTCGGCGAAGGCGTGCTCGCCCCGGGCCAGCACGTACCCGTGCATGATCGTGGCCGAGGCGACGTGGACGAGACGGTCGCCGCGCAGCACGCGGCACTCCATCCGGGCGGTGAACAGGGTGTCCTTGATGACGTCGTCCACCGCGAAGGTGATCAGCAGTTCCTCGCCCATGAAGGCGTCGGCGTGCAGGTCGACGCGCGAGCGCGAGACGACCGGGATCCAGTCGCGCTGCGCCAGCAGGTCGGTGATCGGCAGGCCGACGTGCTCCAGGTAGCGGTCGACCGCCTCCTCCAGCAGCTTGACGTAGCTCTGGTGCTGGATCCGGGTGTAGTAGTGGCAGGCGTAGTAGGGGATCTTCCAGGCCCACCGGAAGGAGTTCCCGCTGCACTCGGCCAGCGCGGCGGGGACGGCCGCCGGGTCGCCGACCACGACCGGCTCCGCGGCGCCCTCACCGGTCACCTCGGCGACCACGAACGGCGCCAGCCCGGCCGGCACCGGCTCGACCGGGTTGCCGTCCTTCTCGGCGACCAGCTGGACGCGTACCCGGCCGTTGAGCAGCCGGACGGGCTCCCCGGCGTCGCCCCGGCGGGTGGTGAGCCGGACGTCGAACGCGGCGCCCCGGCCCGGCCGGGCCTCGACCGGTGTCACCGTGCCGACGACCTGGTCGTCGGAGTGCATGGTCCCGGTCAGGCGCATCGAGGAGTGCACGACGGTGGTGCCCAGGCCGTGGCGCTCGAACAGCTGCTGCGGGCCGTGGCCGAGCTCCCGCAGGTGCTGGAGGACGACGTCCTCGGCCAGCGCGGTGAAGTTCTTGAATCCGATGAAGGTGCTGATGTTCGCACCCTCGTAGCGCGGGCGCCCGGGGTGGGGGCCGCTGCTGCCGTCGAGTATCGGCACGGACGCGGGTCCTTTCGTCAGGAAGTCGGCCACCAGCAGTCCGACCGGCTCCGGCCGGTCGAGGTGGCAGAAGTGGGAGTGGTCGGGGTGGACGTTCAGCACCGCCCGCGGGAGCGCGCGGCGCAGCCAGTCGATGCGCTCCCCCGCGATGCCCGGGTCGCGGGATCCGGCGACGACGAGGGCCCGACCGCGGTACGCGGAGAGGTCGAGGTCGCAGGTGGCGGCGAACTGGTCGAAGACGGCCAGGAAGCCCAGCACGCCGATGCCGTCGAGCATCGCCTTCGCCATCCGGTCGAAGACGTCCGGTTCCAGGCGCTCGGCGCGCTCGCCGAGGCGGACGCGCAGGCCCGCGGTCATCGTGGCGCGGAAGTCCGCCAGCGAGCGCTCGAAGGTGCTCCAGGTGAGGGGGACGTGCGGGGGCCGGTAGAAGGGCGAGATCAGGACCATCGCGTCCGCCGCCGGCTCGGATCCGCCGCCCCCGGCCAGGCCGAGCAGCAGGGCGTTGGCGCTGAAGGAGTGGGCGACGACCGCCGCCGGGCGCCCCGGCAGGGCGCCGACCACGTCGGCGATCCACTGCTGCGGCGCGCGGTCGCGCCAGCGGTAGTCGCCGCCGGTCCGCCAGGGCAGGTCGGCCGCGACGCACCACAGGCCCGGGCCGAGGAACGGCACCAGCCGCGACCAGCTCGACCAGGTGTCCTCCAGGCCGTGCAGCAGCAGGACCGGCCGGCCCGCCGGGTCTCCGGTGGCGTGCAGCCCGATCCGCTCGCCGTGCGTGCGCACCCCCGGCAGCGGGTGCCAGACGACCTCGCCGGCGGTCATGCGATCACGTCCCCTGCGGCGGCGAGGTCCAGCCAGGTGTAGCCCTCGACCGCGTCACCGCAGGCCACCCGGGCACCGTCGGCGTCACCGCGGCCGATCCGCGCGGCGGCGGCGGCGACCTGCAGGACGCCGAGCGCGCCGTAGGTCTCACCGAGGCGGGCGGTCAGGTCGACGACGGTGTCCGACTCCTCGGCGACGCCGTAGGGCGGGAAGGTCAGCTCCCGGTGGGACGCCGGATCCCGGTCGGACGCCGGCCCCCGGTGCGCGGCCGGCGGCTGCGCGCCGGGCGACAGCGTGCCGCTGTCCCCGAGCACCGCCGACCGGGCGCCGGCCCGGTGCCCGCCGAGGACCACGCAGGCCGCCGAGGCGCGCAGCTCCGGAACGCCCCGCCCGCCGTAGGTGCGCGGGTCACGGCTCCGCACCAGGGCCCGGGCGATCTCGTCCGCCGGCTCCGCCCCGACGACGACCGCCCGCTCGGCGCGCCCGGCGCGGATCAGCCGTGCGCCGAGGCGGACCGCGTCCAGCCCGGAGGTGGCGCCGTTGCAGACCATGACGTTCGGGCCGGTGAAGCCGTAGCGCAGCGCGATCGTGCTGGCGATGACGTTGCTGGAGACGTTCGGCGTCTCCAACGGGCTGACCACCCGGAAGTCCTCCCGGCCCACCGCGGCGGCGATGCCGCACACCGTGCGCAGATTGCCCAGGTTGGAGCTGACGACGACGGCGGTGCGGTCGGCCGACGGCAGCGGCCGGTCGACCCTGCCGGCGGGCAGCCCGAGCGCGCGGTGCACGGCGCACAGCGCCAGCCGGGTCGCGGGCTCCTTCATCAGCAGGCCCTTGCGGCCGAGGACCAGCTGGGCCTCCTCGGCCGAGCACATCGGCTCGCCCGGGGCCGCCGCGCCGCCGGTCTCCCGGGGGCCGGCGCCGGGGACGTGGACGGCGTACGCGTGCACGGAGACACCCGGTGCCGGGGTGCGCCCCGCGGCGCCCGCCTCCCGTCCGGGGGTACCTCCCGGCCTCTCCCGTCGCTCGGTCACGGGGCGGCTCCCACCAGCGCGACGGCGTTCACGCCGCCGAATCCGAACGAGTCGATCTGCGCCACCAGCGGCCGCGCCGCCGCCGGCGGTCCGGCGACCAGGGCGAGCCGTTCGGCCTCCGGGATCGGCTCCGCCAGGCCCCGGATCGCCGGGACGGCACCGCGGTGCATCGCCTGGACCGCGACCACGAGCGACATCAGGGCGGCCGCTCCGGACGTGTGGCCGACGGCCCCCTTGATCCCGGTCACCAGCGCGCGGCCGCAGGCCTCGCCGAGGACCTCGGTCAGCGCGGCGGCCTCGGCCGGGTCGTTGAGGGCCGTGCCGGTGCCGTGCGCGACGACCAGGTCGACATCGGCGGGGACGACGCCCGCCCGGCGGTGCGCGTCGCGCATGCAGGCGGCGATCCCGGCCGGGTCCGGCGCGGTCTCGTGGTGGGCGTCGCAGGACAGGCCCACCCCGTGCAGCCGGGCCAGGACCTCGCGGCCCTCGGCGAGCACCGTCGCCTCGGGCTCGATCACGACCGCCGCCGCGCCCTCGCCGAGCAGCACGCCCGCCCGCCCGCTGTCGAAGGGCCGGACGGCGGTGCTGCGGACCGCGCTGCCGCGGCCGATGGCCGCCAGCAGGCTGTCGGTGATCGAGTCGCAGCCCGCCACGACCACGGCGTCGGCCTCGTCGGCGGCGAGCAGGTCGGCGCCGACGGCGAGCGCGTACCCGGAGGCGGCGCAGGCGTTGGAGACGGTCAGGACCTCGGTCGCCGCAGGCAGCACGCCCCGCACCACGGCGCCGAAGTGCAGCTCGGGAAGGGTCAGCGCGCCGCCCCCGGCCCACCACCGTTCGGCCTCCGGCAGCTCGCGCAGGCCCGTCCCGACGACGACGGCGACCCGCCTGCCGTCGGTGTCGAGCCCGGCGGCACGCACCGCCCCGGCGACGACCCGGGCCAGCCACCGGCTCGCGCGGCGGCCCTCGGCGTCGTCGTCGATCTGGTGGGCGTGGTCGACCCCCAGCCGCCGGGTGTCGCGGCGCAGCGGGCCGGCCCCGGTGTCGCCGCGCAGCAGCGCCCGGAAGGTGGCCTCGGCGTCGCCGAGGCAGCTGAGGACGTCGAAGCCGCTAATCGCGGTCGGCATGCGCCCACCTCCCCGTCGCGGGGTCGTGGAGCCGCCGGCCGGGCCGGGCGAGGTCACCGCTCGTCACGGCTCCACCCCCTGACGACCGCGGCTCCGACCAGCCCCTCGGAGGTGACCGAGGTGATGAGCGAGACGGCGCCGTCCAGGCCGGCGTCGCAGCGGTGCTCGGCCAGGACGGCGGCGAGCTGCAGGGCGCCCGAGGCGCTGTACGTCTCGCCGAGCAGGTCCTTGACCGGCAGCGACGCGAACGGCACGCCCGGCAGCGCCGCCGCGAGGCCCCGCCGCTCGATCGCGTCCCGGCGCTCGGAGCCGGCGATCGACGGAGCGACCATGCGCACCTCGGCCGGATCGATCCCGGAGCTGCGCAGGGCCGAGCCGATGCACCCCGCGAGACCGTCGGCCGGATCGATGTCCTGGCCGAACAGCCCGGTCTCGACGGCGAGGATCTCCGCGTCGGGCCTGCGTCCGGAGGCACGCACCGCCTCGGCCGGCTCCAGCACGAACGCGGCCGCGCCCTCGCCGAGCGGCACCCGTGCGCCCCGGCCGCCGCGCAGGTGCTCGGCCGCCCAGGCCCGGTGCGGGCTGAACTCCTCGACCGCGCCGGCGACCACCGCCTCCACGTAGCCGTTGCGGATCTGGTTGCGCGCGTACTTCAGTACCGCCAGGAAGGACGCCTGGCCGTCCGACACCGTGGCGTTGACCCCCTTGAGCTGGTGCCAGATCGCGGCCGAGCTGGCGGCGCCGTTCATCACCGCGTAGGGGAACAGCACCGGATTCACCAGGTACGGCGGGTCGTTGACGATGGTCTCGGTGATGAACTCGCACAGCGACTGCACTCCGCCGGTGGTCGAGCCCAGCACGATGCCGATCTCGGCGCGGTCGGCCTCCTCGATCACCAGGCTGCTGTCCTCCAGGGCCAGCCCGCAGGTCACCACGGTCAGCGAGGTGGTGCGGTCGAAGAAGCTCGTCCCCTTGCGGCCGAGGTGCTCGCGGACGCTGAAATCGGTCAGCACGCAGGCCTCGTCGACCGGCAGCGGGCCCTCGTACAGCCCGCGGACGTCGCGCAGACCGCTGCGGCGCCCGCACCACGCCGGCGCGAACTCCTCGGCGCCGACGCCCAGCGGCGACAGCACGCCCCAGCCGGTCACCGCGAGCGGGACCGACCGCGTCGGCGGGCCGCCGCCCGGGGCGGTCGCGGTGCTCGTGGCGGTCATTGCGGCCTCCCGAAGATGGTGATGGCGTTGTTGCCGCCGAAGGCGAAGCCGTTGTTCTGGACGATGCGCAGCTCGGCGGCGCGCGCCCGGTTCGGCACGACGTCGAAGCCGGCGAGTTCGGGGTCGATCTCGGTGTGGTTGATGGTGGGCGGGATGAAGCCCTGCGCGATGCCCAGCACCGAGGCGATCGCGCCGAAGCAGCTGGCCGCGCCCATCGTGTGGCCGAGCATCGACTTGATCGAGCTGACCGGCGGCGGGGTGTCGCCGAAGACCTCGCGGATCGCGCGGCCCTCCATCGTGTCGTTGGAGGGGGTGCCGGTGCCGTGCGCGGAGATGTAGTCGACCTCCGCCGGCTTGATCCCGGCGTTGCGGTGCGCACGGCGCATGCAGGCCGCGATGGAGCCGGCGTCCGGCGAGACCATGTGGGAGGCGTCGCAGGTCAGGCCGTACCCGAGGACCTCGGCGTAGACGCGCGCGCCGCGCGCCCGGGCGCTGTCGTAGGACTCCAGGAACATCGCCGCGCCGCCCTCACCGATGAGGATGCCGGAGCGGTTGGCGTCGAACGGCGAGCAGGCCTGCTCGGTGAGCGCGCCGAGGCGGTAGAAGCCGGCGACGGCGAAGCGGCACATCGCGTCCGCGCCGCCGGCGAGCATGTAGTCGGCCTCACCGTTGCGGATCAGGTCGTAGGCGTAGCCGATCGCGTAGTTGCTGGCCGAACAGGCCGTGGCCAGGGTGACGGCCTCACCGGTCAGACCGAGCTCGCGGTTGACGGCCACCGCCATGCGGTAGGAGGGGGTCAGCGCGATCCTCGCGGCGGGCAGCTGCCGCGGGCCCTGGTCGACCCACAGCTTCATGGCGCGTTCGACGACCTGCGACTCGCCGCTGGTCGTGCCGATCACGGAACCCGCGCGCGAGGAACGCAGCGCCTGGGGGTCGATGCCCGCGTCGTCGACGGCGAGCCGTGCCGCGGCCGCCGCGAAGAGGCTGGCCGGACCCCACTCCTGCGGCGAGAGGTGCCGCACCCACTGCTCGGGCTCGAACCCGCGCAGCTCCCCGGCCATCCGGTGCGGGAAGCCGACCGGGTCGAAGCTCTCGATCGGGGCGATCGCGTGCCGGCCGGCCTTCAGCGCGGCGGCGAACGGCTCGGCTCCGATCCCGACGCCGGCCAGTGGTCCGACGCCCGTGACGACGACGCGGACCATGTCAGTCGGCCCAGCCGACGCGGGTCTTGACGGTCTCGTAGACCGCGAGCAGGTTCTCCATCCGGGCCAGCTCCTCCTGCGGGATCTCGACCTTGTACTTCTTCTCGATGCGGGCGAGGATCTCGATGGCGCGCAGCGAGTCGGCCTCGTACTCCTCGACGAACGACCCGGTTTCGGTGATCTCCTCCGGCTCGATCTCCAGGACCTCGGCGATGAGGTCGCGGAGCTCGTCGAGGTGTGCGCTGACGGCGCTGGTGGTCATGGTTGCCTCCATCGGAATGCGGTGGTCTGCCCGGCTGCCGCGCGGGGTTTCCGCGCGGGTCGGCAGGGTTCTGGTCCGGGTGCCGAGCACGGTGGAGCGGGTGCTGGGCACGGTGGAGCGGGGTGTTGCGGGTTCCGAGCGGGGTGGAGCGGGTTCCGAGCGGGGTGGAGCGGCCGGCCGCGCACGCGGCCGGAGTCTTGGGGCGCCGGCGGTCAGCTGCCGAGCGCGTCGGTCCTGCGCACGACCGCGACGACCGACCCGTAGTCGACGGCGACCTCGCCGTCGATCAGGGTCCGGCCGCGCAGGAACGCGTTGTCCCCGACGACGTGGTCGATGTGGGCGACGTGGCGCAGGACGTCGCCGGGGTGGGCCTGGCGGTGGAAGGTGACGTCCCGGGCGGCGGCGAAGATCAGGCTGCCGTCGAACTCCCGGCCGTCGCGTCGGATGCTCTCCAGCCACAGCACCGCGCCGCTCTGGCCGAAGGACTCGACGATCAGGGACCGGGGGTAGGCGTAGCGGCGGCGGTCGGCGGTCTCCGCGATCCCGGCGTAGCAGGGCTCGGAACCGGTGATCGCCTTGGTGGTCACGATGCGGGCGTGGTGCTCGATCTCCTCGACGGTGTCGACCAGCAGGATCGGGTACCGGTGCGGCAGGACGCCGCGGATGCGGGCGTGGTCATACGGCATCGCCGACCTCCTCGGTCAGCCGGAACTCCAGCCGCAGCCGCGCGGCCTTCTCACCGGCCGCGTTGCGGCACTCGGCCTTGACGGTCAGCAGGCGGTCCCCGCCGGGGGCCGCCTCGGCCGACGGCCGGGTGAGGGTGCACTCGCAGCGGATGTGCAGGGTGTCGCCGGGGCGCAGCGGACGGCTGAACCGCACCGAGGTGAGGGCCGCCAGCTCCAGCTCGAACGGCGTGCGGACGGTCTGTTCGGCGAGGATCCGGACGGTCTGCGTCACCGATTCGACGACGAACACCCCGGGGTAGATGGTGAAGTCGGGGTAGTGGCCGCCGAGGTAGGGGTCGTCGGCGCGGATCGCCTTGGTGGCGGTGATCACCTCGGCGGAGACGAGCTCGTAGGCGTCGACCGCGATCAGCGGCACCGCGCGGTCCCTCGTCCGGCGGTTCGGGGTCGAAGGCGCGCTCGCGTGCGGGGCCGTCGGCGGGGCCGTGGGCGGGGCCGTGGCCGGGGCCGTGGGCGGGCCCGCCGGCGGGACGGCCCACGTCGCGGCGCTCACAGGGTGATCCCGCCGTCGACCTGGATCACCTGGCCGGTGATGTAGCCGCCGCGCTCGGACACCAGGAACGAGACCAGATCGGCGACCTGCTGCGCCGTCCCGAACCTCCGCATCGGGACGATCTTCAGGGCCTCGGCCCGGAGCTTCTCCGAGAGCACCGCCGTCATGTCGGTCTCGATGAAGCCCGGCGCCACGACGTTGACCCGGATGCCGCTCCTGGCGACCTCCTTGGCCAGCGACTTGCTCAGGCCGTGCACACCGGCCTTCGACGCGGCGTAGTTCGTCTGTGCGGCGTTGCCGTAGACGCCGGCCACGGAGGAGATGTTGACGACGACGCCTTCGCGGCGCTTCATCATGCCGAACACGACCGGCCGGCAGAAGTTGAAGGTCCCGTTCAGATTGGTGTCGATGACCAGGTTCCAGGCCGCCGGCGGCATCAGGACCAGCGGGCTGTCCCGCACGATGCCGGCCGAGTTGACGAGCACCACGGTCGGACCGAGCTCCGCCTCGGCGGCCTTGACGAAGGCCTCGACCGCCGGACCGTCCGCCACGTCGCAGGGCGCGTGGTAGCAGGCCGCGCCGTGCTCGCGCACCAGCCGTTCGGTCTCCAGCGCGGCCTCACCGCGCTCGCGGTAGCAGAACGCGATGTCGTAGCCGTCGGCGGCCAGTTGCACGGCCACCGCGCGGCCGATGCCCCGTGACGCCCCGGTGACGATCGCGGAGCGCCGGCCACCGTCGGCGTTGTGAGCCTCGTTCAAATCCATGACGCCCTCGGGATTCTGTCGACGCGCCCGGGCCGACGCGAGAGCGGCGGAGTGATCCGGTGCCGGGTCGCCGCGGTCGGTGTTCGCGTTGCTGCGCGGCGTGGGGTGCGGGACAGAATCTAGGAGGCCGGGCGGCGGCGGCCGCCGTTTCGTTCCGGAAGCTGCACCCGGCGACAGGATGGTGAAGTCCCCCGCCGATCGCCGTGCCGGGCGGGCCGGCGGGTGCCGGCGGCCCGCCCGGCTCCGGGAGCGGTTCCGTCCGGACACGGACAGAACCCGGTGACGCTGCGCTTCGGCGCGGCTACCCGTGGGCACTCTTCCGGGCGGGGCCACCCGATTCAAGGAGGACGGTATGCGTCAGGACGAGGGCAAGCGCTTCGGCGACCGGGCGGAGGCGGGCGCTCCCGCAGCAGGCTCCCCCGGGGCGGCGGCCGGGACCGGGGGCGCCGATCCCGACGCCCGCTACCGCCGTTCCTCCGCCTTCCTCACCGACGAGGCCCTCGGCTTCCTCTTCCCCGCCGCCCTGCGCGCCGCGGCCGACGTGGGCGTGGCCGACCACCTCGCGGACGGCCCCCGCACACCCGCCGAGCTCGCCACCGCGACCGGGACGGACGCCCGCAGCCTCCACCGGGTGCTGCGTCTGCTCGCCACCCGGGGCGTGGTGGCGGAGGACGAGTCGGGCCGGTTCACCCTGACCGACGCCGGACAGGCGCTGCGCAGCGACGTCCCCTACTCCGCGCGGGCGGCCGTCCGGATGCTCACCGACCGCACCATGTGGCTGCCGGCGGGAGAGTTGACGAGCTGTCTCACCGAGGGCACCGCGTCGTTCGAGGGCATCTTCGGCATGCCGTTCTTCGACCACTTCGCCCAGGACGCGCGGACCGCCGCCGTCTTCCACGTGGGCATGGCGGCGATGTCCGACCCGGAGAACGCGCTCATCCCGGCGGCCTACGCGTTCCCGGAGAGCGGCACGGTCGTGGACGTCGGCGGCGGCCACGGCGGCCTGCTGCTGGAGGTGCTGCGCCGGAACCCCGGCCTGGCCGGGGTGCTCTACGACCGCTCCCACGTCCTCGCCGGCCACCGCCTGGAGACGGACAAGGAGATCGCGGGCCGCTGGACGCTGGCGGAGGGCGACTTCTTCGCCTCCGTACCGCCCGGCGACATCCACCTGCTCAAGCGGATCACCCACGACTGGGACGACGAGACCTGCGTGACGCTCCTGACGCACTGCCGCCGGTCCCTGCACCCGGGCGGCCGGGTCCTCGTCCTGGACGCGGTCGTCCCCCGGGGCAACGCCCCTCACCAGTCCAAGACCCTGGACCTGATGATGATGGCGTCCCTCACCGGCCGCGAACGCACGGAGGCGGACTTCGCGGACCTCTTCGAGCGGGCCGGCCTGCGGCTCTCCCGCGTCATCCCCACCCCGACGGTCCTGTCGGTGGTGGAGGCGGTGGCGGCCTGACGGGGCCCTTGCCGGGCCCTGGTCCGCGAGGCCGCCGAGGGCCGGTTCTCCGCTTCCGGGCCGGGCAACCGGCCCGGAAGCGTCCGGTCCGGTTGCGCTACGACTCCGTAAGGTCACCGAGACCACTCCGGAACAACATAATTCGGCCAGGGTCTGTCCGAAATTCGACCCGGGACCTAGGCTGCGGCGCGTGTCGATACTTCGAAGACTTCGCGCTTCCGGGCCCCGCCTGCTCCCGGAGCTCGACGACGTCAAGCTGGGCCGGGTGCGGCGGCAGCTGACGTCCCCCGGGATACCGGGCCAGAGCGGTATCCAGATCGACCAGGTCGACCGGCTGCTCCAGGAGACCGGTGCGGACTGGGACCGCCGCACGCACCGCCTGTCCGTCCTGGCCGAGGCGGCCGCGCCCTCGGGGCTCGCCCGCTCCTGGCGGATGCGCCGCCCGAACAGCGGCGAGGCGATGGTCTTCGAGGCGTGGGTCGAGCTGGTCCGCGGCCGGCACGACGGGAAGATGGCGGACGCCCGGTCCGCCGCCGACGACTGCCACCGCGCCGCCGACGCGCTCCCCGGGGACCCCACGCCCTGGGTCGTGCTGCTCGGGATCCTGCGCCTGGTCCGTGCGGACTCGCGCGAGCTGTTCACCGTCTGGCACGAGGTCACGTCGCGCGACCCGTGGAACCGGGAGGCCCACCTCCAGATGCTGCGCTACCTGTCGCCGGAGGAGTGCGGCTCGCGCAGCAGCCAGCTGGAGTTCCTGGACGCCGTCCGGACCGGGGTGCCGTCGAACGCGCCGGCCGTGGGCATGGACCTCACCGCCCTGGTCGACGAGCACGCCCGGACCGTCGCCCGCGGCGGCGTCGAGGCCCTCCTGGTCCGCCGCCAGTGGACCAACCACCGGGCCACCAGGGCGCTGGACGCGGCGCTGGCGCACTGGCCCCGCGCCGGGCACCTGCAGTACGCGGCCGCCCTGGCCGACCTCAACCTGCTGGCCTTCGCCCTGGTCCAGGCCGGCCGCCCGCGCGAGGGCGCCGGCGTCTTCGATCTGCTCGGCGACACCGTCACGCCCTGGCCGTGGTCGCTCGACGGCGACCCGCTCCGGCAGTTCGGCTACTGGCAGGCCAAGGCGCTGGGCTGACCCCCCGCCCCGGCCTGCCCCACGGCCCGCACGACCTCCCGCCCCGCGTCCCGCACGACCTCGTGCTCGACCGATGCCTACCGGCCTCTAGGCTCGGGGGACACCGACCAGGGAGAGGACGCGAGCGAGTGGGCAGCTGGGAGAGGGCTCTGGACGCGGCCGGGATCGACGACCCCGGCCTGCGCGAGGACTACAGCCGACAGCGCCGGCAGGTGACGCGGTACAAGCGGGAGGCCGTGCTGGCCGCCGGACTCCTCCTGCCGGCCCGGCTCGTGCCGCACGTGATCGCGGCCACCGCGTACATGCACCGCACCGACAGCCTGCTCGACAGCGGCCCGCTCGACGGGCGCGGGGCGGCGTACGCGCGCTGGGAGCAGGAGGTGACCGACAGCCTCGCCACCGGTGCGACCGACCACCCCGAGCTGCGCCCGCTGCTGAACACCGCCGCCGCGCACCCCGCCCTGCGCGACCGCGCGCTGGACCACCTCGCCGGGGCCCTCGCCGACCTCGACTTCGCCGGGTTCGCCACCGAGGCCGACTACCAGCACTACGTGGACGGCTACTCCCTGCCCGCGTTCATGGTCGTCGCCACCCTGCTCGGCCCGGACGGCGACCAGACCGCCTACCGGGCCGCCTGCCGCACCGTCATCGACGCCGGCCAGCGGCTCGACTTCGTCACCGACCTCGCCGAGGACCTCGCCGACGGCCGGCTGACGCTCCCCCGGCAGGCCCTGGACCGGCACGAGGTCACCCGCGCCGACCTGGAGCGGGCCCGGGACCTGCCGGCCGTCCGGGCGCTGCTCACCGAGCAGCTCGACCAGGTGGACCGCACCATCGCCGAGGGCCGCGCGGTGGTCGGCCTCGTCCCACCCGCCCACCGGCCCATGGTCCGCTGCCTGATCGGCCTGGACGAACTGACCAGCGCCGCCGCCCGCGCCGACGTCCCCGCCCTGCTGCGCCGTTCGGCCGGCCCGGCCAAGCCCGCCGCCCTCCGTCTGCTCGCCCGCGAGTACCTCCGGGCACGCCGCGTGAACCGCTGAGCACCACCCCGACGCCTCCGCGACGGCACGCCCGGTGCGGACGGTGCCGTCGTCGCGCCGGGGTCACGCGGTCCAGGCGGAGGGGGCGCCGAGGTCTTCGACGGTGGCGTGCGTCACCTGCTTGTACCGGTGGGAGATCTCGCGCGCCTCCGTGGCGGGCAGGCCCGCACCGCGTGCCGCGGCCAGTGCGATGATCCGCTCCGGCCCGAGTTCCCGGTTCCGGAGCACGATGCGGTTGACCGTGTCGCGGCGCAGGCGGTCGTAGCGGTCGAGCGCCGCCGCCGGGTCGGCGGCCCGGGCCAGGCACCAGGCGAGGGCCCGGGCGTCGACCACGGACTGCGAACCGCCGTTCATGCCCATCGGGAACATCGGGTGCGCCGCGTCGCCGAGCAGGGTGACCCGTCCGAAACTCCACCGGGGCAACGGGTCCCGGTCGAGCATCGGGTACTCGTAGACGTCCGAGGAGGCCTCGACGAGCCGGGGCAGGTCGATCCAGGGCAGGCTCCAGCCGTCGAACCCCGCGCGGACCCGGTCGAGCGCGACGCGGCGGTTCGACCGGTCGAGCTCGCCGGCGGTCCCCGGGTGCCGGACCTCCAGCACCCAGTTCATCAGGGCGTTCCCGCCGGGGGCGGGCGGGTCGGCGATCGGGTAGGCGACGAACTTGTCACCCGGGTCGCCGCCGGCCACCACGATGGTCCGCCCGCCGAGGACGTGGGGCGCCTCGGCGACACCGCGCCACATGTGCACCCCGTTCCAGTGCGAGGGGCCCTCCGCCGGATACAGCTGCGCGCGCACGGCGGAGTCGATGCCGTCCGCGCCGATCAGCAGGTCCGTCCGCTCCGTCGTCACCGTGTTGTCGCCGCGGTCCAGGAAGTGCACCAGCACCTCGTCCCCGAGCTGCTCGAAGCCCTGGAACACCATGCCGGTGCGCACCGTGTCGGAGCCGGTGCGCAGCCGCAGGGCGTCCAGCAGCAGCAACTGGAGCCGCCCCCGGTGGACCGAGTGCTGCGGCCAGCGGTAGCCGCCCGTCCGGCCCAGCGGCTCCTCCCACACGGCGTCGCCGGCCCGGTCGCAGTACAGCAGCCGCTCCGGTGCCAGCGCGATCGCGGCCAGCTCGTCGGCGAGCCCGAGTGCCGCCAACTCCCGTACGGCGTGCGGCAGCAGGTTGATCCCCACCCCGACGGCCTCGATCGACCGGGCCGACTCGCGCACCTCGGGCCGGAACCCGGCCGCGTGCAGGCTCAGCGCGGTCACGAGGCCGGCGATGCCGCCGCCCACGATGGTGATCCTCAATTCCGATCCCTTCCTCCGGACGGCGACACCGCGACCGGCGCCACGCCTCGGCCCCACCGGACAGCGGACACCCCGCAGCGGTGCCCCGGGGACAGTCTGGTGTCGCAGGGCGCCCGGGACGACCTGATCGGCGAAACCCGTACGAGATCGCGGTACTTGGCGTACGACGCCTTCGGCGTGCGCCGCCGCTTCGCGAGATCGACGAGGACCGGGCCGTAGCACCGGCGGCGGCCCTCGGCCCGTCGAACGGGGTGCCGTCGTCGACGTGACCGGCCGCCGGCCTGATGACCCCAGGCCAGACGCAACTCATTCGCGTTAAGCTGGGCACATGAGTGACAGACCGACCACCCGCCCCGGCGGGCGCAGCGCCCGCGTCCAGCAGTCCGTGCACCGGGCCGTCCGGGAGCTGGAGGCCGAACTCGGGCGCGACGCGCTCACCGTGCCCCTGATCGCCGCTCGCGCGGGAGTCACGCCGTCCACCGTCTACCGGCGCTGGGGAGACCTGCGGGAACTGCTCTCCGACGTGGCCGTGGAGCGGCTGCGGCCCGACGCCCCGCCGGCCGACCTCGGCAGCCTGCGGGCGGACCTGGCGGCGTGGGCGGTGCAGTTCGCCGAGGA
>NZ_JBSFNM010000085.1:0-34477 GCF_053587085.1 Kitasatospora sp. NPDC003701
AGTTCCGGGCCGTGGTCGGGGGCCTGTCCTTCGCCGAGCCGACGATCCCGGTGGTCTCGAACCTGACCGGCTCCCTCGCCACGGGCGAGGAGTTGGGCGCGCCGGAGTACTGGGTGCGCCACGTCCGGGAGGCGGTCCGCTTCGCCGACGGTGTGCGCACTCTGGAGGCCCAGGGTGTCACCCGCCTCGTGGAGTTGGGTCCGGACGGGGTGCTCTCCGCGCTGGCCCGCGAGTCGGTGACCGAGGACGTCTTCACCGTCCCCGTGCTGCGCAAGGGTCGTGGCGAGGAGGCGACCGCGCTGCGGGCGCTGGCCGAGCTGCACGTTCGCGGCGTGAAGGTCGACTGGACGGCGCTGCTGGCCGGCACCGGCGCCCGGCAGGTCGAGCTGCCGACCTACGCCTTCCAGCACCGGCGGTTCTGGCCCTCGGTGATGACGTTCGCCGGCAGCGCCGAGTCCGTCGGGCTGAAGCCCCTGGAGCACCCGGTGCTGTCGGGCGTGGTGGAGTTGGCGAGCGCGGCGGGGTTCGTGTTCACCGGCCGTCTGTCGGTGCAGTCGCAGCCGTGGCTCGCGGATCACGTGGTGCTGGGTTCGGTTCTGGTTCCGGGCACCGCGCTGCTGGAACTCGCGATGCGGGCGGGCGACGAGGTCGGGTGCGACCTGGTCGAGGAGTTGACGCTGGCCGCGCCGCTGGTGCTGTCGGACCGGGGTGAGGTGCGGGTACAGGTGTGGGTGGGCGAGCCGGACGAGTCCGGCCGGCGCGCGCTGAGCGTGCACTCCCGCCCCGCCGGCGCTGACGAGGCGGTGTGGACGCTGCACGCCAATGGCGTGCTGGCCTCGGGCGTGATGCCGGTGGTGTTCGATGCGGCGGTGTGGCCGCCGGTGGGTGCCGAGTCGTTGGATGCGACCGGTGTCTACGACCGGTTCGCGGAGGCCGGGTTCGAGTACGGCCCGGCGTTCCAGGGACTCCGGGCGGCCTGGCGGCTCGGCGACGACCTGTTCGCCGAGGTGGCGCTCCCCGAGGGCGTGGACGCCGGGGCGTTCGGTCTGCATCCGGCTCTGCTGGACGCCTGCTTGCACGCCTCGTCCTGTGTCGGTGGCGAGCAGCGGGGCCGGGGCAGCGTGCCGTTCGCGTGGTCGGGTGTGTCGCTGCACGCCTCGGGCGCCTCGGCGGTGCGGGTACGGCTGACCCGGACCGGCGAGGACTCGCTGTCGCTGGCGGTGGCGGATGCTTCGGGAGCGCCGGTCGTCACGGTGGCGTCGTTGGTGGCCAGGCCGATCAGCGCGGAGCAGCTGGGCAGGACGGAGGCCGTCACCCGGAATGCGTTGTTCCGGGTGGACTGGTCGCCGGTGACGGTCGCGGACGACGGACAGACTTCTGTTCTGACTGTCGGTCAGGACATTGACCTGGCTTCGTTGGTGAATGTTCCGGGCGTGGTGTTGGTCGAGTTGCCCGCCGGGCCCTCCTCGGGTGTGCCGGAGTCCGTGCATGTG
This sequence comes from Kitasatospora sp. NPDC003701, assembly GCF_053587085.1. Lineage (NCBI taxonomy): Bacteria > Bacillati > Actinomycetota > Actinomycetes > Kitasatosporales > Streptomycetaceae > Kitasatospora > Kitasatospora sp. NPDC003701. The sequence continues at coordinate 1,494 of NZ_JBSFNM010000085.1, forward strand.
GTGACCGCGCGGGTGCTGGGTCTGGTGCAGTCGTGGTTGCTGGAGGAGCGGTTCTCGGCGTCGCGGTTGGTGTTCGTGACGCGTGGTGCGGTGTCGGGTGTGGATCTGGCGGGCGCCGCGGTGTGGGGTCTGGTGCGGTCGGCGCTGTCGGAGAATCCGGGCCGGTTCGGTCTGGTGGACCTGGAGGGCGTGGACGAACTGCCCCCGGGGGTAGCGGTGTCGGACGAGCCGCAGGTCCTGGTGCGCGACGGTGAGGTGTTGGCGGCGCGGCTGGTTCGGGTGCCGGTCGTTGAGTCGGAGACGGTCTCGCCGTGGGCCGGTGCCGGGAGGGTGATGGTCACGGGTGGCACGGGTGGTCTGGGCCGGGTGGTGGCTCGTCATCTGGTGGTCGAGCACGGTGTGCGGAGTCTGCTGCTGGTGAGCCGTCGTGGTGCTGAGGCGGAGGGTGCGGCGGAGCTGGTGGCCGAGCTGGCGGCGTTGGGTGCGGAGGTGCTGGTCGAGGCTTGTGATGTCGCGGATCGTGCGGCGGTGGCCGGGTTGGTCGCTCGTCATCCGGTCGGTGCGGTGGTGCACGCGGCGGGTGTGCTCGACGACGGGGTGGTCGGTTCGCTGACGCCGGAGCGATTGTCGGCGGTGTTGCGTCCGAAGGTGGATGCGGCGTGGCATCTGCACGAGGCGACCAAGGACCTGGACCTGTCGGCGTTCGTGGTCTTCTCCTCCGTGTCCGGCACCTTCGGCGGCCCCGGCCAGGCCAACTATGCGGCGGGCAACGCGTTCCTGGACGCGTTGGCGCAGTACCGCCGCGCCGCCGGTCTGCCGGGCGTGTCGCTGGCGTGGGGGCCGTGGACCCGGGACGGCGGTATGACCGGCGCCCTCGGCGACGCCGACGTCGAGCGGATGACGCGTTCCGGAATGCCGCCGCTCACGCCGGAGCAGGGCCTGGCGCTCTTCGACGCGGCCACGTCCCACGAGGAGCCGGCCCTCCTCCCGGTCCGGCTGGACCTGGCGGCCCTGCGTGCACGGGGTGAGGTGCCCGCGTTGTTGCGCGGCCTGATTCGGGTGCCGGTACGTCGAACCGCCACGAGTGGGGCAGCGGCCGAGCTGGTCCGGCGGCTGTCCGGCCTGCGGGCGGACGAGCGCCGTGAGGCGGTGCTCGACGTGGTGCGTGCGCAGATTGCGCTGGTGCTGGGGCACGTCGGTGTGGCCGAGGTGGAGGCGACGAAGGCGTTCCAGGATCTCGGGTTCGATTCGCTGACGGCGGTGGAGCTGAGGAACCGGCTCGGTGCGGTGACGGGTCTGCGGTTGCCGGCGACGGTGGTGTTCGACTACCCGTCGGCGGAGGTGTTGGTGCGGTTCCTGCTGGACGAGCTGTTCGATGGCGAGACCGAGGTGTCGCGGGTGGCGACCGGGTTGCCGTCGGTGGCGGATGACCCCGTGGTGATCGTGGGGATGGCGTGCCGGTACCCGGGTGGGGTGCGGTCACCGGAGGGCCTGTGGCGGTTGGTTGCGGACGGAGTGGACGCGATCTCCGACTTCCCGACCGATCGTGGCTGGGAGGTGGAGTCGCTGTTCGATCCGGACCCGGATCACCTCGGCACGTCGTACACGCGCTCGGGCGGCTTCCTGTACGAGGCCGGGGAGTTCGACGCGGAGTTCTTCGGGATGAGTCCGCGTGAGGCGTTGGCGACGGATGCGCAGCAGCGGTTGTTGCTGGAGACGTCGTGGGAGGCGTTCGAGCACGCGGGTCTCGACCCGGTGTCCCTGCGCGGCAGTCGGACGGGTGTCTTCGCGGGCGTGATGTACAGCGACTACGCCGGTCTGCTGGGCGGGCGCGAGTTCGAGGGTTACCAGGGCAGCGGCAGTGCGCCGAGCATCGCTTCGGGCCGGGTGTCGTACACCTTGGGGTTGGAAGGCCCGGCGGTCACCGTGGACACGGCGTGCTCCTCGTCGCTGGTGGCGATGCACCTCGCGGCGCAGGCACTCCGGTCCGGGGAGTGCTCGCTGGCCGTGGCCGGCGGGGTGACGGTGATGTCCACCCCGACGACGTTCGTCGAGTTCTCCCGGCAACGCGGCCTCGCGGCGGACGGCCGGAGCAAGGCCTTCGCCGATGCCGCCGACGGTGTGGGTTGGGGTGAGGGCGTGGGCGTGCTGGTGCTGGAGCGCCGGTCGGACGCCCGGCGCAACGGGCACCGCGTGTTGGCGGTGCTGCGCGGTAGCGCGGTGAACCAGGACGGCGCGTCGAACGGCCTGACAGCACCCAATGGCCCTTCGCAGCAGCGGGTGATCCGCCAGGCGCTGGCCAGCGGCGGTCTGTCGCCCGCCGATGTGGACGCGGTGGAGGCACACGGCACCGGGACCAGGCTCGGTGACCCGATCGAGGCGCAGGCGCTGCTGGCGACCTACGGTCGGGACCGTGAGGCCGAACGGCCGTTGCGGCTCGGCTCGGTGAAGTCGAACATCGGTCACACGCAGGCGGCGGCGGGTGTGGCCGGTGTGATCAAGATGGTGATGGCGATGCGCCACGGCGTGCTGCCGAAGACGCTCCACGTCGATGCGCCGTCCTCCCACGTGGATTGGAGCGAGGGCGCCGTCGAGCTGCTGACGGAAGAGACGGAGTGGCCGCAGGGCGCGGGTCCGCGTCGGGCGGGCGTGTCCTCGTTCGGGATCAGCGGCACCAACGCGCACGTCGTGCTGGAGCAGGGCGAGCCGGCGGACCTCCCGGCCGTCGAACAGCCCGTGGTGACGCCCGGCGTGGTGCCGTGGGTGCTGTCGGGGCGGACCGTGAGGGCTCTGCGGGATCAGGCGGCGAGCCTGCTGTCCCACGTCCATGACCAGGCCGAGCTGTCCCCGCTGGATGTCGCGTGGTCGTTGGCGACCGAGCGGTCGGGGTTCAACCACCGGGCGGTGGTGCTGGCTTCGGACCGTGCGGCGGCGCTGGCCGCGCTGGCGGCGGGGGAGTCCGTGGCCGGTGTGGTCGAGGGCTCGGTGCGTGTGGGCAAGCGTGCGTTCCTGTTCTCCGGTCAGGGGTCGCAACGGCTCGGCATGGGACGGGAGTTGTTTGCCAGGTTCCCGGTGTTCGCGGAGGCCTTCGACGCCGTCTGTGCGGAGCTGGTCGGGGTGCGGGAGGTGGTGTGGGGCGAGGACGCCGAGCTGCTGAACCGGACCGTCCATGCCCAGGCCGGGCTCTTCGCCGTCGAGGTGGCGCTGTTCCGGTTGCTCGAATCCTGGGGTGTGCGGCCGGACTTCGTGGCCGGTCACTCGATCGGTGAGGTCGCTGCCGCCCACGTCGCGGGGGTGTTCTCGCTGGCGGATGCCTGCGCGCTGGTGGCGGCGCGGGGCCGGCTGATGCAGGCGCTGCCGGAGGGCGGTGCGATGCTCGCCGTGCAGGCCACGGAAGGCGAAGTCCTTCCGCTGCTGGGCGAGTTCGTCTCGATCGCGGCGGTCAACGGGCCCGCGTCCGTCGTGGTTTCCGGCGGGCAGGAGGCGGTCGAGGCGATCCGGGCCCACTTCGAGCAGCAGGGTCGCAAGGCGACCCGGCTACGGGTGAGCCACGCGTTCCACTCGCCGCTGATGGACCCGATGCTCGAAGAGTTCCGCCAGGTGGTCACGGGCCTGCGGTTCAGCGCGCCCACCATCCCCGTCGTGTCCAATCTGACCGGCGGACTCGCCACGGCCGAGCAGCTCTGCGCCCCGGAGTACTGGGTGCGCCACGTCCGCGAGGCGGTCCGCTTCGCCGACGGTGTACGCATCCTGGAGGCCCAGGGCGTCACCCGCTTCCTGGAGTTGGGCCCCGACGCGGTGCTCTCCGCGCTGGCCCGCGAGTCCGTCAGCGACGACGCCCTCACCGTCCCGGTTCTGCGCAAGGGCCGGGACGAGGAGGAGACCGTGCTGCAGGCGCTGGCCGCGCTGCACGTCCACGGCGTGAAGGTCGACTGGCGGGCGCTGCTGGCCGGTACCGGCGCCCGGAGCGTCGAGCTGCCCACCTACGCCTTCCAGCACCAGCACTACTGGCCGGCCGCTGTGCCCGGTGGCGTCCGGGGTGCCGAGGCCCTGGGGCTGCGGCCCGCCGAGCACCCCCTGCTCTCGGGTGCGGTGGAGCTGGCGGGGTCGGCCGGGTTCCTGTTCACGGGTCGGCTGTCGGTGCAGACCCAGCCCTGGCTGGCGGACCACGTGGTCCTCGGCTCGGTGCTGGTGCCGGGAACGGCGCTGCTGGAGCTGGCCCTCCGGGCCGGGGACGAGGTCGGCTGCGACCTGGTCGAGGAGCTCACCCTGGCCGCGCCGCTGGTGCTGCCCGAGCAGGGCGGCGTGCAGGTCCAGGTGACGGTCGGCGGCGTGGACGAGGACGGGCGGCGGGCGATCAGCGTGCACTCCCGGCGGGGCAACGCCGCGCAGGAGCCGTGGACGCTGCACGCGAGCGGCGTGCTGACGAACGGGGCGGCGCCGGCGCCGTTCGAGGCGGCGAGCTGGCCGCCGGCCGGGGCGGAGCAGTTGGACGTGTCCGACCTCTATGACGGCTTCGCGGAGGCCGGGTTCTCCTACGGGCCGGTGTTCCGGGGGCTTCGGGCCGTCTGGCGGCTCGGTGACGACCTGTTCGCCGAGGTCGCGCTGCCCGAGGGCGTGGACGGCGGTTCGTTCGGTCTGCACCCCGCGCTGTTCGACGCGAGCCTGCACGCGGTCGCGGCGGGCGCGGGGGAGGGCGGGTCCGCCGGCGGGGTGCCGTTCTCGTGGTCCGGGGTGTCGCTGCACGCGGTCGGCGCTACGGCTCTGCGGGTGCGCTTGTCGCGCACGGCGGCCGGTGGTCTGTCGCTGGCGGTCGCGGATGTCACCGGTACGCCGGTCGCCTCGGTGGAGTCGCTCGTCGTCCGGCCGATCGCCGCCGAGCAGCTGGGCGGGTCGGGGAGTGTCGCCCGGGACGCGATGTTCCGTCTCGACTGGGTGCCGGTCGCGGCGCCGGACACCGACCCCGTTCCGCACGTGACCCTGGGGCCGGACGCGGATCCGGCGTCGTTGGCGGAGGTCCCGGGCGCGGTGCTGGTACCGGTCACCGGCGAGGCCTCGGTCCGGACGCCGGAGGCCGTGCGGGCGCTGACTTCGCGCGTGCTGGGCCTGCTGCAGTCGTGGCTGGCCGACGAGCGGTTCGCGGCCTCGCGGCTGCTGTTCGTGACGCGTGGTGCGACCTCGGGCGCCGATCTGGCCGGCGCGGCCGTCTGGGGCCTGGTGCGGTCGGCGATCGCGGAGAACCCGGGCCGGTTCGGCCTGGTGGACCTGGACGGCCCCGAGGATGCCGTCCCGGCGTGGGTCCCGGCGCTGGACGAGCCGCAGGTGCTGGTGCGCGGCGCCGAGGTGCTGGCGGCGCGGCTGGCCCGGGTGCCGGCCCCGGAGGCACCGGCCGCCCCGGTGTGGGCCGGCGCCGGGACGGTGCTGGTCACCGGCGGGACGGGGGGCCTCGGCCGGCTCGTGGCCCGTCACCTGGCGGCGGCCCACGGGGTGCGGAGCCTGCTGCTGGTCGGCCGCCGCGGTGCGGAGGCCGACGGCGTGGCCGAACTCGTCGCCGAGCTGGCGGCGTCGGGCGCCGAGGCGACGGTCGAGGCGTGCGATGTCGCGGACCGCGCCGCCGTGGCGGACCTGCTGGCGCGCCACCCGGTCCGCGCGGTGGTGCACGCGGCGGGCGTGCTGGACGACGGAGTGATCGGCTCGCTCACGCCCGAGCGGCTCGCGACGGTGCTGCGGCCCAAGGTGGACGCGGCGTGGAACCTGCACGAGGCGACCGAGGCGCTCGACCTCACGGCCTTCGTCACGTTCTCCTCGGCGGCCGGCACCCTCGGCACCCCGGGGCAGGGCAACTACGCCGCCGCCAACGCCTTCCTGGACGCACTCGCGTGCCACCGGCGGGCCCGGCGGCGGCCGGGGCTGTCCCTCGCCTGGGGTCCGTGGGCGCGCACCGGCGGGATGACCAGCGGGCTCGGCGAGGCGGACGCCCGGCGGATGGCGCGGGCCGGGATGCCGCCGCTGGCCGCGGCGGACGGACTCGCGCTCTTCGACAGCGCGCTGGCCGGCCCGGAGCCGACCGTGCTGCCGGTCCGGCTGGACCTGGCGGCGTTGCGGGCGCGGGGCGAGGTGCCGGCGCTGCTGCGCGGGCTGGTCCGCACGCCCCTGCGCCGGACCGCGGCCACGGGCGCCGACGGCGCCGCCGACCTGGTCCAGCGGCTGTCCGCGCTGCCCGGGACCGAGCGGCACGGGGCCCTGCTGGACGAGGTGCGCGGCCAGATCGCCGCCGTCCTCGGGCACACCGGCGGGGCCGAGGTCGATCCGGAGCGGGCCTTCCAGGAGCTCGGCTTCGACTCGCTCACGGCGGTCGAGCTGCGGAACCGGCTGGGCGCGCTGGCCGGGGTCCGGCTGCCGGCCACCCTGGTCTTCGACCACCCGACGACGCTGGAGCTCACGGACCACCTGTTCGCGCTGTTGGAGCTCGCTCCGGATTCGGAGGCCGGGCCGGGGGCGCTGCTGGCCGACCTGGAGAAGCTGGAGAAGGCGTTCGCCGGCCTGGAGGTCGGCGAGGAGTTCCACGAGCAGGTCGCGGGGCGGCTGGAGGTGCTCAGGTCCAGGTGGGCCGCGCTGCGCGGCGCCGCCGCCCCCGGCGCCGCCTTCGACTTCGACTCGGCCTCCGACGAGGACGTCTTCGACCTGCTGGACAAGGAGTTGGGCCTGTCGTGACGACTGGACGACCGATTCCGGGAGGGTCGGAGGAAATGAGTCGCCGGAGCGTGGACGAGGCCGTACCGTCACGCCTCATGAAGCTGCTCTCCGTCAATGTCGGCAGGCCCCGGCCCAACCCGTGGAAGGGCTTGGGGGCGACGGGCATCGACAAGCGGCCCGTCGACGGCCCGGTCGCCGTGAGCTCCCCCGGCCCGAAGGGCACCGGTGAGGTCGGTCTGGCCGGCGACCGGGTGTACGACGTGAAGCACCACGGCGGCGTCGACCAGGCCGTCTACGCCTACGCCCGAGAGGATCTCGACGGCTGGGAGGGCGAGTTGGGCAGGACGCTCGGGAACGGCGCCTTCGGGGAGAACCTCACGAGCCTGGGCCTGGACGTCAACGGTGCCCTGATCGGCGAGCGTTGGCGGATCGGGTCGGACGTCGTGCTGGAGGTGTCCTGCGCGCGGATCCCGTGTGCGACCTTCCAGGGCTGGCTGGAGCGTGACGGCTGGATCAAGCGGTTCACCCGGGCCGCACGGCCGGGAGCGTATCTGCGCGTGATCGAGCCCGGAGACATCCGGGCCGGTGACCCGGTCGAGATCGTGCACCGGCCCGGTCACGAGGTGACCGTCGAGCTCGTCTTCCGTGCGATGACCCTGGAACCGGAACTGCTGCCGCGACTGCTGGTCGCCGAGGCACTGCCGCCGGAAGCGAAGCAACTGGCCCGCAGACGCTCGGTATAGACCTCGTCCTCGACCGTCCGGCGTGTGACGGCCGGGCCGTGACCGCCGGTGGACGGCCCTCGGGCCCGGTCCTGTCCGCGGGCGCAGGGGGGAGCGGCGGGCGCGAAGGAACGCGCCCGGGTTGATCGCTGTGCTCGTCCGGCGATGGCGGCCGGTCGTGACGGGCGGCTGCCCGGTCCTGCCGGCGCCGGGCAGCCGCCCGCCGTCAGGAGGTGGGGACGGCGGTCACCAGGCCCCCGTCGACGGCGATGTCCTGGGCCGTGATGTAGGACGACCGCGGGGACAGGAGGAAGGCCACGGTCTCGGCGATGTCCTGGGCCCGGCCGAGCCGCCTCAGCGGCACCTGGGAGCGGATGGCATCGTGCGAGGCGGGGTCCGGGTTGGCCGCATCGAACATCTCGGTGACGATGTAGCCCGGGCTGATCGAGTTGACCCGGATGCCCCGCTCGGCGAGATCACTGCCCAGCGTGCGGGCCAGATTGTGGACGGCGGCCTTGGTGGCCGCGTACACCGGTGCGACGGCCGGGCCCCGGTGCAGGGTCCACGAGGCGTTGATCACGACAGAGCCGCCACCCGCCGCCTCCAAATCGGTCACATCATCGGTGCTGGAGGTCATGACCACAGCCTCGCGACCAACCGTCGGGTCAACCAGGGCCGGAACAACCGGGGTCTCCCGGAGCCCCCTTCCGCGGGCAGCCGAGACCGCCGTCACCCCGCCGCCCCGGACGTCCGACGACGCGACCCGCACCGGCCCCGGGCGTCAACCCCCGAAGGACTTCCGGGGCCGACCACCTGGTGGAGGACCGGGCCCGGGGACTGCCGCGTCCGCGCCGCCTACAGCGGGCGGCGGAAGCCGAGTACCGCGAAGACGGCGCCGATCGCGGCGATGACACCGCTGAACAGCAGGGCGGGCACGATGGCGTCGGCGCCGGGGATGCCGAGGGCGAGGGCGCGGGTGGCGTCGATCGCGTAGGTGAGGGGGTTGACCCGGGCGACCGCGCCCAGCCAGGCGGGCAGGTCGGCGACCGGGATGTAGGCGCTGGAGGCGAACATCATGGGCAGCACGGCGATGATGGCGAGGTTCTGCATCGGTTCGGCGCGCCGCAGCCAGGCGCCCGCGGCGATGAACGCCCACCCCAGGGCCCAGCTGATGAAGAGGGTCAGCCCGACCGAGGCGGCGATCTCGGCGACTCCGCCGTGCGGCGAGTAGCCCAGCAGCGTGACGGCGAGCAGGAGGATGATGACCGCCTGGACCGCGCTGCGGACCAGGTTCGCCAGGCTGCGGGCGACCAGCAGCGAGCTCGGGTGGATCGGCAGTGAGCGCAGCCGCGCCACGATGCCGTTCTTCATGTCGTCCACCAGCCCGACGCCGGACTGCACGGCCGACTGCACGGCGTTGTCGACCAGGACGGCCGACAGGACGAAGTCGAGGTAGCTGACTCCCTCGGGGAAGTGCGGCGGGGCCCCCATCTTGCTGAAGACCTGGGTGAGCACGAACAGGATGACGACCGGTTGCAGCAGCCCGAACAGCACCACGCCGGGGTCGGTCACCAGGGCTCGCAGCGAACGCCCGGTGAGGACCCGGATCTGCAGGAGCATCGAACTGCCGGCCCATCGCGCGGGTGGCGCGGCCACCGCGCCGGTTCGCACCGCCGTGCGCGTGCTGGTACTCATCGGGGACCTCCGTGGATACCCCCGGCTTTGGCCGGGGGAGGAAACGGACCGCCTGCGGAGCAGGTCGGGGGGCGGCGTTCCGCCGTCGGGGCGGACCGCCGTGCGGGTGGCCGCAGGTCGTTGTCAGTGCCTGTCGGTAGGTTGATCTCGTGCATCCCAGGTACTCGTTTCGGATCCGTCCGACGGTGGGTCAGCGGCAGCCGCCGGCCCGTACGTTCGGGTGCGCGCGGGTGGTGTACAACGATGCGCCTGCCCTGCGTAGGGCGGCGTGGAAGGCGGACCGGACCCCGTGCTTCAGCGCGGGGAGGATGTCAATCGACCGGTCCTCCCGGGGGCGGCGCGGGCTGTGCCGCGAGGGTGAGGTAGACGTCGTCGAGGCTCGGTTCGGCGAAGGCGAGCCCGGCGGCCTCGATGCCGACCTTGTCGAGGGCCCGGACCACGTGCGCCATCTCCCTCGACGCCTGGACGGGGACCACGATCGAGGCGTCCGTGGCGCCGGTCACCGGCTCCAGTCCGGCCTCCCGCAGGGCCATCACGGCGATCTGCGGATCGTCCGCGCCGTCCAGCGCGACGCTGACGGTGCGCCGGCCGACCCTGGCCTTGAGTTCCGCCGCCGTCCCGCTCGCGATCACCGCCCCGGCGGCGAGCACCACGATCGAGTCCGCCAGCCGGTCGGCCTCGTCCAGGTACTGCGTGGTGAGCACGACCGTGGTGCCCTCGGCGACCAGGCCCTCCACGATCTCCCAGAGGCGCAGCCGGCTCGACGGGTCCAGGCCGGTGGTCGGCTCGTCCAGGAAGATGACCTCCGGCCGGCCGACCAGGCCGGCGGCGAGGTCGAGGCGCCGGCGCAGCCCGCCGGAGTAGGTGCCGGCCCGGCGGGTGGCGACCTCGCGGAGTGCGAAGAGGTCCAGCAGCTCGTCGGCCCGGGCGCGGGCCGCCCGGCGGTCGGCGCCCAGCAGCCGGGCGAGCAGGACGAGGTTGTCGCGCCCGCCGAGGTGGCCGTCGACCGAGGCGAACTGTCCGGTGAGGCCGATGCGTCGGCGGATCTCACGCGGCTGCCGCACGACGTCGAAGCCGGCGACCGAGGCCCGGCCCGAGGTGGGTGGCAGGGTGGCGGTGAGGATGTTGACGAGCGTGGTCTTGCCCGCTCCGTTGTGCCCGAGCAGGGCGAGGACGGTCCCGCGGCGCGCGGAGACGGTCACGGAGTCGAGTGCCCGGACGCTGCCGAACACCTTGCTCAGCTCGTGCGCCTCGATCATGACCTCCCCGGGCGGTCGGGGGAGGGGTGGTGGAGGGGTGGGCCCGGTCATGGGTGGTCTCCCGCGGTTGGACGGTCGGTCGAGGGGGTGGCAGGCGGAGCGGGGAAAGCCGACCGGCGATCGGGTCGCCGGTCGGCTGGTGGTGTCCGTCGTTCGGGCAGGCCGGCGGGCCGGGCGGCCGAACGGAACCGACGGGCCGGACGGGCCTAGCCGTCGGCACCGTCCAGGAGGCGGAACAGCTCCTCGTCCGTGGCGGCGCGGATGTCGGGTCGGCCGTTGCCGCCCGCCGGGGCCGGGCCCCAGCGTTTGACGAGGTCCCTGAGCCGCGCGGCCGTGTCGGCGTCGAGTGCGGTGCCGGATTCGAGCAGGTGCTCCAACGCGTCGGTGACGGCGGCGGCCGATCCCCAGGAGGTCGTGGGGCGGGCGAGTTCCGCGCGGACGAGTCGGGCGATCGCGGCCGGCGTCGGGTGGTCGAAGACCAGGGTGGCGGGCAGGCGGGCGCCGCTGGCCGCGATGATCCGGTTGCGCAGCTCGATCGCGTTCACCGAGTTGACGCCCAGCTCCGAGAAGGGCTGCTCCGAGAGGTCCTGTGCGGCAAGGACGTCACCAGGCGCGTCGCCGCCGAGCACGGCCTCGGTCTCGGCCAGGACCAGGCGCAGCAGCAACTCGTCCTGCGCGGCCTCGTCGAGCCCGGCCAGCCGGTCGGACAGCCGGTCGGCCCGTGGCTCGGCCGGTGCTTTGACCGGTGGGCCCACCGGTCGGTCGGTCCACGGGCCGGCCGGTTCGGGTGCGGCGGTGGCGCCGTCGTCCGCCGTCCGGCGCGGTGCGGCGATCCAGTACCGCCGGTGCTGGAACGGGTAGGTGGGCAGCGGGACGGAGCGGGCGCCCGGCAGCACGGCGGCCCAGTCCACCGGGACTCCGTCGAGGTGCAGCCGGGCGACGGCGGCGAGGGCGGCCTGCTCCTCGTCGTGGACGCCGCTCGGCCCGGTGGGGACGACGGTCGTCGCCCCCGGGGCGGCCCCGGCGGCGGCGAGGCACTCGTCGATCATCGGGGTGAGCGCGGCGGCGGGGCCCAGCTCCAGGAAGCGGGTGGTCCGCTCGCCGCGCAGGTACTCGACGGCGTCGAGGAAGCGGACCGGCTCGACGATGTGCCGGACCCAGTGCTCCGGATCCCGGGCCTCCCGCGCGGTCAGCGGGCGGCCGGTGAGGGCGGAGACCAGGGGGACGGCGGGCTCGGCCGGGGCGAGTGCGCCGATCGCGTCCCGGAAGTCCGCCAGCACGGGCGCCATCAGCGGCGAGTGGAAGGCGTGGCTGACCGCGAGCGGCTTGGTCCGGTGCCCGGCGGCGCCGAGCCGGTCGGCCAGCGCGGCCAGCGGACCAGCGGCCCCGGACAGCACGACCGAATGCGGACCGTTCACCGCCGCGACGGCCACCGTGTCGGTGAAGTCCCCCAGCCACGGCCGGAGTTCGCTCTCCGGAAGCCGCACGGCCAGCATCGCGCCGCCGGCCGGCAGGGCGTCCATCAGCCGGCCGCGGGCCGCCACGAGCGCGCAGGCGTCGGCCGGCGAGAGGACGCCGGCCACGTGGGCGGCGGCGATCTCTCCGATCGAGTGGCCGACCAGCCGGTCCGGGACCACGCCCCAGGACTCGAAGAGGCGGTACAGCGCCACCTCGTGGGCGAAGATCGCGGGCTGGGCCCAGCCCGTGCGGTCGAGCGGGGTCCGGCCGTCGGCCGCGTGGTCGGCGTCCTCGCCCTCGGCCCACAGCACGGAGAGCAGCGGCCGCTCCAGCCACGGGTCGAGCAGTGAGCAGATCTCCCGCAGGGCGGCGTCGAAGACCGGGAAGGCGCGTGCGAGACCCCGGCCCATGCCGGGCCGCTGGCTGCCCTGCCCGGTGAAGGCGAAGGCGAGGCCGCCGTCGCTGCGGCGTCCGGGCACGATGCCCGTGGACGAGGAGCCGTCGGCGAGTGCGGCCGCCACCGCCCGCAGCCGGTCCGGATCGGTCCCCACCAGCAGGGCCCGGTGGTCGCCGTGCAGGGCCCGGGTGGTGGCGAGCGAGAAGGCCAGGTCGCGGGGGGACTGCTCGGGGTGGGCCGCCAGGTGCTCGGCGAGCTGCCCCGCGCGGGCGCGCAGCGCGGTCTCGCCGCGGGCGGAGAGCACCCAGGGCACGGCGGGGCCGGGCCGCGGCGGGCCGGCCTCGCAGGTCTCGGCGGTCTCGGTGGGTCGGGGCCGCAGCGGGTCGGTCTCGACGGTCCCGGCGGGTCGGGGCCGCAGCGGGTCGGTGTCGACGGTCCCGGACCGGGTCCGTGGCGGGTCGGTGTCGACGGTCCCGGGCTCCTCCAGGATCAGATGGGCGTTGGTGCCGCTGATCCCGAACGAGGACACGCCCGCCCGCCGCGTCCGGCCGGGCTCCGCCGGCCACGGCCGAGGCTCCGTCAGCAGCCGTACCGCCCCCGAGGACCAGTCCACCTGGGCGGTGGGCTCGTCCACGTGCAGGGTCCTGGGCAGCACTCCGTGCCGCAGCGCCTGCACCATCTTGATCACCCCGGCCGCGCCGGCGGCGGCCTGCGCATGGCCGATGTTCGACTTCACCGACCCCAGCCACAGCGGCCGGTCCCCGGTGTGCGCCCGGCCGTAGGTCGCGAGCAGCGCCTCGGCCTCGATCGGGTCGCCCAGGGTGGTGCCGGTGCCGTGCGCCTCGACGGCGTCGACATCGGCCGGGGCCAGCCGCGCGTCCGCCAGCGCCCGGTGGATGACCTGCTGCTGCGCGGGGCCGTTCGGTGCGGTGAGGCCGTTGGAGGCACCGTCCTGGTTCACCGCGGAGCCGCGGACCAGCGCCAGCACCTGGTGCCCGTGGCGGCGGGCGTCGTCGAGCCGTTCCAGGACGAGCAGGCCCACCCCCTCCGACCAGCCGGCTCCGTCGGCGGCCCGGGCGAAGGACTTGCACCGGCCGTCGGGGGAGAGCGCGCGCAGCCGGGAGAACTCGACGAAGGAGGTCGGTGTCGCCATCACCGCCACGCCGCCCGCCAGCGCGAGGGAGGACTCGCCCGAGCGCAGCGACCGGCAGGCCAGGTGGAGGGCGACGAGGGAGGAGGAGCAGGCGGTGTCGACGGTCAGGGCCGGACCCTCCAGACCGAGGGTGTAGGAGATCCGGCCGGCCAGCGCGCTCGCGGCCGTGCCGATCCCGAGCAGCCCCTCCAACTCGCCGGCCCCGCCGTGGGCCAGGTGCGCCGCGTAGTCGTGGTACATCGCCCCGGCGAAGACGCCGGTCCGGCTGCCGCGCAGGGTCGTCGGGTCGATCCGGGCCTGCTCCAGGGCCTCCCAGGCGGTCTCCAGCAGCAGTCGCTGCTGCGGGTCGGTGGCCAGTGCCTCCCGCTGCGACAGTCCGAAGAACTCCGCGTCGAAGTGGCCCGCGTCGTGCAGGAACCCGCCGGCCCGGGCGTAGGAGGTGCCCGGGTGGTCCGGGTCGTCGTCGAACAGGCGGGCCAGGTCCCAGCCGCGGTCGGCGGGGAAGCCGGAGACGGCGTCGGCGCCGTCCGCGACCAGGGTCCACAGGTCGTCCGGCGAGGCCACCCGGCCGGGCAGCCGGCAGGCCATCCCGACGATGGCGATCGCCTCGTCGTCCGGGCCGCTCCGGGGCCGCGGGGGCGCGTCCGCGCCGCTCGGCCGGGCCCCGCCGACCAGGCGCTCGGCGACGGCGGCCGGGGTGGGGAAGTCGAAGGCCAGGGCGACCGGGAGCGCCAGGCCGGTCCGCTCGACCAGCAGGTTGCGCAGCCGGACGGCGCCGACGGAGTCCAGCCCCTGGGCACGGAAGGTGGCGTCCGGTGCCGCCGGCGGCTCGCCGGTGCCCGGTCCGAGCACCGGCATGACGCCGAGCACCGGCGTGCCGCCGAGCACCGTCGTGATGCAGCGCCGGACCAGGTCGAGGGCGTCCGCGAGGCTGCGCGGCGCCGCTGCCGACGGCGGGGCCGGGGCCGGCGTGAAGCCGCCGCCGGCGAGCAACTCCTCCAGCGCCCGCCGGTGGAGCTTGCCCGCGGGGGTGCGGGGCAGGTCCTCGACGGTCACCAGCTCCAGCGGGATCTTGTACTCGGCCACGCCGCGCCCGCGGAGGAACCCGGTCACCTCGGCGAGACCGGTACCCGCGCCCGCGCGAGCGGTGAGGACCAGACAGGGGTACTCCCCGAGCCGGGGGTCGGGCCTGGCGACCACGGCCAGCGGACCGATCCCCGGCAGGTCCGCCAGCAGGCCCTGGATCTCGGTGGCGTTGAACTTCCGGCCGCCGACGTTGATCAGTTCGGCCGCCCGCCCGTGGAAGCGCACCAGGCCCGACTCGTCGACGCTCGCCAGGTCGCCGGTGCGCAGCCAGCCGTCCGGGGTGAGCGCGGCCCGGGTCAGCTCCGGATCGCCGAAGTACCCCCGGAACATGCTGGGGCTGCGGTAGCACAGCTCGCCGACCTCGCCCGGTGGGCACGGCTCGCCGTCCTCGCGGACGACGCTCACCCGCGCGCCGGCGGTCGGCCGGCCGACGCTGCGGGCGGCCACCTCGGCGGGGTCGTCCGGGCGGGTGCAGGTGCCGGTGCCGAGCTCGGACATCCCCCAGACCACCACCAGGCTGGTGTCCAGCACGGCCCTGACCTCGGCGACCAGCGCGGCCGGGGCGGCCGCGCCGGCCGTCCGTATCTCGCGCGGGCGGAAGCCGACCGGCCCGTCGGTCTGCGCGAGGCGCGTGACGATGTCGTGCAGCTGGGCCGGCACCGCGAACACCACGCTCGGGTCGGTGCGCCGGGCCAGCTCCAGGAAGCGGTCCGGGTCCCAGCCGCGCAGCAGGACCTGGTGGCAGGCGGTGAACAGCGCCGTGTGCAGCGACTGCAGACCGAACAGATGGGTGAGCGGGCAGGCGGTGACGACCGCGCTGCCGAACGCCGCCGCGGCCGCCTCGGCGACCGGCGCGGTGTTCGAGAGCAGGCCGTCGTGGCTGTGCAGGCAGAGCTTGGGCCGGGCGGAGGTGGTGCCGGAGGAGGGGACGAGGACGAGCGGCTGCTCCGGGCGCACCTCCACCGGGTGCGGGGCACTGCCCAGCCGGTCGGCCAGCAGCCGGTCGACCGGCAGTACCCGCGGATCGGCCGGCCCGGCGCCCTCGGCGGTCTCCCCGGCCACCAGCACCGCACGCAGCGAGGGCACCGCGGCCAGCAGCGCCCCGGCACCGTCGGCGGCCCCGGGCAGGTCGCCCGGCAGCACGAGGAGCGCCGGGTCCACCCGGTCCAGCAGCGCGCGCACCTCGGCCCGGCCGTTGCCCTGGTGCACCGGCAGCATGACGGCGCCGACGGCCGCGACGGCCAGGTGCAGCGTCACGTACTCCCAGCAGTTCGGCAGCTGTACCGCGACCACGTCGCCGGGGCCGACGCCCAGCTCCTGGAGGCCGCGGGCGAGCGCGTCGACCTCGGTGCTCCATTGCTGCCAGGTCCGTGACCGGTCCCCGTCGGTGAGCGCTGGCGCGTCCGGGGCCGCGCGCACGGCGGCGGCGAAGACCGCCGGCAGGGTGAGACCGCGCAGGGCCCCGTCGGTCGGGGCCGACGGGCCGGACCGGCTCTCGTCGGCGGCCGGATCAATCGCGTAGTCGTCGGTACGGACGGGCACCATCACTCCCCGGAGAAGCCGGCCACGGTACGGTCTGCTGCTCCATGCTCGACCGGGGAGCACCGGGAAAGCCCTAGGGTCTGCCTTCGAGCTCCCGCAGGCGGGAGTTCGAAGGCAGACCCTAGAGGTGCCCGGAGGGGACCCGCTGGCCGGGCACGGCGGTGTCGAGCAGCATCCGCAGCGGTGCCGCCTTCACCACGGTCTCGTCGAACTCCTCCTCGGGGTCCGACAGGGCGATGATCGCGCCGCCGACGCCGTACCGCAGTCGCCCGCCGCTCAGCACCAGGGTGCGGATGACGATGCTCAGGTCGGCGGCCCCGTTCAGCGAGAAGTAGCCGATGGCGCCGGAGTAGAGGCCGCGCGGTCCGCCTTCGAGCCGGTCGATGATCTGCATGGTCCGGATCTTCGGCGCACCGGTCATCGAACCGCCGGGGAACGCCGAGCGGACCGCCGCGACCGCCGTGGTGTCCGCGCGCAGCCTCGCCCGCACGGTGCTGACCAGCTGGTGCACGGTGGCGTACGTCTCCACCTGGAAGACCGGGTCGGCCACCACCGTGCCGACCTCGGCGCAGCGCCCGAGGTCGTGCCGGACCAGGTCGACGATCATCAGGTTCTCCGCCCGGTCCTTCTCACTGGTTGTCAGGTCGGCGGCCAGCAGCGCGTCCTCGGTCGGCGTCGCCCCCCTCGGCCGGGTCCCCTTGATCGGCTTGGATTCCATGAACCCCTGCCGGTCGACCCGCAGGAAGCGCTCGGGGGAGGTGCTCAGCACGGACAGGCCGGGGAAGTCGAGGAAGGCGCCGAACGGCGCGGGGCTCGCTCGCCGCAGGAACCGGTAGGCCTGCCAGGGGTCGAGGTCGGCCGGCGCCTCGATCATGTTGGTCAGGCAGACCTCGTACGTCTCACCGGCCCTGATCTCCTCCCGGCAGCTCTCGATCAGGTCGAGGTAGGCCTCGCGGTCGTGGCGCAGCCGCAGGTTCGCACCCTGGCACTGCGCGGGCGGCCCGCACGGTGCGGGCGCCTGGTCGGCGCAGGCCGCGAGCTGCGCCGCCGCCGAGGCCAGCCAGGCCCGGGCCGCGTCCTCCCGGCCGTCCTCGGCGAGGGCGAGCAGGTAGCTGGTGCCCGTGCGGTGGTCGAGTACGAGCGCCCGGTCCGTGAAGACCATGGCCGCGTCGGGGTCGGCGGAGCGGTGGGCCCGTTCGCCGTCGCACTCGGCCTTCAGCTCGTAGCCCAGGCAGCCGACCCAGCCGAGGGCGAAGTCGAAGGGGAGCTCGGGCAGTTCGACCCGCAGGTCGCGCAGGTCGCGCTCTAGCCAGTCGAGGAAGGCGGTGTGGACGATCCGTGTCGCGTCGGCGCTGGTGACGGTCACCGTGCCGGCGAAGACGTCGGCGGTGACCACCCGGGCGAGCGGGCCGGAGGCGTCGCCCATGACGGAGAGCTGTCCCAGCGCACCGCCCGGTCGGCTGCTGTCCAGCCAGAACGGCCGGTTGCCGGAGCGGAACAGGCGGTCGAAGGCCACCTCGGCGTCCCACTCGGTGGACAGCGGCTCGGCCAGGACCCGCAGTCGGCGGGTGGGCGCGCTGTCGCCGGTGCCGGGGGGCGCCGCGGTCCTCGGCGCGGGGCCCGCGACGGGAGCGGGTCGGCGCCGCCGGCCGTGCAGCCGGGTCAGCCGCCGGAAGTTCTTCAGCAGCCGGTGGCCGCCGGCGGTGCCGATGGACTCGGGGTGGAACTGCACGCCCCACAGCGGCAGCGCCCGGTGCCGCAGTGCCATGACCACGCCGTCGTCCTGGGCCCAGGCGGTCGGCTCCAGGCCGGCGGCCAGGTCCGTGACGGCGAGCGAGTGGTAGCGGACCACCTCCAGCGGCTGCGGCAGCCCGGCGAAGAGGCCGCTGCCGTCGTGCCGGACGAGCGAGGTGCGCCCGTGTCGGGGTTCGGGGGCGCGTTCCACCCGGCCGCCGTGGGCCAGGGCCATGCCCTGGTGCCCGAGGCAGACCCCGAGGACGGGGATCCGCCCCTCCTCGGCGATCCGCGCGCAGAGGCCGAAGTCGGCGGGGCGGTGCGGGGTGCCCGGCCCGGGCGACAGTACGACGTTGTCGAACCCGTCGAGAAACTCCGGCCGCCAGGCCGGGTCGTCGTTGCGGATCACCTCGGGCTCCCGCCCGTTCACCTCGGCGAGGTAGTGGAAGAGGTTGTAGGTGAAGGAGTCGTAGTTGTCGACGAGAAGTGTGCGCATCAGAGGGTCCTTGCTCGGCACGTGCCCTGGACGGAAGGCTCGACGGGGCGGCGGTGGCGCGTCATGGCCGGTCGAGCTCGCGCGCTATCTCGTCGTTGACCGCGCTCTGGCGGCCGGTGAGGAAGAAGTGGCCCCCGGGGAAGGCCCGGAGCCGGAACGGCCCGGTGGTGTGGTGCTGCCACGCCCGGGCCTCGGCGAGCGTGGTGCGCGGGTCGTCCTCGCCGGTCAGCGCGGTGAGCGGGCAGCGGAGCCGGCGCTCCGGGGGGCAGCGGTACGTCTCGATCGCGCGGTAGTCGGCGCGCAGCGCGGGCAGGGCCATGCGCAGGATCTCGTCGTCGCCGAGGAGTTGGGCCTGGGTGCCGTCGAGCAGCCGGATCTCGGCGAGGATCCCGTCGTCGCCGAGCCGGTGGACGGTCTCGGTGCGGGTGGTGGAGGGCCCCCGGCGGCCGGAGGCGATGACGGCCTTTGGCGTGTGCGCCCCCTGCTGTTCGAGGCGCCAGGCCGTCTCGAAGGCCAGGACGGCGCCCATGCTGTGGCCGAACAGGACGGTGGGCCGCTCGTCCAGGAGGAGGAGCTGGTCGGTGATCCGGTCGGCCAGCGTGCCGATGTCCTCGACGCAGGGTTCGTGGCGCCGGTCCTGCCGTCCCGGGTACTGCAGGGCGATCACGTCGACGCCCGGGGCGAACCGGGTGGCGACCGGGCGGTAGAAGCCGGCGGAGCCGCCGGCGTGCGGGAAGCAGACCAGCCGGACGGGGCTGTCCGGGGCCGGGTGGAAGCGCCGAAGCCACAGTGCGGTGGAGGTGTCCGTGCCGTTCACGGGGGGATCGTTCCTTTCGGTCGGGTGGGCTCAGGCCTCGTGGACGGTGATGGCCCGGGACGGGCAGAGGCCGCCCGCCCGGCGCACGTCCGCCCACTCCTCGGCGGCGGGCCGCGGGGTGACCACGGTGACCAGGCCGTCCTCGTCCTGGTCGAAGACCTCGGGTGCGTTCAGGACGCACTGGCCGGCGCCGACGCAGCGGGTGGTGTCCACGGTGATGTGCATCAGGGGTTCTCCCGGTGGTCGGTGCCTACCAGCGGACGGGCAGCTCGTGCAGCCCGCACAGCACGCCGTCGTACTTGAAGGGCAGCTCCTCGACGGGGACGGCGAGTTCCAGGGTCGGGATGCGTTCGAAGAGCCGGCGGTAGGCGATCTCCAGTTCGACCCGGACCAGGTTCTGTCCGAGGCACTGGTGCACGCCGTAGCCGAAGGCGACGTGGTGGCGTTCCGTCCGGGCCGGGTCGAAGGCGTGCGGGCAGGCGAAGACCTCGGCGTCGTGGTTGGCCGCGCCGACCAGCGGCACGATGCCCTCGCCCGCCCGGATGAGCCGGCCGGCGATCTCCACGTCCTCCACGGCGACCCGCAGCGACACCAGGTCGGCCACCGAGTGGATGCGCAGGGTCTCCTCGACCGCGCGCTCGTCGCCCTTCCACTCCGGGTTGGCGAGCAGGGTCACCACCCCCAGGGCGATGTTGTTGGCGGTGGTCTCGTGGCCGGCGATCAGGAGCAGCAGCAGGACGCCCGACAGTTCCTGCGTGCGGATCGCGCCGGTGGCCAGCAGCCTGCTGATCAGGTCGTCGCCGGGCCACTTCTCCTTGATCGCGACGAGCCGGTTGATGTAGCGCAGCAGCTCCCTGGTGGCGGTGTCGCGCTGCTGGTCGGTCGAGGCGCGGATGGTGATCAGCGTCCGGGTGCGGGACTCGAAGAAGTCCCGGTCGACCGGCGGCACCCCGAGCAGGGTCGAGATCACCAGCGAGGGCACGGGGAGCGCGAACCCGGCGACGAGGTCCGCCTCGTTCCCCCCGGCGAGCAGGGCGTCGATCCGCTCGTCGACCGTGCGTTCGATGGCCGGGCGCATCTCGCGGACCCGCCGGACGGTGAACTCGGGGATCAGCGCCTTGCGGAACCGGTCGTGCTCGGGCGAGTCCAGGCCCACGAACCAGCCGGGGATCTGCTCCTGCCGGGGGACGCCCATGGTGGCGCTGATGTTGGGGAAGCCCGGGTGGTCGGGGTTGGAGCTGATGCTGCGGCTGGTCAGCACCTCGCGCACGTCCTGGTGGCGGGTCACCAGCCAGCACTTGTTCCCGTTGGGCAGGTAGGACAGCACCAGCCCCTGCTGCTGCCGGTACTCCTCGTAGCGCGGCGGGGGGAAGGGCTCGCCCGGCCTGCGCAGCGGGAAGTCCACCACGGGGGGCTCGGTGCCGGTCATGAGGCGCTCGTGTGGAAGGCGCGGATCCTCCCGGTGATGTACTCCTGGTCGGCCGCGGTCAGCGCGTTGTAGGTCGGCAGGTAGAGGCCGTCCTCGGCGAACCGGTTGGCGTTGAGGGTGGGCCAGTGCGGGGCGAGGTAGCCCGGCTGGCGGCTCATCGGTTTGAAGAAGAGCCTGGTCTCGATGCCCTCGCCGGCCAGGAAGGCGCGCAGCTCGTCGCGGCGCTCGGTGCGCAGGTCGTACATCCACAGCACGTCGCGCGCGGGCATCAGGGTGACTCCCGGGATGTCCTTGAGGCCCTGGTCGTAGCGGTGCTCGATCTCCCGGCGGGTGGCGAGGATCTCCGGTAGGCGCTCCACCTGGGCGAGCGCGACGGCCGCCTGGAGCGCCGTCATCCGGAAGTTGTAGGCGAGCTTCTTGTGCAGGAAGCTGTGGTCCGTGGTGAAGGCCATCGCGCGCAGGTGTGCGAGCTGGCCGGCCAGCCGCGGGTCGTCGGTGAGGCAGACGCCGCCCTCGCCGGCAGTGATGATCTTGTTCGCGAAGAGCGAGTAGCACGCGATGTCGCCCACCGGGCGGATGCCGTGCGCCTCGGCGGAGTCCTCCACGACCCGGAGGTTGTACTGGAACGCGATGTCCATGATCGCGTCCATGTCGCACCGCCGGCCGTAGACGTGGACCGGCATGACGGCCTTCGTCCGCGGCGTGATCTTCTCCTCGATCCGCGCCGGGTCGATGTTCAGGTCGTCTCCGCAGTCGACGAAGACCGGGGTCGCGCCGGTGTAGGTGACGGCCCAGGCGGAGGCGATCATGGTGAATTCGGGGACGATCACCTCGTCGCCCGGACCGATGCCGAGAGCCCTCAGCGCCAGGGTGAGCGCCGTCGTTCCGGACGAGCAGGCGACGCCGTGCGCGATCGCGTTGTAGTCGGCGAATGCCTGCTCGAAACGCCGGACGTAAGGCCCCTGGGAGGAGATCCAGCCGTCGTTGATCGTGGCGGTGACGTATTCGAGCTCCCGGCCGTCGAGACCGGGCCGGGAAACGGGGTACCTGAACGTCATTCGGTCCTCACTCTGGGTGCTTCGTCAGTTCTGGACGGGGGTGCGGTCGCTGCTGCCCGGGCGGCTCAGTGCGGGGAGGTCGAGGATGAGATCGGCGGCCCGGACGCGGCCGCCGGCCGCCCGCTGCAGCCCCCCCAGCCGTTCGGCCCGGCGGCGGAAGGACGGATCGTCCAGCACCCGGGTGAGCTTGTCGACGACGTCGTCGGGGTCGACGGTCTGCGGCCGGTCGAGGGTGAGGCTGATGCCGAAGTCCCGGCCCCGCACCGCCTGGTCGAAGCAGTCCACCCAGAGCGGGCGCACCACCAGGGGCTTGCCGAAGTACACGCCCTCGTGGAACCC
Organism: Kitasatospora sp. NPDC003701; assembly: GCF_053587085.1. Classification (NCBI taxonomy): domain Bacteria; kingdom Bacillati; phylum Actinomycetota; class Actinomycetes; order Kitasatosporales; family Streptomycetaceae; genus Kitasatospora; species Kitasatospora sp. NPDC003701. The sequence continues at coordinate 23,375 of NZ_JBSFNM010000085.1, forward strand.
GTTGCCGCCGCCGTGGGTGAAGAACACGGCGACCGCCGGATGGGCGAGGACGTCGAGCTGCGAGGGCAGCCAGCTCTCGATGCGCAGGTTGCCCGGGAGCGACTCCGGTGCGGGCAGCAGGTGTTGCTGCTCCTCGGGCAGCTTCCACAGCACGTCGTGCCTGCCGTCGAGCCGGCGGGCGACCTCCACCAGCGCGCCGACCTGCTCCCGGGTCAGCCGGGTGATGGTGCCGAACCCCATGTAGACCACGGACGAACGGGCGTCGAGCCAGGCTCCGAGTCCGTCGTCCGCGGCGCCGGAGGCCTCCGGCAGCGGCGGCATCACCGCGCCGACCAGCTTCATCTTCTCCGGAACGTCGAAGGGGTAGTCCAGCTCCGGAACGGAATTGCACAGGACCATTTCGGCCCGGTCGATCCTGGTCATCGGACTGGCCGCCGGAAGGCCCAGTTCCTTGCGGATCCGGTTGTCCTCGGAGAGGACCTTGCCCATGCCCGGATTGAGGAACAGGGCCAGTGTCCGGAGCTTGAAGAGCATATTGCCCAGGCGTTGCCCGAAGTTCATCGGGTACGGAAGTCCGGAGTGCGGGACGGGAAAGCTCTTCGGGGTGTAGGAGCTGCCGAACGGATTGTGCGACGTCAGTACATTGCTGGGCAGGAAGGGCACGCTCAGGACGAATGGAATGTTCCTGGTCAGCGCCAGATCGACGGCGAACGAACTCATGGATTCGATCACCATGAGAGCCGGATCGATCTTCGCCACCACGGATTCCAGGCGGCGGTACTTCTCCGCCTGGAGATCCGGCCGGTACGACTGGCGGATGACCGCTCGGTGCGCCTTGAAGCGCGAGGACTGGGTGACCTCGCGGTAGACCTCGTCGCTCCAGCTGACGGCCGACAGCTCGGAGAAGACCTCGCCGAGGGAGGCGAACTCCACCGGCGTGCGCCCCGCGGACCCCTGCACGTCCGCGCGCCGGGGCTCGTCGGTTGCGAACCACAGGTCGGGCGTGCCGCGCCGGGCGAGCTCGCGGGCCAGCACCAGCATCGGGTTGAGCAGGCCGCTCTCCGGAAGGCTGACGAAGAGGATCGGCCGCGGTGCGGTGGTCATCGGACTCCCTTGGGCAAGGCCGGGGCGGGCCGTGGTGGCTGCACCAGAACTTGGTCTCACGGCCGGCGCCGGGAAATCCTTAGACTCGGGCGGCGCACGCCCGGGGCGGCACCGGCGCACGGGCGATCCGGGGGTCCGGTATGCCCGGGTTGTCGGCATGTCGGAGGGGTTGCCGGGATTCACCGCCGGCGGTCATTCTTGATACTTCTCATATGGTTCGGATCGTCGACGGAGGGTAGTCTGACGCAGGGCGCGCACCTTTGTGGTGCAGCGCTCGAAATGTTCCCGGGAATGGTGAGTCCCGGACTGTTTCGCTCGGGTGACGGGGGGATTGCTTTCATGAATCGCGCGGCCACCGCGGTGCTGCCCACCCCGATAGCCGGCCGGACCGGCGAGCTGAAAGCGCTGGAGACGCGGCTCGATGCCGCCTGCCGCGGCCGGGCCGGTCTGGTGGCGATATCCGGGGCGACCGGAATGGGCAAGACCCGGCTCCTGCGGGCCTTTCTGGAGGGCACGGCCGACCGGGACGTGACGGTCTCGCACGGCGCCTGCGGACGCACCGCCGTCGGGCCCGGCTACGGTGCGGCGCTGGCCCTGTTCGGCCGGTTCGGCCTCACCGGCCAGGACGTGGCGGACCGCTCCCCGGCCGCCGCGCACTACCGGGTGCTGCACCACCTGCACGCACTCGTGCTGAGGCTGACGGCGGACCGCCCGCTGGTCCTGGTCCTGGACGACGCCCACGCCTGCGACGAACAGTCCCTGCGCTGGCTGGACTTCACGCTGCGCCGGGCGCAGGGCCTGCCGCTGCTGGTGCTCCTCGCCCGGCGCACCGAGGGCGAGCCGGCCGCCCCGCAGGCCTGGGCCGACCTCGCCGCCCAGCCCGCGTACGCCACGGTGCGGCTCGGCCCGCTCGGCCTCGCCCAGATCGGCGCCATCGCGCGGCAGGTCTACCGGGCACCGGTCGAGCCGTCGTTCGCCGAACGCGTCGCCGCCTGCTCCGGCGGCAACCCCCGCCGGGCCACCCGGCTGCTGCGCGCGCTCTGCGCGGAGGGCGTCCGGCCGGACGCCCACGGCGCGGAGCGCGCCGCCGAACTCGGCGGCCGGCTGGTCGCGCTGTCCGTGCACGGCCGGCTCGCCCGGATGCCCGCCTGGGTCCGTGCGGTGGCCACCGCCACCGCGGTGCTCGGCGAGGACTCGCCGGACCTCGTCGGCGCCCTGGCCGGCATCCCCGACGGCCTGGTCCGGGACGCCCTGGGACTGCTGCGCCGCGGTGAACTCGTCGCCGCCCGGCACCCCGCCCGGATGGACGAAGCGGTGCGCCGCGCCGTCCTCGACCCGCTCGGCGCCGAGGAGCTCGCCCGCCTCCGGGCCAGGGCGGCCCTGCTGCTCAGCGATGCCGGACGCCCGGCCGAGCAGGTCGCCGGGTGCCTGCTCCAACTCCCCGGCACCCCCGAGCCGTGGATGGTGACGGTGCTCCGCGAGGCGGCCGCCCTGGCCGAGGCCCGCAGCGCGCCCGGCAGTGCGGCCGGGTACCTGCACCGGGTGCTGGAGGCCGAGCCGCAGGACGACGCGGTGCGCCTGCGGCTGGCCGACGCACTGGCCCAGGCCGACCCGATCGAGGCCGTTCCGCTGCTGCGGGAGGCGCTCGCGCGGGCCGCCGACGTGCGGGCCAGGGCCAGGATCGCGGTCCAGTACGGGATGACCTGCCTGGCCGCCCACCAGGCGCCGGCCGCCGCCCGGGAACTCGCCGCGATCCTGCGCACCCTGCGGGCGCAGCTCGGGCCCGACGACGAACTGCGCACGGCCGTGGAGTCGGTCCTGCTGATCACCGGCTCGGCCGACCGCGGCACGGTCGCCTCGCTGCGCCGGCGCGTGGAGCAGCCGGCCGGGCCGGACACCGACGGCGCGGCCTCGCAGCAGCGACACGCCCTGAGCGCGCTGCTCTCCGCGCTGTACGGCAGCTCCCGGGAGGTGACGGTCGACCACGCCCGGCGGGTGGTGAACGCCGCCGGCCCGGTCGGGCAGAACTGGCCGCTGATCACTTCGGCGGTGGCGCTCGGCCTGGCCGACGAGACCCCGGACGCGCTCACCGTGCTGGAACGCGCGCTGCGGCACGGGCAGGGCGAGCACGCGGCATGGACCCGCGCGCTCGCGCTGTCCGGCCGGGCCCTGGTCCGCTACGCGATCGGCGCGATCCCCGAGGCGATGGCCGACGCCCGGACCGTCATCGAGACCGTCGGCGAGGAGCGCTGCGGCGCCCGGCTGGCCCTGCCGCGGGTGGTGCTGGCCTCGGCGCTGCTCGACCGGGGCGAGACCGGGGCCGCCGACGAGGTGCTCGGCGGGATCGCCCGTCCGCAGCCCCAGGGTTCGGTCCTGGACTACCACCCGTACCTGCTGGCGCGGGCGCGGGCCCGGTGGGCCGTCGGCGACGGCGAGGGGGCGCTGGGCCTGCTGGTCGAGAGCGGCCGGGCCCAGCGCGAGGCGGGCCTGGTGAACCCGGTGTTCGCCCCGTGGTGGTCGCCGGCCTGCGAGATCCTCGCCGCGCTCGGCCGCCCCGACGCGGCGCGGGAGTACGCGGAGCACGGCGCCGAGTCGGCGCAGCGCTGGGGCACGGCGCGCGGGCTCGGGCTCGCCACGCTGGCCCGCGGCGTGATCACCGGCGGGCGCCCCGGGGTCGAGCTGCTCGCCGAGGCCGTCGCGCGGCTGTCCTGCTCGCCGGCCGCGGCCGAGCACGCCCGGGCCGAGTACGCGCTCGGCCGGGCCCTGCTGACGATCGGTGACCAGGCCGGTGCCCGCGAGCACCTGCGGGCGGCCGCCGACCGCGCACGGTGCTGCGGGGCGCTGGCCCTCGCCAGAGCGGCCCGCCGGCTGCTGATCAGCGCCGGCGGCCGGATGCGCGAGATCACCACCTCGCGGGTCGACATGCTGACCGGCGCGGAGTGCAAGGTGGCCGGCCTGGTGGCGGGCGGGGCGAGCAACCGCCAGATCGCGCAGACCCTCTTCGTCACGGTGCGCACCGTGGAGACCCACCTGACGAACGTCTACCGCAAGCTCGGGGTCGGACACCGGGCCGCGCTGGCCTCGGCGCTGCCCGCCCGGGCCGTCGTGGTGCCGGACGGCCGCTGCTGACCCGGGGGACCGCGAGCGCGCCGGTCCGGAACGAACCGCACGATCGTCCGAAGGCCTGGGACTGACCATGACTGTGCCATTCGCCCTTCTCCCCGCCGGTGCCACCGCCTGGGGAGCGCCCCCGGCGGACCGGGAGCCGATCCACCGGGAGACCGAGCGGCTGACCCTGACGGCGCTGCTCGCCGGCCTCCGGGCGGGCCGGCCCGCCGTCGCCACGGTGACCGGCCCGCCCGGCTTCGGCCAGAACGGGCTGGTGCGCTGGGCCGCCCACCGCGCGGAGCGCAGCGGGCTGCGGGTCCTGCGCGTCCGTGCGGCCCGGTTCGAGCGCGAGGTGCGCCACGGGGCCCTCGCCCGGCTGCTCGCGCCGCTCGACGGCACGCGGGACGACGCGCGGGGCGGCCCGTCGGACGGCCCGTCGGACGGTGCGGCCGCACGCCCGGTACGCGACGGCGGCCGGTGGGGCGAGCCACCTCGGCCGGCGGGCCGTCCGGAGCTGCCGGGGCTGGCCGAACTGGCCTCCGCCGCACGGCAGCGGCCCACCCTGCTGGCGGTGGAGAACGCCCACTGGCTCGACGCCGGGTCGCTCGGCTGGCTGTCCGCCCTGGTCCGGCGGTCGGCGGAGCTGCCGGTGGCCGTGCTGGCGGGCGGCAGCGGCGTCACGGCGGACGGGCCCGACTGGCTGAGCCTGCCCGCCGGTGCACCGGACCAGGTCGTGGCGCGCGAGCTCAGGCCGGCGCCACTGGACGCCGCCGCCGCGGCCGTCGAGGTCGCGCGGTTCTGCGGCCGGGCCGGCGAGCCGTACTTCACGGCGGTCCTGCACGAGGTCGCCGCCGGCCACCCCGCGGTGATCCGGGAGTCGCTGCGGCAGTTCGCGGCACTCGGCCACGAGCCGGTCGCGGTGCGGGCGCCCGAGCTGCGGGCGATCGGCCACGGCGCCATGGGGGACCACGTCGCCCGGGTGCTGAGCGGGCTCGGCGCCGAGGTGGCCGCCGTCGTCCGGACGCTGGCCGTCTGCGGCGAACTGCTGGACTTCGCCGCCGTGTGCCGGCTCGCCGGGGTGGCCGCGCCGGGCGAGGCGCGGCTGCGGGCGGCGGTGGAGGCGACGGGCTTCGTCCGCCCGTCGGCCGGCCGGCCGCGGCTGGACCGGGTGGCGCGGGTCCGGGTCCTGGAGGAGATGACCGCGGCCGCCCGGACCGTGCTGCACGCCGAGGCCGCCGAACTCGCCCACCGGGCCGCGGCGGACGACCAGGACGTCGCCGCCCTGCTGCTGGGCGCGCGAGCGACCGGGGCGCCCTGGGCAGCGGCCGTGCTGCGCCGCGCCGGCCTGACCGCACTGCGCCAGGGCGAGCCCGATCGCGCGACCGGCCTCCTCGCCCGTGCGCTGGAGCAGGAGGGCGACCCGCGGACGCGCGGGCGGCTGAGCCTGGAGCTGGCCGTCGCGGAACTGCTGAGCGCGCCGGAGGCCGGTGACCGACGGCTCGGCGGCATCGTCCGCGGCCCGGAGACGCCCGCCGCCCTGCGGGTCCGCTCGGCCGACCTCGCCCTGGGCTGGGGGGACGCCGAGGCGATGCGCCGGTCCGTGGCCGAGGTCCTGCCCGCGAGCCGGGGCCGTGAACGGGACGATCTGATCGCCCTGTACTGGTCCGCCGACGCGACCCCGCCGGACGGCGCCGCGTCGTTCCCGCCCGAGGTGCCCGCGCTGCCCGACCCCCCGGCCTCGCCCGCGCAGGCCGGGGTACGCGCCTGGCACCTCGCCCTGGCGGGGGACGGCCCGGAGCGGGTCAGGGAGCTTGCCCGCACCGCGCTGGCCGGGCGGGCGGCCGTCGGCGACGAGGCCGGCGGCGGGCTGTTCCAACCGCGCCTGGCTGCCTGCAAAGCCCTGATGCTGACCGATGACCACGACGAGGCCGAAGCCGGACTGACGACCCTGCTCGCCGAACTGACGGACCGTCATCTCCTGGTGGGGCTCGCTCCGGTGCTCGCCGTCCGGGCCGAGCTGCGGCTGCGCGGCGGCCGGACGGCCGCCGCGGAACGGGACCTCGGCGCCGCCGAGCGGACCCTGCGGCCGGTCGGCCGCAACGCCGCCACCCTGGCGTACCTGCGAGCCGTCCGGATCGTCGTCGAGCTGGAGTCGGGCCGGCTGGGCACGGCCGGGGCGCTGGCCGCGGCGCCGCTGCCCGACGCCGCGCAGTCCGGCGACCACTGGCCCGGGCTGCTGTTCGCCCGGGCGCTGGTGGCATCGGCCGAGGCGCGGCCGCAGGAGGCCAGGGAGCTCCTGCTGGAGGCCGGCCGGCGGCTGCTGAACCGCCACCACGTCAACCCGGCGCTGCTCCCGTGGCGTTCGCTCGCCGCACGGGCCTGCCGTGAGCTCGGGGACGAGCAGGAGGCGCGACGCCTGAACCGCGCGGAGCTGCAGCTCGCCCGGCGGTGGGGGGTGCCGAGCGCGCTCGCCTGGGCCGAGCTGTGCGCCGGGCCGGCCGAGGGCCCCGACCGGCCCGCCGCGCTGCGCCGGATCGTGCGGACGGCGGCTGCCGGACCGGCCGGCCCGGGCGGGCCGGTCCACACCCGGGCGCTGGCCGAGCAGTGCGCGGCCGAACTGGCGCAGGGCGGCCGCCGCGCCGCCGCGGCCGCGCTCGCGGAGCTCTCGGCGTTCGAGGACGCGACCCGTCCGGCCGGGCCGGTGGCGACACGGGCCCACCGCCTCGCGCAGGAGCTGGCGAGCTCCGCCCGGTCGTGCGGCGGGGCCCACACCCTCTGGGACACCCTCACCCCGGCCGAGCGCCGGACGGCCCGGCTCGTCGGGCGCGGGCACACCAACCGCTCGGCGGCCGGCGTCCTCGCGGTCTCCACCCGCACGGTCGAGCTCCGGCTGAGCCGCACCTACCTCAAGCTCGGAATCACTGGCCGCCAGGAGCTGTGCGCGCTCCTGCGCGCGACGGAAGGACGCTGAACGGATGCTGCTCGAACGGGACCCCCAACTGGCCCGCGTACGGGAGGCGCTCCGCGACAGCGGGCGGGGCGGGTCCGCCCTGCTGGTGACCGGCCCGCTCGGGATCGGCCGGTCGGCGCTGCTGACCGAACTGGCCGCCCGGGCCGCGGCGCAGGACGTGCGGGTGCTGCGCGCCCACGCGGCGCCGATGGAGCAGGACTTCCCCCTGGGCGTGGTCCGCCAGCTGTTCGACAGCCTGCTGGCCGCCACCCCCGGGCCGGAGCGCGAGCGCCGGCTGCGCGAGGCCGGAGCCGCCGGCCGGCCGGTCCACGACGACCTCCCGCCCTCGGGAGAGCCGGACGCCGCTCCGGAGGCCGGCCCCGACGCCGACGCCCTGCAGGAAGGCCTGCCGGCACTCCTGGCCGCCGTCGGCGCGGACACCCCGCTGCTGATCCTGATCGACGACCTGCAGTACGCCGACCAGGCGTCGCTGGGCTGGCTCGCCCGCCTCACCGTGCGACTGCGCGACCTGCGGGCGGTCCTGGTCTGCACGCTGCGGGGCGGCGATCCGGCGTCCGCCGACCCGCTGCTGCGCGAGGCGACCGGCGGGATGCGCCGCCTGCCGATCCCCGGCCGGCTGTCACCCGCCGCCACCGGGCTGCTGATCGAACGCCACCTCGGCGAGCCGGGCGACGAGGAGTTCACCCGGGCCTGCCACGAGAGCGCTGCGGGCAATCCGCTGTTCCTGACGTCCCTGCTGTCGGGGCTGGCGGCGCTCGGCGCCCGGCCGACCGCCGAACACGCGGGGACGGTGCGCCGACTGCGCCCGGCCCGGCTGCGGGACCGGCTGGCGGGCTGCCTGCGCACCCAGCCGCAGCCGGTCCGGGACCTCGCCGCGGCGATGGCGACACTCGGCGAGGAGAGCGACCCCGGGCTGGTCGCGGCGCTCGCCCGGCTGGACCGGAGCGGCTGCGCCGCGGCCGCCCGGGCGCTCCGCCGGCTGGGCCTGCTCGCCGACGAGGAGACCCCGCGCTTCGTCCACCGGGTGGTCCAGGACGCGATCGAGTCCACGATGACCATGGCGGAGCGGACCGGCCGGCAGGAAGCGGCGGCGGACCTGCTGTACCGCAGCGGGCGCCCGGCGGAGCAGGTCGCCGCCCAGCTGGTGGCCGTTCCGGCGGCCGGCCACGCCTGGGTGGTCACGGTGCTCCGGACCGCCGCGCAGAGCGCGCTGCGCCGCGGCGCCCCCGAGACGGCCGCCCGCTACCTGCTGCGCGCGCTGCTGGACAGCCCCGAGCAGGACGAGGACCGGGCCCGGCTGCTGATCGAACTCGCGGCCGCCGAGCACGCCTTCGACCCGGCGGCCGGGGAGCGGCACGTCGCCCAGGCGATTCCGCTGCTGGCCACCGCCACCGACCGGGCGGCCGCGGCGCTGCGCCTCGCGCCCGGTGTGGTGGGCGCGGTCGGCCGGTCCTCGCTGGCCGTGCTGCGGCAGACCGCCGGGGAGCTGGGCCCCGCCGACCTGCTGCGGGGCCCGGCGCGTGCGGTCGCCCTGCGGATGGAGGCGCGACTGCGGTACTGCGCGCGGGAGGACGGCGCCGAACTGGCCGCCGCGGTCGCCCGGTTGCGCGCTCTGGGTGAGGAGCCACCGGTCTGTACGGGGGCCGAACGCGAGCTGCTGGCCGTCCTGTTGGACGCGGCGGCGCTCGGCCGCAGCCTGCCGGCCGCCGAGGTCGCCCGCCACGCCCACCGGATCCTGGAGCGCGAACCGGCCACCTCGGCGCCGGCGCACTCGGTGCTGCCGCTCGTCGTGTCCACCCTGGTCGGCGCGGACTCGACGCGCTCCGTCCAGGCCTGGCTGGCGGCGCGGGAACGGACCAGGCGGGAGTCCGGCGCGGCCGCCGACGCGCTCGGCCACGCCGAGCACGCGCTGGTCCAACTCGCCTGCGGGCGGCTGGCCCTGGCGCGGGAGCACGGTGAGCGGGCGTTCGACCTGGCCGGGGCCGACTGGCAGCGCAGCGGTGCGCTCGCCACGGCCGCACTGGCCGCGGTCGCCCTGGAGGGGCGGGACAGCGTGCTGACCGAGCGGGTGCTGGCCGAGGCCGCCCGTCGACCGCCGGCGGGCCTGTTCGAGACGGCGATGCTCCGGTTCCTCCAGGTGTCGGTCGAAGCACAGCGCGGCCGGCGGGAGCAGGCCCTGGAGACGGCGCTGGCCTGCGGCCGGGAGCTGGTGGCGGCGGGCTGGCGCAATCCGGTGCTGTTCCCGTGGCGGCCCTGGGCGATCACCCTGTCCCATCTGCTCGGTGACTCCTACGCGGCGCAGGCGCTCGCCGAGCAGGAGTACGCCGAGGCCCTCGCGTGGGGTGCGCCGGTCGGCATCGGCCGCGCGCTGCGGCTGAAGGGCCGGCTGCGCGACGGCAGCGCGGGGACCGAGCTGCTGCGCGAGGCCGTCGAGATCCTGCGGGGATCCGCCAACGAGCTCGAACTCGCCCGTGCGATGCGGTCCTTGGGGAGCCGGCTGGGGCAGGGTGCGGAGGCGGAGGCGATGCTGCGCGGAGCCGCCGAGCTGGCGGCCGCCTGCGGCACCCCCTGGCCCGGTCCGGACAGCGGCGCCGCGATCGGCTCGCCGGCCGGGGCGGTGCTGACCCCCGCCGAGCGGCGGGTGGGCGCGCTCGTGGGCGGCGGGCTGACCAATCAGGAGATCGCCGAGTCACTGGGGGTGAGTTCGCGTGCGGTGGAGAAGCATTTGACGAACTCCTATCGGAAGCTCGGGATATCCGGCCGGCGTGAGCTGACCGCGCTCCTCGGCGGGGCGCAGGCCGCCTGTCGGTGAGGTGCGGCGGGGGAGTCCCGCACTCCTCGCCCGGCGGTTCGGTGACCGCCCGTTCGGCCCCCCGCGGCGGGGCCGGGCGGGCGGTCCGGCGTTTCGGGTATTCGCTGGTCACGGGGGTGATCGGCGGTGTGCGGGGCACCGCACCGTACCGAACCTCCGAAGGTGTGGATGCGGACCGAACCGTACCGGTGATCGACCACGGGGTTGGCGGTGAACATGCCTGGGCGCATTGACCGGAATCGCCGCGCAAATCTAGGCTCTCTTTTGTACCCCATCGTGTTGCCCGCAGAAATGGCACCGGTGCGGCGGGTACCGCTTTCCGTGCCGACAAGGCTCCCGTGCTTTTGAATTCGTGAAGGGGAATGAGTTCCTTGGCGATTTCCGCTCCCGTCCTGGAGGACTTGGCGCCGACCGCGGCGCCGGCCGTCGAGTCCGACCGTGCCGGGTCGGCCCAGGTCCACCCACTGCTCGACCAGCCGGGCCTGAACATGGCCTGTCTCGATCGGACACTCACGATCCAGGAGGCCACCCAGGAGTTCTTCCGGCAGTTCGGGAACTCCGCAGCGGGTCTGTGCGGCCGCACCTTCTGCGATCTGGTCCACCCCAGCGTCCACCAGCCGCTGCTGCGGCAGTTCGCCGGCCTCGTCGAGGGCCGCCGTGACCGCTTCGCCACCGAGGTCATCGCGGTGGGGGCGGGGGGCGACGCGTTCACCGTTCCGCTCACGGCCGTGGCCGTCCAGGGCGGGACGCCCGAACTCTCCTCCATCCTGGTGATGATGTCGGCGCGCCGGGAGGCCGCGGACCCGGAGGTCGCGAGCAGCCGCAAGAAGATCCTGAGCGAGATCGACGCCCGGATCCTCGAAGGCATCGCGGCCGGCGTCTCCACCGTCCCGCTGGCCGCCCGGCTCTATCTGAGCCGCCAGGGCGTCGAGTACCACGTGACCTGTCTGCTGCGAAAGCTCAGGGTGCCCAACCGGGCCGCCCTGGTGTCGCGCGCGTACTCCATGGGCGTCCTCAAGGTGGGGATCTGGCCGCCCAAGGTCGTCCAGGACTTCGTCAAGTGAGGCCGTGCGGCCGGGACCGGGCCGGGCGCGCTCCGGCAGGTGCT
>NZ_JBSFNM010000086.1:0-32949 GCF_053587085.1 Kitasatospora sp. NPDC003701
GGAACGGACACTTCCTTCGGACCGCCTTCCAGCGGGCCCTCCGGGCGCTTCGTTCTTTCGTGTTCTCAGCTTACCAGATGTTTTCCGCTCCGTTTACCGGCGCTTTTCGCATCTGAAATCTGCTGTTAACCGTCGACTTGCGGCGACTCGACCAACCATAGCGGGTCGCCAGCCGGAGCGCGAATCGAGGCACGCCGAGCATCACCCGCTCGGAGGCATGATTTGTTGCTCTCGCGAGCATATACAGCAATGGTCCCGATTCGCCAAGATGCCTGTAGAGTGCGGCGCATCGGCCAAGAGGACTAGACCACTAGCGGTCGGTGAGATGGCCGGCCGGTGAGGGCGGGCAGGGCGTGAGTGTTCGCCCGGGTATGTCAGCAGATGTCCGAAGTTGACATGATTTAGGCTTCAGTCGATGTCCTGCCGCTGCTCGCGGCCGCTCGCTGTACTGCGCACTTGGGAGGCTCAACCATGACCACTGTGACGTCGCCGCTGACCGGCCGTGTCGTCGGGCTCGCCGGCGTGCCCGACCCGGTCTTCTCCGGCGCGATGGTCGGTCCCGGCACCGCGATCGACCCGGTTCGCCGGCCGACCGAGGCCGTCGCCCCGGTGGACGGTGTCGTCGTCTCCATGCACCCGCACGCGTTCGTCGTCGTGGACGCGGACGGGCACGGCGTACTGACGCACCTCGGCATCGACACCGTGCAGCTCAACGGCGAGGGCTTCGAGCTCCTCGTCAACAAGGGCGACACGGTGACCCGCGGCCAGGCCGTCATCAAGTGGGACCCGGCCGCCGTCGAGGCCGCGGGCAAGTCGCCGATCTCGCCGATCGTCGCGCTGGAGGCCGCCCCCGACTCGCTCGGCGACCTTCGCGAGGACGGGGACGTCGCCGTGGGCGACGCCCTCTTCAGCTGGAGCTGACCTCTTTATTACTGCAGACCCGCCCCGCCGGACTCGGTGGGGCGGCCCGGCACACAGCGGTACCCGGCGGGGCCGCTTCTCTCAGCGGAGACAGGTGACATGGAGAAGACGCTGCGCGGCGTGGGTGTGAGCCACGGGGTCGCGATCGGCCAGGTGCGGCACATGGGGACGGCGGTGCTGGAGCCCTCGGCCACCCAGATCCCGACCGAGGACGCCCCGCGTGAGCAGGCCCGCGCCCAGGCTGCCGTCGAGGCGGTGGCCGCGGACCTGATCGCCCGCGGCAACCTGGCCGGCGGCGAGGCGCAGGCCGTGCTCGAGGCCCAGGCCCTGATGGCCCAGGACCCGGAGCTGATGGCCGACGTGGCCCGCCGGATCGCCGTCGGCAGCAGTGCCGAGCGCGGCGTCTACGACGCCTTCGCCGCCTACCGCGCGCTGCTCGCCTCCGCCGGGGAGTACCTGGCCGGCCGGGTCGCCGACCTGGACGACGTGCGCAACCGGATCGTGGCACGGCTGCTGGGCGTGCCGATGCCGGGTGTGCCGGACAGCGACGAGCCGTACGTGCTGTTCGCCCGTGACCTGGCGCCGGCCGACACCGCGCTGCTGGACCCGACGCTGGTGCTCGGCTTCGTGACCGAGGAGGGCGGGCCGACCAGCCACAGCGCCATCCTGGCCCGCGCCCTGGGCGTGCCGGCCGTCGTCGCGCTGCCGGGTGCGACCGACGTCGCCGAGGGCACCGTGGTCGCGGTGGACGGCAGCTCCGGCGACGTGCTGCTGGAGCCGTCCCAGGAGAAGCAGGACGAGCTGCGTCGGGTCGCCGCCGAGCGCAAGGCCGCGCTGGCCTCCTCGTCCGGCCCGGGGCAAACCTCGGACGGGCACCGGGTGCCGCTGCTCGCCAACGTCGGTGGTCCGGCGGACCTGCCGGCCGCCCTGGAGGCCGGAGCGGAGGGCGTGGGCCTGTTCCGCACCGAGTTCCTCTTCCTGGACGACTCGGCGAAGGCTCCGAGCGAGGAGAAGCAGGTCGAGGCGTACCGCAAGGTACTGGAGGCGTTCCCGGAGGGCCGGGTCGTCGTCCGGGCGCTGGACGCGGGCGCGGACAAGCCGCTGGACTTCCTGACCCCGGCCGACGAGCCGAACCCGGCGCTGGGTGTGCGCGGTCTGCGCACCCTGCTGGAGAACCCCGAGGTCATGCAGACCCAGCTGCGCGCGCTGGCGACGGCCGCCGAGGGTCTGCCGGTGCACCTCGAGGTGATGGCCCCGATGGTGGCCGACCGCAAGGACGCCAAGGACTTCGCGGACGCGTGTCGCCAGGCCGGGCTGAACGCCAAGTACGGCGCGATGGTGGAGATCCCGTCGGCCGCGCTGCGGGCGCGGTCGATCCTGCAGGAGGTGGAGTTCCTCTCGCTGGGGACCAACGACCTCGCGCAGTACGCCTTCGCCGCCGACCGCCAGGTGGGCGCGCTGGCCCGGCTGCAGGACCCGTGGCAGCCGGCGCTGCTGGACCTGATCGCGTTCTCGGCCGAGGCCGCCCAGGCCACCGGCAAGAGCTGCGGCGTCTGCGGCGAGGCCGCCTCCGACCCGCTGCTGGCCGTGGTCCTGACCGGTCTCGGTGTCACCAGCCTCTCCATGGGCGCGGCGTCGATCCCCTATGTCCGGGCCGCGCTGGCCAAGTACACGCTGGCGCAGTGCCGCCGGGCCGCCGAGGCGGCCCGGGCCACGGACAGTGCCGAGGACGCGCGGGCCGCGGCCCAGCAGGTGCTGTCCGGCGAGTAGCGCCCGGCCGGCAGCCGGGACTCGGCGCGCAGCCGGGAACAGAAGACCGCGAAGGGGCGACCCCACCGTCATGGGGGCGCCCCTTCGTCCTGTCCCGGCTCAGGCCAGGCGGTCGCGGCGGAGCTGCTCGAAGAAGCGCAGGTACTCGATGTTGTCGACGGAGCCGGGGTTCACGGCCTGCTCCAGCGGGGTGCCGGAGAGCAGGCGCTTCACCGGGACCTCGATCCGCTTGCCGGTGAGGGTGTGCGGGAGGCCGCGGACGGCGATGACCTCGTCGGGGACGTGGCGCGGGGAGAGTTCGGTGCGCAGCGAGGTGCGGATGCGGCCGATCAGGCCGTCGTCGAGGACCGCGCCGGGGGCGAGGACGACGAACAGCGGCATCCAGTAGCCGCCGTCGGGCTCCTCCAGGCCGATGACCAGGGACTCGGCGATCTCGGGAAGGCGCTCGACGACCTCGTAGATGTCCGAGGAGCCCATCCGGACGCCCTGCCGGTTGAGGGTCGAGTCGGAGCGGCCGTGGATGATCACGGTGCCGCGCGAGGTGACGGTGATCCAGTCCCCGTGGCGCCAGATGCCGGGGTACATCTCGAAGTAGCTGTCGTGGTAGCGGGTGCCGTCGGGGTCGTTCCAGAAGCCGGTGGGCATGGACGGGATCGGCTTGGTGACGACGAGTTCGCCGACCGCGTCGGTGAGCGGGCGGCCCTGGACGTCCCAGGACTCGACGGCGGCGCCGAGGCAGGGGGCCTGGATCTCGCCGAGGTACACCGGCAGGGTCGGGACGCCGCCGACGAAGCAGGAGCAGACGTCGGTGCCGCCGCTGACGGAGGCGAGCCAGACGTCCTCCTTGACCTCGTCGTAGATCCAGCGGAAGCCGTCGGGCGGGAGCGGGGAGCCGGTGGTGCCGATGCAGCGCACGGCGGAGAGGTCGAGGTCGCGGCCGGGGTGCAGCTCGGCCTTGCGGCTGGCGATGACGTACGCGGCGGAGGTGCCGAGGACGGTGGCGCCGGTGCGGGCGGCGACGGACCACAGGGCACCGGTGTCCGGGTGGCCGGGGCTGCCGTCGTAGGTGACGATCGTGGATCCGGTGAGCAGGCCGGCGAGGAGGAAGTTCCACATCATCCAGCCGGTGGAGGTGTACCAGAGGAAGCGGTCCCCGGGCCCGAGGTCGAGGTGGAGGCCGGCCTGCTTGAGGTGCTCCAGCAGGATGCCGCCCTGGCTCTGGACGATGGCCTTGGGCAGGCCGGTCGTCCCGGAGGAGTAGAGCACCCAGAGCGGGTGGTCGAAGGGGACGGCCTCGAAGACCGGCTCGACGTCGTCGGCGACCAGGTCGTCCCAGTGCAGGGCGCCGTCGGGGGCGGGTGCGCCGAGCAGGGGGACGTGGACGACGGTGCGCAGGGTGGGGAGCTCGCGGCGGAGCTCGGCGACGACCTCGGTGCGGTCGTGGTCCTTGCCGCCGTAGTGGTAGCCGTCGACGGCGAAGAGGACGGCGGGTTCGATCTGCTGGAGGCGGTCGAGGACGCTGCGGGCGCCGAAGTCGGGGGCGCAGCTGGTCCAGACGGCGCCGACGGCGGCGGTGGCGAGGAGGGCGACGGCGGCCTGCGGGATGTTGGGCAGGTAGGCGCTGACCCGGTCGCCGGGGCCGATGCCGCGGGCGCGCAGGGCGGCGGCGAGCGAGCCGACCTGGCGGCGGAGCTCGGACCAGCTGAGGGCGGTCGGCCGCTCGGTGGTCTCGTCGAGGTGGAGGATGGCCGGCTTGTCGGCGTTGGCCTCGTCCTCGGCGGCGCGCAGGGCGTGCTCGGCGTAGTTGAGGCGGGCGCCGGGGAACCAGCGGGCGCCGGGCATGGCCGCGTCGGCGAGGACGGCGTCGGGGGTCCGGGTGAAGCGGACGTCGAACCACTGGGTGACGGCCGTCCAGAAGCGGTCGAGGTCCTCGGTGGACCAGCCGTGCAGGTCGGCGTAGCGCCGGGCGGCCTGCTCGTCGCTGTCGGCGGGAGCGAGCGGTGCGGCCGGTGCGCCGTGGTGCTCGGCGGC
The DNA here is from genome assembly GCF_053587085.1 of Kitasatospora sp. NPDC003701. Taxonomy (NCBI): domain Bacteria; kingdom Bacillati; phylum Actinomycetota; class Actinomycetes; order Kitasatosporales; family Streptomycetaceae; genus Kitasatospora; species Kitasatospora sp. NPDC003701. Next base: position 4,723 of record NZ_JBSFNM010000086.1, read on the forward strand.
CCAGGCCTGGAAGGCCACCAGGCTGGTGGCGGCGGCGCGAGCGGGGTTGGGGCGCCAGAGCGGCTGGTCCTGGGGTGGGGTGCTCACGGTGGTGGTCTCCCGGCCGGTGGATGGGACGGGGGTGCTCGTGGCAGGGCCCGTCCGGTTGGGGCTGTCGGTGCAGACCCTGCCATGTGATCGCGCGGTGCGCCAGGGTCTGCCCCCGGCCGTGCGGAGCTGGTCAGCCCTGTCCCGGGGGCCGGTCAGAGGTGGGCGTACTCGCCGTTGAACCAGGCCTGGGAGACCCGGGTGTGGAAGGGGAAGACGAGCTGCGTCCCCGGGTCGGCGAGCTGCCAGCCGTCGGTCTCCTCGGTGGGCTTCGAGGGCGGGAGCTCGGCGAGCGGGCGGGCCGGGAGCAGGCCGAAGAGGCAGAGGAAGCCGCCACGGGTGTCGGAGTCGGTGGCGACCAGGGCGACGTCCTCGGCCTCGGCCAGGATGCCCGTCTCCTCGCGGAGCTCGCGGACGCAGGCCTGCTGCCAGCTCTCGCCGTAGTCGACGTAGCCGCCGGGGAGCGCGAGTCGGCCGTAGCCGGGCTCGATCGTGCGGCGGATGACCACCAGGCTGGGCTCGGCGCTCTCCTGGGTGACCGGGAGGAGGGTGACGACGACCGGCAGCGGGTTGCGGTAGCTGATCTCGGCGCAGCCGGGGCAGGTGCGGGGCCAGGCCGTGGTACCGGGCGGGTAGGGCGTGCCGCACCAGTGGCAGTGGGAGTTCGGCCGGTTGCTCGTCCTGCTCACCTCTTGAGTCGTCATGGCCGGATGGTAGTGCGCGGGTGCGACCGGTGGCGCCGGTCAGCGGATCTCGTCCTCCCGGGTGGGCCGGAGCAGGGCGGGGTGCAGGAGGTGCGCGTCGCCGGCGTGGTAGTTGCGGGCCCGGGGGCCGCCGCGGGCGCCGCCGCGCTCGGTGGTGGTGCCGGTGCTCTCGACGAAGCCGGGGACGGAGAGCACCTTGCGGTGGAAGTTGCCGGGGTGGAGCTTCTCGTCCCAGACGGCCTCGTAGACGGCGCGCAGCTCGGGGATGGTGAAGTCGTGCTGGAGGAAGGCGGTGGCCAGCGGGCTGTACTCGATCTTGGCGCGGGCGCGGTCGAGGCCGTCGGCGACGATGCGGGCGTGGTCGAAGGCCAGCGTGGTGCCGGTCGCCCCGTCGGCTCCGGGGTGGTGGCCGGTGTGCCCGCCGACGCCACCCCCGTGGGTGTCGGCGGGCACACCGGCGGCTGGGGACCGGCCGGTGGACGGCCGGAGGTCGAGGTCGGTGACGGCGTGCCAGGCGGCGGTGGCCGCGTCCGAGCCGGCCCGCGGGTCGGGCAGGTCGGGGGCGAAGGCGAGGTAGGCGACGGAGACCACGTGCATCCGCGGGTCCCGGGCGGGTGCGCCGTAGGTGCCGAGCTGTTCGAGGTGGACGCGGCTGAGGGCGGCCTCGGCGTCGGCCGTTCCGAGCAGGCCGGTCTCCTCGGCGAGTTCGCGGGCGGCGGCCTCGTCGAGGCCCTCCTCGCCGGCCCGCAGGAAGCCGCCGGGCAGCGCCCAGTACCCCTGGTAGGGCGGCGCGGCGCGCTCGACCAGCAGGACGTGCAGGCTGCCCTGGCGCAGCGTCAGGGCGACGACGTCGACGGTGACGGCGACGGGGGTGTAGGCGCGCGGGTCGTAGGCGGCGAGCCAGGCGCTCTCGTGCGCGGGGGGCTGTTCCACGGCCACGGCGGGCTCCTCTCCGCTGGGTTCGTCGGGTCGGCCGGCCACTGTCGCCTCTGCCGGTTCGGTCCGGGTGGGTCGGTCCGGGTCGGGTGGGTCGAACGGGCTCGCCGTCGGGTCGTCGTTCTCGGGTTGAGCACAACGTAGCGATCCACCGGTCCGGCGGCAAATGATTTTCCCGCCGGTCGGGGGCGCCGCGTCTTCTACTCTGTGACCAGGAGCTTTGCCCCGAGGAGGCCGTCATGCCCGCCACCGCCCCGCCGGACTTCGCCGCCGCGCTGGCCGCCGGTCCGCTCGTCCTGGACGGCGGGCTGTCCAACCAGCTGGCGGCGGCCGGGCACGACCTGTCGGACGCGCTGTGGTCGGCCCGGCTGCTGGCGGACGCGCCGGAGGCGGTGGTCGCCGCGCACCGGGCGTACTTCGAGGCCGGGGCGGACGTCGCGATCACCGCGAGCTACCAGGCGAGCTTCGAGGGGTTCGCCCGGCGGGGGCTCGGCCGGGCGGAGGCGGAGCGGCTGCTGGCGCTCAGCGTGGAGCTGGCCCGGCGCGCCGCGGCGCAGATGGGGGCGGACCGGCCGCTGCGGGTGGCCGCGTCGGTGGGCCCGTACGGCGCCGCGCTGGCGGACGGGTCGGAGTACCGGGGCCGGTACGGGCTCACGCCGGCCGAGCTGGAGGCGTTCCACCGGCCGCGGCTGGAGGTGCTGGCGGCAGCCGGGCCGGACGTGCTGGCGCTGGAGACGGTGCCCGACGCGGACGAGGCGCGGGCGCTGCTGCGGGCGGTGCGCGGGCTGGGCGTGCCGGCCTGGCTGTCGTACAGCGTGGCCGGCGACCGGACCAGGGCCGGGCAGCCGCTGGCGGAGGCCTTCGCCCTGGCGGCGGACGCCGACGAGGTGGTCGCGGTGGGGGTGAACTGCTGCACGCCGCAGGACGCCGACCGGGCCGTGGCGACGGCGGCCCGGGTGACCGGCAAGCCGGTGGTGGTCTACCCGAACAGCGGCGAGGACTGGGACGCCGGGGCCCGTGCCTGGCGCGGCGGGTCGACGTTCGACCCGGTCGGGGCCGCTCCGGGCGGCGGCCGGGCGGGGGTGACCGGCTGGCTGGCCGACGGCGCCCGCCTGGTGGGCGGCTGCTGCCGGGTGGGCCCGCGGGAGATCTCGGCGCTGGCCGCCGAGGTGGCGCGCGTGCGGCGCTGACCTCGCCGAACGGACATTACCGAGGGGGAAGGTGCACGGACCGGGCACGGCCTGGCAGACTCGTCCCGTTACCACTGCGGTCGACAATGTCGACCGCCTGTCAGCGCGGAGGTACCGAATGCCCGGCCCGATCCAGTCGCTCTCCCGGGCCGCCGCGATCATGCGACTGCTGGCCGGCGGCGAGCGCCGCCTGGGCCTGTCGGAGGTCGCGACGGCGCTGGACCTCGCCAAGGGCACCGCGCACGGCATCCTGCGCACCCTCCAGCAGGAGGGGTTCGTCGAGCAGGACCCGGAGAGCGGCAAGTACCAGCTGGGCGCGGAGCTGCTGCGGCTGGGCCAGAGCTACCTGGACGTGCACGAGCTGCGCGCCCGGGCCCTGGTCTGGGCGGACGACCTGGCCAGGGCGTCCGGCGAGACCGTCTACCTGGGGGTGCTCCACCAGCAGGGCGTGCTGATCGTGCATCACGTCTTCCGGCCGGACGACACCCGGCAGGTGCTGGAGGTCGGCTCGATGCAGCCGCTGCACAGCACCGCCCTCGGCAAGGTGCTGCTGGCGTACGACCCGGTGGCGCGCGGCGAGCTCGGCGAGGGGCCGCTGGAGGCGTACACCGCGCGGACGCTGACCGACCTGGCGGACGTGGACGCCGAGGCGGCGCTGACCCGCGAGCGCGGCTGGACCGACTCGGTCGAGGAGACCTGGGAGGGGGTGGCCTCGATCGGCGCGCTGATCCAGGACCGGCGGCGCAATCCGGTCGGCGCGGTCTGCATCAGCGGCGCGGTGGAGCGGGTCTGCGAGGACGGCTTCGTGAAGCCCTCGCTGGTCGCCTCGGTGCGCAGCGCCGCCCGGGCGATCTCCCGGGATCTGGGCGCCGGGCGCTTCTGACCCCGGCGCCGGCGGCCCCGGCCGCGGAAATCTGTTGTTCACGCTGAGGCGCGGACAGGCGGGATGCCTGTCCGCGCCTTAGCGTTTTGTCCGTATTTGTAGATAGTCGATTGGTAACTTCGAGTGAAGGGTCACAGCTGCGTAACCCGGCCTTGACGTGAAGGCGGCCTGGGGAGGAAGCTTCCGCATGACGGTCGACATTGTCGAACGATGGCCGAGCAGATCACTCCCACAATGCGCTCACCCGCACAGCGATCGCTCGGCCGCCTGCCCCCACCCGCACCTCCGGGCCATATGGACAAGGGAGTCTTTGTGTCCGCGTTCTCCAACGGCGACATCTTCGTCGGCGAAACCCTCGGCACCGCCGCGCTGATACTTCTCGGCGGTGGCGTCTGCGCCGCCGTGACGCTCAAGAAGTCGAAGGCCCTCAACGCCGGCTGGCTGGCGATCACCTTCGGCTGGGGCTTCGCGGTGATGATCGCCGCCTACATGTCGGCCCCCAAGTCGGGCGCGCACCTGAACCCCGCCGTCACCCTCGCCCTCGCCGTCGACAGCGGCGACTGGAGCAAGGTCCCGGTCTACCTCGGCTCCCAGCTGCTCGGCGCGATGATCGGCGCCGTCCTCGTCTGGGTCACCTACCTCGGCCAGTTCCAGGCCAACAAGGAGGCGACCCTGGGCATCTTCTCGACCGGTCCCGAGATCCGGAACCCGGTCCAGAACCTGCTCACCGAGATCATCGGCACCATGGTGCTCTGCCTCGGCATCCTCACCCAGGGCCTGAACAAGGGCCTCGGCCTCTCCGGCATGGGCATCCTGATCGTCGCCTTCACCGTCGTGGGCATCGGCCTCTCGCTGGGTGGCCCGACCGGCTACGCGATCAACCCGGTCCGCGACCTGGGCCCGCGCATCGTGCACTCGCTGCTGCCGATCCCGAACAAGGGCGGCTCCGACTGGTCCTACGCCTGGATCCCGGTGGCCGGCCCGGTCATCGGCGGCCTGCTGGCCGGCGGCCTGTACCACGTCGCGTTCTGACGCTCCTCGGGTTTCCACCCCACCCGAGCACGGGGACTGACCAGAGAGTCAGGCCCACCCACCCCGAATCCCCCTTCCTGAGCCGAGGACCCTCATGACCTCCACTGGCACTGGCAACTACATCGCCGCGATCGACCAGGGCACCACCTCCAGCCGTTGCATCATCTTCGGCGAGGACGGCCGGATCGTCGCCGTCGACCAGCAGGAGCACCGGCAGATCTTCCCCCAGCCCGGCTACGTCGAGCACGACGCCGCCGAGATCTGGACCCGGGTGCAGTCGGTGGTCCGCGGCGCGCTGGAGAAGGCCGGTCTGACCAAGGACGACATCCGCGCGATCGGTATCACCAACCAGCGCGAGACCACCGTCCTGTGGGACAAGAACACCGGCGAGCCGGTGCACAACGCCCTGGTGTGGCAGGACACCCGCACCGAGGGGCTCTGCCGCGAGCTGGGCCGCAACGTCGGCCAGGACCGCTTCCGCCGCGAGACCGGCCTCCCGCTGGCCAGCTACTTCGCCGGCCCGAAGATCCGCTGGCTGCTGGACAACGTCGACGGCCTGCGCGAGCGCGCCGAGGCCGGCGACATCCTGTTCGGCACCATGGACACCTGGGTGATCTGGAACCTCACCGGTGGTGTCAATGGCGGCAAGCACGTCACCGACGTCACCAACGCCAGCCGCACCATGCTGATGAACCTGCACTCGCTGCAGTGGGACGACAAGATCGCCGAGTCGATGGGCGTGCCGATGGCCGTCCTGCCGGAGATCCGCTCCTCCGCCGAGGTCTACGGCGAGGCCGTCGGCGACCTGGCGGGCGTGCCGGTCGCCGCCGCCCTCGGCGACCAGCAGGCCGCGCTGTTCGGCCAGACCTGCTTCGACAAGGGCGAGGCCAAGTCGACCTACGGCACCGGCACCTTCCTGCTGCTGAACACCGGCGAGGAGGTCGTCAACTCGTACCACGGGCTGCTGACCACCGTCGGCTACCGGATCGGCGACCAGAAGGCGGTGTACGCGCTGGAGGGCTCGATCGCCGTCACCGGCTCGCTCGTCCAGTGGCTGCGCGACCAGCTCGGCATCATCTCCACCGCCGCCGAGATCGAGACCCTCGCCAACACCGTCGAGGACAACGGCGGCGCCTACTTCGTCCCGGCCTTCTCCGGCCTGTTCGCCCCGTACTGGCGCTCCGACGCCCGCGGTGTGATCGCCGGTCTGACCCGGTACGTCACCAAGGGCCACCTGGCCCGGGCCGTGCTGGAGGCCACCGCCTGGCAGACCCGCGAGGTCGTCGACGCCATGCAGAAGGACTCCGGCGTCGAGCTCACCGCCCTCAAGGTCGACGGCGGCATGACCAGCAACAACCTGCTCATGCAGAACATCGCCGACGTGCTGGACGCTCCGGTCGAGCGCCCGTACGTGGCCGAGACCACCGCGCTGGGCGCCGCCTACGCGGCCGGCCTGGCCGTCGGCTTCTGGAGCGACCTGGACACCCTGCGGGCCAACTGGCACCGCGCCGCCGAGTGGACGCCGCGCATGGACGAGGCCACCCGGGAGCGCGAGTACAAGAAGTGGCTCAAGGCCGTCGAGCGCACCATGGGCTGGGTGGAGGAGGACGAGCAGATCTGACCGCGCAGCCGGTCGGGGCCCCCGGGCCCCGGCCGGCCCGCTCCCGTTTCACCGGCCCGCCGCACCGGGCCGAACCGGCCTCTCAGCAGGGGCCGCACCGCACACCGAGAGGAGTAACGGCGCCGCCCGACCCGCGACGCCGTACACACACCATGGCAACCATCCCGACCCTGGGCGCCGAGCGCTTCGCCGGCCGCACCGCCTCCCGTGCCGAGACCCGCGAGCTGCTGGGCAAGGCCACCTACGACCTGCTGGTGATCGGGGGCGGCATCCTCGGCACGGCCGTTGCCTGGACCGCCTCCCAGGCGGGTCTGAAGGTCGCCATGGTCGATGCCGGCGACTTCGCCGGAGCCACCTCCAGCGCCTCCTCGAAGCTCGTCCACGGCGGCCTGCGCTACCTGCAGACCGGCGCGGTCAAGCTGGTCGCCGAGAACCACAAGGAGCGCCGCGCGCTCGCCACCGACGTCGCCCCGCACCTGGTCAACCCGCTGACCTTCTTCGTGCCGGTCTACAAGGGCGGCCCGCACAGCGCGCCCAAGCTCGGCGCCGGTGTCTTCCTGTACTCGGCGCTCTCCGCCTTCCGCGACGGCATGGGCCGGGTCTCCACCGCCGCGCACGCCGCCCAGCAGGTGCCCGCGCTGCGCACCGAGGGCCTGCGCTCGGTGGCCGTCTACGGCGACCACCAGATGAACGACTCGCGCGTCGCCGTGATGACGGTGCGCGCCGCCGTCGACGCCGGCGCCGTGGTGCTCAACCACGCCGAGGTCACCGGCCTGCGCTTCACCGGCGGCCGGGTCACCGGCGCCGACCTCAAGGACCGCCTGGACGGCACCGAGTTCGGCGTCAACGCCCGCCTGGTGCTCAACGCCACCGGCCCGTGGGTCGACCACCTGCGCACGATGGAGGACGCCGGCGCCGCGCCGTCGATCCGCCTCTCCAAGGGCGCGCACGTCGTGGTCAAGCGCCGTGCCCCGTGGCGCGCCGCGCTGACCATCCCGATCGACAAGTACCGCGTCTCCTTCGCCATCCCGTGGGAGGACCACGTCCTGCTCGGCACCACCGACGAGGAGTACACCGGCGACCCGCAGGACGTCCGGGCCACCGAGGCGGACATCGACCAGATCATGGGCGAGGCCGCGCACGCCATCCGCGACGAGCACCTCGACCGTGACCTGATCACCTACGCCTTCGCCGGCCTGCGGGTGCTGCCCGGCGGCCCCGGCGACACCGCCGCCGCCAAGCGCGAGACGGTCGTCACCGAGGGCAAGGGCGGCATGCTGTCGGTCGCCGGCGGCAAGTGGACCACCTACCGGCACATCGGCCGGACCGTGCTGGAGAAGCTGGCCCACGTCCCCGGCACCACCCTCGGCGAGGACATGTCGACCATCGCCCGGACCGTGCCGCTGCCCGGCGTCGGCGCGCCGAACGCCGTCGCGCACCGCCTGCTGATCGACCGTGAGCCCGGCTCGCGGATGGAGCCGCTGGTCGCCAAGCACCTGGCCAGCCACTACGGCACGCTCTCCTTCGAGATCGCCCGCATGATCGACGAGAACCCGGAGCTGGGCCGGCCGATCCACGAGGACGGTCCGGACGTCTGGGCGCAGGTCGCCTACGCCGCCGACAGCGAGTGGGCGTACACCACGGACGACGTGCTGCGCCGCCGCACCACGATGACCGTCCGCGGCCTGGACACCCCGGAGATCCGCTCCGACGTCGAGGCGTTCCTCGCGAAGCGCGCGGCCAAGTAGGGCCGGCACAGAGACTCGAAGGGCGGGCACCCCGGGCTGGGGGTGCCCGCCCTTCGGCATGCCGGTGTGGCGGTGTGACGGTGTGACGGTGTGACGGTGTGCGGGCATCGCAGGTGCGGCGTGCGGCGGTTGCGGCGGAGGCGGGCTGCCGGGCCGGCCGGCGGTGACCGGCCGCCGCCCTCGGGGCGGCCCGCCCGGGCGGAGGGCCCGCCCGGTCGGTGGTCCCGCCCGAGCGGGCCGGGCGCCACCGGCCGGGCAACGCCGAAGGGCGGCACCCGTGGGACACGGGTACCGCCCTTCCAGGCGCGAGGTCGCGGTCAGATGATCAGGCTGAGCGGCATGATCAGGGCGATGGCGACCACCGAGATCACGGTCTCCATCACCGACCAGGACTTGAGGGTCTGGCCGACGCTCATCCCGAAGTACTCCTTCACCAGCCAGAAGCCGGCGTCGTTGACGTGCGAGAAGAAGAGCGAACCGGCGCCGATGGCCAGCACCAGCAGGGCCGCGTGGGTGGACGACATGTCGGCGGCGAGCGGGGCGACGATGCCGGCGGCGGTGATGGTGGCGACCGTGGCGGACCCGGTGGCCAGCCGGATCAGGACGGCGATCAGCCAGCCGAGCAGCAGCGCCGAGATGTGCCACTTGCCGGACCACTCGCTGACGGCGTTGCCCACGCCGACGTCGATCAGGGTCTGCTTGAAGCCGCCGCCCGCGCCGACGATGAAGACGATGCCCGCGATCGGGCCGAGCGACTTCCCGACGGTGTCGGAGATCCGGTCCTTGGAGAAGCCGGCCGCCCGGCCGAGCGTCAGCATGCCGAGCAGGGTGGCGGCGAGCAGCGCGATCAGCGGCGAGCCGATGAAGTCGAACACCCGCTGCGGCATCGCCTTCGGGTCGTCGATGACGACGTCGGCCAGGGCCTTGCCGAGCATCAGGGCGACGGGCAGCAGGATGGTCGCGAGGACCGCGCCGAAGCTCGGCGTGTGCTCGCGCTTCTCCGTCTCCACGGGCGCGGTGGCCTGCGGGATCTCCAGCGGGCCGACCCAGCGCTCGGCGAGCCGGGCGAACAGCGGGCCGGCGATGACCAGCGTCGGCACCGCGATCAGCAGACCGAGCGCCAGGGTGATGCCGAGGTCCGCCTTCAGCGCGTCCACGGCCACCAGCGGGCCCGGGTGCGGCGGGACGAGGCCGTGCAGCACGGAGAGGCCGGCCAGCGCGGGGATGCCGACCCGCATCAGCGGGACGTTGCCGCGGCGGGCCACCAGCAGCACGATCGGGATCAGCAGGACGACCCCGACCTCGAAGAACAGCGGCAGGCCGAGGACGGCCGCGATCAGCGCCATCGCCCAGGGCAGCGCCTTGGGCCCGGAGCGGGAGAGCACGGTGTCGGCGATGATGTTCGCCCCGCCGGAGTCGGCGAGCAGCTTGCCGAGCATCGCGCCCAGACCGATCAGCAGGCCGACGCCCGCGACGGTCGCGCCGAAGCCCGTGGAGAAGCTGCCCAGCAGCTTGTCGAAGGGGGCGCCCGCGACGGCGGCCAGCAGGCCCGACCCGAGGGTGAGGGCGAGGAACGGGTGCAGCTTCAGCCGGGTGATCAGCACCACGATGGCGCCGATGCTGAGCAGCACCGCGAGCAACAGCTGGGCGTCGCTGTCGGTGTGCGGCAGGGCCGGTGGGGCGGCCGCCGCGAGCAGGGTGGGGGTCACGCGAGGTCTCCATTGACGGGCCGCAGCAGTGCCACGGCCATCTCGACGAGTTCTTCGGGGGTCGGTCCGACGTCCAGGACGGCGCCGCGCTCGTCCGCCCCGAGGGGTTCCAGGGCGGCGTACTGCGAGTCGAGCAGCGACGGCGGCATGAAGTGGCCGGTGCGGTGGGCGAGCCGGTCGCCGACCAGCTCGTGCCCTCCGCTGAGGTGCAGGAAGAAGGCGCCCGGGCAGGCCGCGCGCAGGGTGTCGCGGTAGTGGTGCTTCAGCGCCGAGCAGGTGACCACGCCACCGGTGCCGGCCTCGGCCCGCTCCCCCAGCCAGGCGCCGAGGGCGCGCAGCCAGGGCGCGCGGTCCGCGTCGTCCAGCGGGGTGCCGGCCGACATCTTGGCGATGTTGGCCGGCGGGTGGAAGTCGTCCGCCTCGGCGTAGGGGAGGCCGAGGCGGTCGGCCAACAGGCGCGCCACGGTGGTCTTGCCGACACCTGAGACGCCCATCACCACGACCGTCAGGGGGCCGGGGGTGGTGGGTGCGGGGGTGTCGTGGTTCTCGACGCTGAGAGCCATCGGTGCTGCTCCTTCGTTGCCTGGCCGCCACTATCGCTCCAAAGATATGACGTATTCAAGTGCCAGAAACCAAATCGTCATACTTTTGAGCTCGCCAGGGACACCGCTCGGGACAGCGCCCGGCGGCCGACGGGAGCGCGGAGCCTCCGCGCGGGCGACGCCGGCGGCGCCCCGGGCCCGCCGCCGGGCGCCCCGGAGGTCGGACTCCGGCGACAGGCCCTAGGCTGGGCGGATGGAGATCCAGGGGCTGCCCGGCCGACTGCTTGCCGAGCTCGGACCGGCCATCGCCGCCGGGGAGATTCCCGAGGGCGCGGTGCTGCGCAGCGAGGAGCTGGAGGAGCGCTTCGGGGTCTCGCGGACGGTGGTCCGGGAGGCGGTGCGGATCCTGGAGGGGATGCGCCTGGTGGCCTCCCGGCGGCGGGTCGGCATCACCGTGCAACCGAGGTCGACCTGGGACGTCTTCGACCCGCTGGTGATCCGCTGGCGGCTGGCGGGCAGCGACCGCCCGGCCCAGCTGCGTTCGCTCGGCTCGCTCCGGGTCGCCGTCGAGCCGGCCGCCGCGGCGCTCGCCGCACACCACGCCACCGACGACGAACGCCGTGAACTCAGCTCACTGGCAGTGGAGTTGACGATGACGGCGCGCGCCGCCGACCTGGAGACCTTCCTGCGGCACGACATCGCCTTCCACGCCACCGTGCTGCGGGCCTCCCGCAACGAGATGTTCGCCCACCTCGGGGACACCGTGGGGGCGGTGCTGACCGGCCGGACGGAGTACCATCTGATGCCCCATCAGCCGGAGTCGTACGCGATCCGGCTGCACCGCGAGGTCGCGGAGGCGATCTGCGCGGGGGACGCCGAGCACGCGGAGCAGGCGATGCGGACGATCGTGGCGGGCGCGCTGGAGGAGCTGAACCAGCAGCTGGCGTGAGCCGCCGCCGCACCTGCGGGGCCGTCCGCCGCTTCCGGCCGGATTCCGGTACAGATCACACGATTTGACGGTAGTTCGGGGGGTTCGGACGCATAGTCCGGGTACGACGGGGCAGAGTGGTGCGCAGGGGCGCGTTTCGCGCGCCCGCTCCGCCCGACTCTGCCCGCTCTGCCACCGTGACCGCGCCTGGGGGTCGCCCGATGTCCGTCGCACGCCGTCGCCGCCTGCCCGACGAGGTACGCGCCTCCGTCGTCCGGGCGGTGCTCTGCCTGGCCTTCACGCTGGTCGGCCTGCTGATCGCGACGCTCGCCTCGTACGCGGGCAGTTGGCTGATGACACCGGCGCTGATGGCGATGGGGCTCGGGGTGTTCGGCACCATGTGGTGCCTGCTGGAGATCCTGATCTCGCGCCAGGTCGCCGCCCAGCGGATGCGCGGGCCGAACTCGGCCTCGCCGATGGCCGGCAGCCGGGCGCCGGTCGGGGCCCGGCCGGTGCCGCGCCCGGCCGGGCCCCCGAACGGGACGGCCGCGCCCCAGCCGCGGGTGCCCACGGCGTACCCGTAGGCGGGCGGGCGGCGGGTGCTCAGGCCGGGCCGACGGCCCGGTAGTGGCTGGTGAGCCGGCCGCCGTCGTCCACCACGTGGAACACCAGCATCGGCGGCTGGTCGAAGTCGATGCCGCGGCCGCCCTCGCAGGGCAGCGTGACGGTGGACACCACACCGGGCGCGACCAGCACCGGCAGCCCGGCGAAGGTGGTGGCCGCGCCGGTGTGGGAGTGGCCGCAGAGCAGGGCGGCCACCCGGGGGTGACGGCCCAGCACCTCGGCGAGCCGCTCCTCCCCGAACTGGCGGATCGGGTCGACGGTCGGCAGGTGGAGGGTCACCGGCGGGTGGTGGAAGGCCACCAGCGCCGGCCGGTCCGGGCCGCCCTCGGCGAGCGCGGTGTCCAGCCAGGCCAGGGTCTCCTCGTCGAGCAGACCGTCGGCCCGGCCGGGGATCGAGGAGTCGAGCATCAACAGGTCGGCGCCGGGCAGCGGGTGCAGCCGGTTGACCGGGCCGTCGGCGGGCGCCTCCCCGAGCACTCCCTCCTGGTAGGGCCCCCGCGCGTCGTGGTTGCCGGGGCAGGTGAGCACCGGGTGACGGGAGGCCAGCACCTTGGCGACCCGCTCGTACTCGCCCGGCAGTCCGTGGTCGGCGAGGTCGCCGGTGACCAGCACGGCGTCCAGCGGGCCGGGCAGGGCGTTGAGGTACGCCATCACCCGCTCGGCCCGCCGGTACGCGCGGGCGCCGCCGTCCCGGCGCTGCTCCTGACCGATGTGGATGTCACTGAAGTGAGCGATCGTCAGCATGCTCCCACCGTAGGCGGGCCGGGGCGGCCGCGTCAGGCCGGGGCCTGGACCTCCGTGGGACGCTTGAACATCCGGGTCGCGGTGATCTCGCCGTGGACGGTCGGGCCGTCCGGGTCCTGCGGGGCGGGCAGGCCGGGGCGCAGGTGCTCCTCCACCGAGATGTACTTGAGGCCCGCCCGCAGGTCCGCGTCGTTGCGCAGCCGGATGACCAGCGGGAACTCGGCCAGCGCGGTGGTGTCGAACAGGCCGGTGGTGTAGATCAGTTGGACGCCGAGCGCGTCGGCGACCGCCCGCTGGAGCTCCAGCAGGTAGGTGGCGTTGGCGCGGCCGATCGGGTTGTCCAGGAACAGCGTGCCGGCGTGCCGCAGCTGGGACTGGCCCCGGTCGTTGGCGCGCAGCGCCGCCATGGTGCAGTAGAGCGCGATGGCCGCGGTGAGCAGCTGGCCGCCGGAGAAGACGTCGGACATCTGGCCGACGCCGACCCGCTCGGCGCGCAGCACCGCGTCCGGCTTGAGGATCTCCACGCTCACGCCGCGCGGGCCGATCGCGGCGGCGACGCCGCGCAGCAGCAGGGACATGCCGTCGCGGCGCAGGTCGCTGTTCTTCTTGACGGCGGCGCGGGTCGCGTCGTCGATCACCTCGCCGAGGCGCTCGACCAGGGTGGCGTGGTCCGGGTCCTCGAAGCGGATCCGGAGGAACTCCTGGCCGGACCACTCCCCCAGGCCCTCGGGCAGCCGGGAGAGCCGCTGGGCGGCGCGCAGGGTGGTGAGCGAGGACTCGACCAGGCCGCGCAGCCGGTCGACGATCGAGCCGCGGTTGCGCTCCAGCTGGGCGAGCTCGTCGGTGAGCACCCGCAACCGGGGGGCGAAGGCGGTGGCCCAGGCGGCGGCGTGGTCGGGCAGGGCGGCGGCGGGCAGTTCGCGGATCTGCTGACGGGCCGGGGTGCGGACGGCCTCGTAGCGGGCCGCGTTGGCGTGCCGCACGAGCGCGTCGGAGGCGTCGCGGACGGCGAGTTCGGCGGAGGAGAGCTCACCGGTGGCGGTGCGCAGGGCGCGGCGGGCCTCGGCGGCCGCGGTGCGGGCGTCGGCGAGCGCGCCGAGGTAGGGCTCGACCGGGCGGCCGTCCTCGTCCTGGTGCTCGCGCAGGCCGTCGCGCAGCTGCCCGGCGTGCTCGTCGAAGTCGGCGGCGGCGGCCTGCGCGGCGTCGAAGGTGCGCTGCAGGTCCGCGTGGGCGGTGCGGGCGGTGTCGACGCTCTCGCGGCGCTCGGCCAGCCGGGTGGTGGCGGTGCGCAGCAGGACCTGGGCGTGCTCCGGGTCGGTGGGGACGAGGTCCTCGGGCAGCTCGGTGTGGGCCTCGCCGTCGGCGGGCGCGGAGCGCTCGGCCTCGCCGCGCAGCCGGCCGAGCTGCTCGCTGGCGGCGGCGGCGCGGGCCTCGATGGTGGCGACCAGCTCCTCCGCGCGGGCGGCGGCGGCCTGGCGGGCCGGGCCGTCGGCGCCGTCGGGGCTGCCCAGCAGCTCCTCGGCGCGGGTGCGGACCTTGTTGGTGAGGCGGTCGAGTTCGGTCGCGGCGGCGGCCTCGTCGCCCTCGGCGCGGGCCTGCTCGGCGCGCAGGTCGGCGCCGACACCGACCTTCTCGTAGAGCTGGGAGGCGGCGCGGTAGGCCTCGCGCAGGGCGGGCAGTGCGGCCGGGGCGGTGCCCTCGGGCTCGTCGGCCTGCTCGGCGGTGGGGATCTCGGCGCGCTCGGCGCGCAGGGTGCGGGCGGTGCGGCGGGCGTCGTCGGCGGCGCGCTGCGCGGCACGGCGGTCCTCGTCGCAGGTGCGGGCGCGCTCGGCGCACTGGGCCTGGCGGCGGTCGCACTCGGTCGCGTCCTCGGCGAGTTCGCGCAGGCCGCGCGTCCAGCCGGCGCGCTCGCGCAGCCGGAAGGCGAGGCCGGAGAGGGCGTCGGCGCGGCGCCGGGCCTGCTGGGCGGCCTCGCGCTGCTCCTCGTGGGCGGAGGCCGCGGCGGCGTGGTCGGTCTCGGCCTCGTCGTGGTCGGCGCGCAGGGTGGCGAGCGCGGCGGCGGCCTGCTCGGCGTGCTCGCGGGCGGCCTCGGCGGTGGCGGCCAGCTCGGCGAGGGTGCCGGGCGGGCAGCTGGCGTGCCAGGAGGCGAGGCGGGCGGCGAGGGCGCGGTCGCCGCCGAGGCGGGCGGCCAGCTCGCGGATGTGCTCCTCGCGGGCGGTGGCGCGGGAGCGCAGCTCGCGGCGCTCGCCGTCGGCGGCGGTCTCGTCGTGCATGGCCGGGTTCGGCGGGACCAGGAAGAAGGCGGGCTCGCCGGTGATCGGGGCGATCAGCGCGGCGGCGGCGCCGACCGCGACGGTGGAGCGCGGCAGCAGCGCGGCGGCCTGCAGCGTCTCGCGGGCCCGGTCGAGCGAGTTGGGGTCGGTGATCACCACGCCGTCGACCAGTTCGGGCCGGGCGGCGAGGATCGCCTCGTGGTCCGCCGGGTCGACCGACTGGGCGAGGTAGCGCCAGCCGGGCAGGGCGGGGATGCCGTGCTCGGCGAGGTACTCGACGGTGGCGAGCACGTCCGGGCCGGGCGGCAGCAGGCCGCCGTCACCGAGCGCGGCGAGGATGCGGGAGTCGTCGGCGGCCGCGGTGCGCAGGTCGAACAGGGTCCGCTCGGCGGTGGCGATGGCCTCGTCGAGCAGCTCGCGGAGCGCCTCGGCGGAGCGGTCGAGGACGGCGGGGGTGAGGAAGCCGGCCGCCTCGTCGGCGTCCGAGCCGTCCTCGCTCCACTCGGTGGGTGCGGGGGTGAGGGCGAGCAGGTCGGCCAGCCGGGGCTCGGTGGCGAGCAGGGCGGCGGTGCGCTGCTCGGTGGCGAGCGCCCGGGCGGCGGCCTTGCGGGCGTCGGTGGCGCGGGCTTCCGCGAGTTCGGCGCGGCCGGTGGCGGCGGCGGCCTCGCGCAGCCGGGCGGCGGCGGTCTCGGCGACCGTCCGGGCCTGCGCGAGGGCGGCGGCGGCGGCCTTCTCGACATCGGCGGCGTGCAGCGCGGCGCGGGCCGGGTCGGGCTCCGCGCTGCCCGGGTCGATCCAGCCGGCCTCGACCGCGGCGGCGGTCTCCCGCTCGACCTCGGCGAGGCGCTGGCGCAGGTGGTCGGACTCGCTGCGGGCCTTCTGGGCGGCGGTGGCGGCCTCGGTGGCGGCGGACTGGGCCTTGGCGCCGTCCGCCTGGAGCTCGCCGGCGCGCTGCTCCTCGGTGTCGGCGCGGTCCTCGGCGGCCGCGGCCGCGCTCTCCAGGGCGCGGGCCAGTGCGACGGCGGCGCGGGCCCGGGCGGCGAGCGCCGGGGCGGCGTCGAGCTCGGCCTCGCGGATCGCGACGGCGACCCGGGCCACCCGGTCGGCGGCGGCGCGCTGGCGCAGCACGGCCTCGGCGGCCTGCCAGGCGGAGTGCAGGGTGCGGGCCTCGATGAGCTCGCGGCGCAGCGCGGCGGCCTCGGTGGTGGCCGCGGCCAGGCCGAGGGTGGCGTGCCGGTGGGTCAGCTCGGCGGTGATCAGGGTGTGCCGGGTGCGGTCGGCCTCGGCGGCGGTGACGGCGCTCGCGGCGGCGGCGACCTCGATGGCGAGGTCCTGGGCGCGGTCGCGCTCGGCGGCGGCGCGCGAGGTCAGGGCGTGGGCGAGGCGGCGGGTGCGGCGCTCGGCGGTGCGGTGGGCCTCGCGGACGCCCTCGCGGGCGGTGGTGGCCTCGGCGATGCGCTCCAGCAGCTCCAGCGAGCCGGCGGTGAAGTCGCGTTCGGCGGTCAGCTCGGAGCGGCGGCCGAGCTTGGCGGCGAAGCCGTGGACGAGGTCGGCCAGGCCGTCGGTGTCCCGGGTGTCGGTGACGGCGCGCAGCAGCAGGTCGGTGAAGTCGCTGTCGTGCTTGACCGCGAACAGGCCGGCCGCCTCGCCCTCGTCGGCGTTCATCTCGCGCTGGTAGCGGAAGAGTTCGGGGTCGAGGCCCAGCTCCCCGAGGTGCTCCGTCCAGCGGTCGTGGCCGTCCTCGAAGACCAGGTCGAGGTGCGGGTGCGCCTTGCCGGCCTCGGTGAGGGCGTCGCGGAAGCCCTTCATGGTGCGGCGGCGGCCGCGGGCCTTCTGGTCACCGGCCAGGCTGACCCGCTCGGCGACGGGCAGCGAGTCCAGCGTCAGGCCGGGCCCGGGGCGGAAGGAGTACCAGGTCTCGGCGAACTTGCGCGGGTCGGACGAGACCTGGCGGCCGCGCCACTCGCTGACCTTGCCGACCACGATCGGCTCACCGGTGACGGTGTGCTGCCACTCCAGGGCGACGTGGCCGCAGTCGTCGGCCAGCAGGAACTTGCGCAGCACGCCGGAGCTCGCGCCGCCGAGGGTGTTGCGGTGGCCGGGGAGCATCACCGAGAAGATCAGCTTGAGCAGGACGGACTTGCCGCCGCCGTTCTCCAGGAAGAGCACACCGGCGGGGGCGGGCCGGCGGACCGGGCCGTCCGGCTCCTCGCCGAACAGGCCGATCTGCTGGGGGGCCGGGTCGGAGACGGGCTCGCCCACGCCGCGCAGGTCGAGCACCGTGTCGGCGTAGCGGGCACCGGCCGGTCCGATCGAGTACAGGCGGACCCGGTTGAGCTCGTACATGTGCGGCGGTTCTCCAGTGCGGGTGGGTCAGGAGTGCGTGGGTCGGGACTGCGGTGGGGCCGGTCCCGGGCGGGCGGCGCCCTCGGGTGGGGGCCCGGGGGTCAGAGCGAGTGGAACGGCAGGCCGGCGTCGGCCACCAGCTCGTCGCCGGTGTCCGGGGGCAGCAGGCTGGCGGTGCCGTCGGAGATCGGGACGATGCCGAGGTCGAGCAGCTCGGCCATGGCGGCGCTGCCGGCCAGGTCGCGGACCTGGAGCTGGTAGCGGGCGGTGGTGCGGTAGGTGCCGCCGGCGTCGTCCGAGGTCTTCTGCAGGAAGCCGGAGTCGACCAGGAACATCACCGCCTTGGCGACGATGCCGATGGTGGAGCCGGACAGCCGGCGGGCGTCCTTGGTGGCGCCGGTGGCGGTGCGCCGGGCCCAGACCCGCCAGGCGGCCTCCAGACCGGGGGCGTCGCTCTGCGGGTCGGTGTTGGCGCCGTCGGTCTCGGCCTGCTCCTCCAGCCGGCGGCAGGCCTGGCGGACGAAGGCGTCGACGCCGTTGACGGTGATCCGGCCGAGGTAGCCGTCGTCGGCGAGGTCCTCCGGGCGGGGGAAGGCCATCGCGGCGACGGCGAGGTGGGCCAGGCCGTGCAGGAAGCGGTCGGTCGACTCGGAGGCGGCGCGGCGCGAGTAGTCGCCCATCCGGACGGCGAAGACCGAGTCCTCGGCGGCGGCGACGGCCATGCCGGCGCGCGGCGAGACCTCCAGGACGACCAGGCCCATGCCGGTGGCGACGGCGTCGGCGAGGCGGGCGAAGGGCGGGTCCTCGCGGTGGCGGCGGACCAGCTCGGCGTACTCGGCGTCGCGGGCGGGGAGCAGCTTGGCCTGCAGGCCGAAGGAGACCAGCCGGGCGGCGTCGGCGACATCGGCCGGGGTGATCGCGGCCGGGGCGGCGGGCTCGGCCTCGGGCGCCCAGGACGTGTCGTGGTGGGTCGTCACGGGCGGTGCTCCTCGGGGCTGGTACGGGCGGTGCGGGTGCTGCGGGTGGTGCGGGTGGTGCGGGTGCTGCGGGCGCGGGGTCCGCTCGGGTGCTCGCCGGACGGGTGCCCGCCGGGCGGGCGGGGGTGGCGGGCGGTCAACTGGCGTCCTTGCGGTCGGCCGCCATCCCGGCCGCGTCGAGCAGGGCGCTGCCGACGATGAGGTCGGCGCCGCCGAACTCGTGATCGCGCAGCGGGGTGCCGTCGTCGACGGCGAAGAGCAGCCGCTCCTCGCCCTGGCGGTAGGCGGTGCCGACCGGCGGACTGGCCGCGTGCACGGCGAGCAGGGCCACCAGGTACGGGAGCTCAGGGTCCTGCCGGCGGGCGTCGGCGAGCAGCCCGGAGAGCCTGCGCGGGGCGTCGGCGGGCAGGTCGAGCAGGACCAGGGCGGCCTCCAGCTGGGCCTCGGAGAACCGGCTGTCGTCGGGGGTGGCGACGAGGTCCGGATCGGGCAGCTCGGCGCCCAGGTGCTCGCGCTCGACCGGCGGGGTGAGCAGCAGGTCGACCAGGTCGGCGACCCGGACCGAGACCGGCGTGCGCAGGCCGATGCCGCGGGCGAAGAACGCGCCGGTGGGCCGGACGGCCTGCTCGACCGGCAGCCGCAGCACGGGGGCGAGCAGCTGTCCGTAGAGGTCGATGCCGCTGCGGGCGCCGGGGGCGGCGAAGGCCTGGCGGTCCTGCTCGGCGCGGAACAGCGGGCCGGCCTCCAGCAGGCGGGTCTGCAGCTGGGTGTGGCGGCGGATGCAGTCCTTGACGATGTCGACCAGCTCGGCGGCGCGGCGCTTGTGCTCGGGCTCCTCCGCCTCGTCGCGGGCCTTGCGGATGTTGGTGAGAATCGCGTTCTCGTGCCGGTAGCGGTCGGCGATGTGGTCGAGCGCCTCGTCGATGAGGTCGGGGACGGCCTGCATCCAGTCGACCGCGCGCACGTTGCGCCGGGTGGCGTCCAGGGCCCGGCGCAGCGTCTCGGCGTACTGGACGGTGCGGTAGCGGGCCTGCTCGGCGGCGAGCTGGGCGTCGGCCAGGCGGCCGCGCCGGATCAGCACCTCCAGCTTGACCTCGGCGGCGATCTGCGCGGAGGTGACGTCGGTGTCGAGTGCGCCGACCAGGACGTTGACCGCCTCGTCGGTGGTGCGCAGGTAGACGCCGCCGTCGGGGCCGGGCACCTCCTCGATCAGCTTGAAGTCGTAGTCGCGGCGGACGTAGGCGCCGTCCTGGCCGAAGGTGCCGTAGACGGCGCGGAAGCCCCGGTCGACGCTGCCGACGTTGATCAGCGACTCCAGCACCCAGCGGGCGACCCGCTCGTGCTCGGCGGTCGGCCGGGCGGTGGCCTGGGCGGCGACCCGGGGCAGCAGCCGGGCGAGCACTATGTCGCGGTCGGCGCCGGTGTCGAAGTCCATGTGCAGGGTGACCAGGTCGATCGCGGCGAGACCGACCTCGGCCATCGCGTAGCCGC
The DNA here is from genome assembly GCF_053587085.1 of Kitasatospora sp. NPDC003701. Classification (NCBI taxonomy): domain Bacteria; kingdom Bacillati; phylum Actinomycetota; class Actinomycetes; order Kitasatosporales; family Streptomycetaceae; genus Kitasatospora; species Kitasatospora sp. NPDC003701. The sequence goes on from NZ_JBSFNM010000086.1 coordinate 24,558, forward strand.
CGTACTCGCCGGCCAGCATCACCTTGCGGCTGTCCAGGTCGTGCAGCGGGGCGGTGCAGGCCAGCGCCTTGAGCCGGCGGGCCAGGCCCTCGTCGGCGGCGGGGCCGGGCGCGGGCCGCGCGGCGGCGGCGGGCCCGGCGGGCGGCCGGAGCCCGGACTCGGTGGGCGGGTCAGCGATGGCGGTCACGGTGGACAAGATTAGAGGTAGGCACCGACATCGACCGAAACGGACCTTCCGGACGGCCCGGACAGGCGCTCGAACCGCAGGCGGTGGAACCGGCTTTCGACGAAACGCCCGCACGGCGCGGCCGACCCGGCCATCATGCCTCATATGATCATCAGACTGGTACGAGGCGGCGTGACCGCTGCCCTGGCCGTGGCCACGCTCACCGCCGGCACCGTCGTCGCCGACGCCGCGACCACTGCCTCGCCCACCGCCCGCACGGCGGTCACCGGCCCGAACGTCAGCGTGACCCAGGCCGGCAACTACCCGATCTTCCCGGTCGACAACACCAACTTCTCGGTGACCTGGACGTCCTCCGGCACCGCCGACCTCACCGGGGTCACCCACCTCACCGTCGAACTGCCGCCCGGCCTGACCACCAACGGCGCGACGATCACCTCGTTCCCCGACTACTCCTTCACCGAGACGGTCTCGCCCGACGGCCGCCGGCTGGACGCCTTCTTCACCGGCAACCGGGCCCCGGGGCGCAGCGAGTTCATGAAGGTCTACGTCGCCTCCCACGGCACCCGGCCGTCCGGCACGATCAAGGTCACGGCCGCGAACCGGAACGACGCGAACCCGGCCGACAACGTCTCGACCTACCTGCTCGGCAGCGGCCCGCAGGCCCCCGCCACCCAGGCCGCCCCGGCGGTGACCGGCATCTCCACCGTGACCGGCCCGGGCACGGGCGGCACCGCCGTCACCCTGACCGGGACCAACCTGGACAACGGCTTCGTCCTGTTCGGCGGCTCGGTCGCGGCCGGCGCCTGCACCGCCACCGGGTGCACCGTGACCGCGCCCGGCGGCACCGGCAGCACGCCGGTGACCGTGGTCACCCCGGGCGGCTCCGCGGCCGCCCCCGCCGCGTTCGACTACACCGGCGCGGCTCCCCCGGCGCCGGCCGCCCCGGTGGTCACCGGTCTGACCACCAGCACCGGGCCGGCCGCCGGCGGCACCGGCATCTACGTCCAGGGCAGCGGGCTGGCCGCCGGCACCGTGCTCTTCGGCGGGGTGCCGGCCACGCGCTCCTCGTGCGGCCCGACGCTCTGCTCGGCGACCGCACCGGCGGGCACCGGCGTGGTCGACGTGACGGTGACCACCCCCGGCGGGACCAGCGCGACCGTCGCGGGCGACCGGTACACGTACACCGCCTGACGAGGCCGCCCCGCGGGGCCCGGTGCCGGGGAAAGCGCCGGGCCCCGCTGCGTCGCGCCGGGCGGCGGGGCGGCGCGCCCGGCGGCGGGGCGGCGGTCCGCTCGGCAGGGCGGCGACGGTCCGCTCGGCAGTCGGCGCAGCAGTCCGCGCAGTAGTCCGTGCAGCAGTCCGCAGCAAAGTTGAACATGTTCAATTAAGCGGTCTAGAGTCACTGCCGTGCAGGTGGGACAGCCCGTCCCGCCGCCTCGTCGGCATGGGGGTCGACCGGTATGAACGGCACGTCCGAGAGCTTGACCGAGAGCCCGCTCGACGGTGAGCGGGCCGCACTCCGGCGGGTACGGCGATGGCTCGGGGCCTTCGTGGTCTGCCTCGTCCTGAGCGGCCTGACGGCCTTCCCGCTGGAGACCGAGACGCGGTGGCTGGCCGACTTCGCGGCCGGCCCGGCGGCCCCGCTCACCGACCACCTCCCGGCCCTGCGGGAGTGGACCGAGCGGATTCGCGACGGCATCGCCGACACCAACACCCGCTACCCCTTCCTGGCCTATGGCACCGACTGGCTGGCCTTCGCCCACCTGGTGATCGCGGCCGCGTTCTGGGGCCCGATCAAGGACCCGGTGCGCAATGTCTGGGTGATCCGGTGGGCCGTCCTCGCCTGCGCGGGCATCCTCCCGCTGGCGCTGATCTGCGGGCCGCTCCGGGGCATTCCGCTGTACTGGCGATTCGTCGACATGTCGTTCGGCATCATCGGCGTGGTGCCGCTGCTCGTCGTGCTGCACGCGCTCCGGCCGCTGGAACGGCCCGCCCGAACCGCCGCCGTCGCCGGCTGAGCCGTCCGGGGGAACGCCCGGGCACCCCTCACGCCCGGTGCACCGGACAACGACCGGGCAGCGGCAACGGCCGTCACGCACAGGCCCTACGATCTGGCTCAACAGCTGCTGGGAGGCGGACGGGCGTGGCCGATGCGGTGATCGATCTCAATGCGGACCTCGGTGAGGGGTTCGGACGCTGGACGCTGACCGACGACGAAGCCCTGCTCTCCGTGGTGACCAGCGCCAACGTCGCCTGCGGCTTCCACGCCGGAGATCCGTCCACCATGCGCCGGGTCTGCGCGCTGGCCGCCGAGCGCGGTGTGCGGATCGGCGCCCAGGTCTCCTACCGCGACCTGGCCGGCTTCGGCCGCCGGGCGATGGACGTCCCCCCGGAGGAGCTGGCCGACGAGATCGCCTACCAGATCGGCGCCCTCCAGGTGTTCGCCCGTGCGGCGGGCTCCCGGGTCTCCTACGTCAAGCCGCACGGCGCCCTCTACAACCGGGTGGTGACCGATGCCGAACAGGCCGAGGCGGTCGTCGCGGGCGTCCTGCGGGCCGGGGCGGTCTGCGACGGCCCGCTGCCCGTGCTCGGCCTGCCCGGCTCCCGGCTGCTGGCGGTCGCCGAGGGCGTCGGACTGCCGGTGGTCACCGAGGCGTTCGCCGACCGCGCCTACACCTGGGCCGGCACCCTGGTGCCGCGCCGCGAGCCGGACGCCGTCATCCAGGACCCCGAGACGGTCATCACCCGCGCGGTCGGGATGGCCCGGGACGGTGTGGTCGAGGCCGTCGGCGGCGAGCCGATCGGCGTCGAGGCCCGCTCCCTGTGCGTGCACGGTGACACGCCCGGCGCCGCCCAGCTGGCCTGGCGGATCCGCGGCGCGCTCGCCTCGGCGGGCGTGCGGGTGGAGCCCTTCGCGTGACGGCCGACGGCGTGCGGACGGGCGCGGCGCGACCGCCGGCCTCCCCGGGCCCGGGGGCTCCGCGCCCGCCGGTGGCGGTCGGGGCGCCCGGGTGAGCGGCGCACCGCTGATCCGGGCGGTGGGCGAGCGCGCGCTGCTGGTCGAGGTCGCCGGGGCCGCCGAGGTCGGCGCGCTGTACAGCTGGCTGCGCGAACGCCAGGCGGCGGGCGAGCTGCCCCCGGTGGAGGAGATCGTCCCGGCCGCGCGGACCGTCCTGCTCGACGGCGTGGCCGACGTCCGGGCGCTGGCCGCACTGCTGCGCGCCGCCCGCCCGTCGGCGGCCGGCGTCTCCCCCGGCCCCCTCCTGGAGGTGCCGACCGTCTACGACGGCGCCGACCTCGCCGAGGTGGCGGCGCTCTGGGCGGTCTCGCCCGAGGCGGCCGTACGGATCCACACCGCACCCGAGTACGTCGTCGCCTTCTGCGGCTTCGCCCCCGGCTTCGGCTACCTCACCGGCCTGCCGCGGCAGTACGAGGCACCGCGCCGGGCCACCCCCCGCAGTTCCGTCCCGGCCGGCTCGGTCGCGCTGGCCGGCCCCTACACCGGCGTCTACCCGCGCTCCTCCCCCGGCGGCTGGCAGCTCCTCGGCCGCACCGGCCTGCCGCTCTGGGACGCCTCCCGCGAACCGGCGGCCCTGTTGGCCCCGGGCGTGCGGGTCCGCTTCACCGCGATCCGCGGCGGTGCGGGGTGACGGCACCGCGCGAACCGTCGGCCGCTCGTGAACCGTCGGCCGCTCCCGGGCTGCCGGCCGGCCGTGAGCTGCTGGTCGTCCGGCCCGGACCGCTGACCACCGTGCAGGACCTCGGGCGGCGCGGCGTCGCCCACCTCGGCGTGCCCCGGGCCGGTGCGCTCGACGAGCCGGCGCTGCACGCCGCCAACCGCCTCGTCGGCAACGAGCCCGGCACCGCCGCACTGGAGACCACCCTCGGCGGGGTCGCCCTGCGCGCGCACGGGCCGGTCGTCGTCGCCGTCACCGGCGCCCCCTCGGCGGTACGCGTGAACGGGCGGACCGCCGCCTGGGGCGCAGCCGTCGCCGTTCCCGACGGGGCCCTGCTGGAGGTCGGCGCCGCCACCCACGGCGTGCGCGGCTACCTCGCGGTGGCGGGCGGGATCGCCGTTCCGCCGGTGCTCGGCAGCCGCTCGGCCGACCTGCTGTCGGGGCTGGGCCCGGCTCCGCTGGCCGCCGGCGACGTGCTGCCGGTCGGGCCTCCCCCGCCCCTTCGGCCGGCGCCCGACCTGGTGCCGCTGCCCGCTCCCCCGACGGAGCTGGTGCTGCGGCTGCGGCTCGGACCGCGGACGGACTGGTTCGCGCCGCAGTCGGTCGCCCGGCTGGCCCGCGACCACTACCGGGTGGCACCGGCGAGCAACCGGATCGCGCTGCGCACCGAGGGCCCGCCGGTCGGCCGGGCCGTCGGCGGCGAACTGCCCAGCGAGGGCATGGTGTTGGGGGCCGTGCAGATCCCCCCGGACGGACGGCCCGTGGTCTTCCTGGCCGACCATCCCACCACCGGCGGCTACCCCGTCGTGGGCGTCGTGCCGCCCGCCGACCTCGCCGCGGCCGCCCAGGCGCGCCCGGGGACGCCGCTGCGGTTCGTGGTGCTGCGGTTCGTGGCGCTGCGGGGCTGAGCGGAGGGACGGCGGCGCCCCTCCGCTGCCCTCCGCCGCCCGTCTGGCCGCGTGCCTGTCTGCCCGCCCGCCTGGCCCGCCTCAGTCGAAGCAGGTCGGGCAGGACTTGGTGGCCACCCGGTCGCAGTTGCCCGCGGTGGCCCGCAGGGGCTGCGCGTAGGTGACGTGGTAGCCGGAGACCGGCTCCGTCACCCAGCCGTACTGGGGCGCCGCGAGGATGCTCTCCGTGAGGTGGAAACACCCCGGCAGGTGGGCGTAGCCGCTGGGCGAGACGATGGCCGTCGCCCCCGCGGGCCAGCCCACCCAGGCGGCACCGAGCGCCGCCCTACCGCGATCGAGACGCGGCGTCGACCCGTCGGCCGGGCAATCGCACCATGACATCTCGCACCGCTCGCACCAATCGGCACCCACACCCGTCTCCTCCCCTGGGACGGGTGGATCCTACTGATCGCGGGTGCGGCGCTTCACCCCGGGTCACCGCGTCAACAAGGCTTCGGCGACGGCGCGTTGAGTGGGAGCGAGGGTGGTCCCACCGTCCTCGACGCCCCAGAGGGCGTTCTGGAGGACGCGGGCGAGGGTCCACGAGGTGGCACGGGCGCGGTCGAGGCCCAGGACGTCGGTCATCAGGTCGAAGCGGCGGTGAAGGGCGCGCCGCACGTCACCGGTGGCGGCGAGGTCGGCCCACCGGTTGTGGAGGGCCGGCAGGAGTTCGAAGCCGGGGTCACCGGCGAGCGGCTTCGGATCGATGGCCAGCCAGGGCGCGCGGCCGTCGGAGCCCTCGGGGGCAAGCACGTTGCCGTAGTGCAGGTCCCAGTGCAGCAGACGGTCGCCCGGCTCCGGGCGGACCTCGCGGAGGGCGGCGGCGCAGTCCGCGACCAACCGGCGGTCCCCCGGATCGGCCAGGGCCGCGAGCGCCGCCGGGACCTGCGCCAGCATCGCGTCGGCGAGGTCGGCCAAGTGACGGAGTCCGGGCGGGGCCTGATGTTCCGTCAGGCGTGCCAGCAGCCCGGCGAGGACGCGCAGGGCGGCGAGGTCGTCCGGAACGGCGTGCAGGGAGCGGTTCGGGTCCAGGCGTTCGAGCAGCATCGAGCCGGTTGCCGGGTCGTGGGCGAGGAGGCGGACGGCACCTCGGCCGTCCCAGGCCCGCAGGGCCACCGGCTCGCCCACGGTCTCCTCGTCGACGGGTTGGAGCTTGAGCGCGCCGGGTGTGCCGTCGGCGCGCAGCACCGGGAGGACGAGCCCGAGCACGCCGTGGGCGGGCGGGCCGGCGAGCCGCAGCCGCCAACGCTCCATCAGCCCGGCAGCGAGCGACGGAAGCCGGGCCACCCAGCCGCGCCCGGCCTCCCCCAGGCAGTCGACCAGGGAGGCCGCCAGCGACTCCGGCACCCGGATCGGCGCGGGGCCGGGCGTGGACGGGGCTGCGTTCGGCATGGCGGACGGCTCCTGGGCAGCAGGGGTGGGCGGGGACGAGGGGCCGGTCGGTCGGCTGGCTCACCGGCGTGGCGCCGTCTGCCAGGGTGGCACGACCTCGCGGGGTGGCACGACGGGTCAGCTCTGCGCGGTCTGCCATCTCCGCGTGTCGTGCCACTTCTGCACTTCATGCCACTTCTGCGTGAAGCGCCACTCCTGCACGCCGCGCCAGTTCGTCGTGTCGTGCCACCTCTGCACGTCGTGCCGGACGGGCGGGCCGTGCCAGGTCTGCACGCGGTGTCGCCTGTCGGCCCGCCGGGCCCGGGCGGCGCGAGGTGCCTCCGTGGCATGTCGTGCTGACGTGGCATGTCGTGCCGATGCGGCACGGCCCGCCACAACGGCACCACGCGCCGTCCTGACACGGCCCGCCAGCCAGGCACCACGCGCCACCCTGGCGCCGCCCGCCGTCCAACCCCGGCATGCCCTTCAGGCGCGACGCGCCAGCGCGGCGGCGGCAACCACCGCGAAGGCCTCCGGATTGTCGAACATGATGTTGTGGCCGCAGTCCGGTATCGCCACCACGTCGACCCCCGACTCCCGCAGCCGCTCCGCACCCGGCAGCTCGCCGTCGGCCTCCGGGTGGAGGAACGTCCTCGGGAGATCCATGTCGAGCAGGAGCTCACGCACGCTCGGCACAGTGCCACGGACGGAGGCGACGGCGCTGCGATGGAGGGCCTCCGGGCCGGCCAGCCGCATGGTGGACCACCAGAGCGGCCCGACCCACTGCCGAACCTCCTCCCGGCCGCCGGCCAGGAACTCCTCCTCGCTGAAGGTCGCGATCCCGCTGCTGCCCGGACGCCGGACCGGCGTGCTCGGGTCGAGGTTGGCGTCGACCAGGAGGAGGTTCGCGACCAGCCGGGGGTGCCGGTGGGCGAGGACGGCCGCCACCGCACCGCCCATGCTGTGCCCGACCAGCTCGACTCCCGCCAGGCCCGCCTGGTCGAGCGCCGCCGCCACCGCGTCGGCGTGGGCCTCCAGCGTGTACGAGAAGTCGGTCGGCCGGTCACTGATGCCGAAGCCCAGCAGGTCGAGCAGGAGCGAGCGGCGCCCGGTGAGCAGCGGGTGCGCCGCAGCGGCGGCGAAGTAGACGGGCGAGCTGGAACCGAGGCCGTGCAGGTAGACCCGGGCCGGCTCGGCGCCGGGCACCTCCACCCAACGGATCTGGTCCTTGCTCGGGGTGACGATGGCGTGATGCACGGTCGTACTCCTTCTCGGGGCAGGGCAGGGCGACGGGGCCACCGCACGGCGTCGCGTCGCGGTTCCTCGCGACGGAAGGACCATACCTCGGCATCGAGGTATAGCGGCACTGATATATCGCGTTCGATCTGAGAGAGTGGCCCCATGCTGAAGCTCGCGATCCTCGGGTTCCTCCGTGACCGGCCCCTGCACGGCTACGAGCTGCGCCGTCACCTCGCCGCGCTCACCGGACACGTCCGACCGATCAGCGACGGCACCCTCTACCCGGCGATCAAGCGCCTGGAGGCCGACGACCTGCTGGTCCGCACCACCGAGCCGGGCACGGCGGCCGCGCCCCGGCACACCCTCCACCTCACCGAGGCGGGCCGGACCGCCCTGCTCGACCGGCTCCGCACACCGGAGGACCTGGACATCAGCGACGAGAACCGCTGGTTCACCGTGCTGGCCTTCCTCCGCCACCTCGACGACGAACCGGGGGCGCAGGCCGCCGTGCTCCGCCGCCGGCTCGCCTTCCTCAGCGAACCGGCGAGCTTCTTCTACGACGGCACCCGCCCGGTGGGCGCCGAGGAGGTCGGCGACCCGTTCCGTCGCGGGATGCTGCTGATCGCCCGCGCCACCACCGAGACCGAACTGGCCTGGCTGCGCGACACCCTGGCAGCCCTCGACCGGGCCTGACCCGACCGGCCGGCACGCGAACCCGCAGAACGAGGACCCGCAGACCACCAACCCGCCCGGCGGGAAGCCACCCGAAGCGATCCGGCCCAAGCGATCCGGCCGGACGAGAAGCCAGCGGCCGCACCCCGGCCGCACCGGAGGAAACGGCGGAGCCGTGGCCCGCACCATCCCCCATCGGGTCGGTGCTGGAGCCCAGCGTCCGCTCGGTCTACCCGGCGAGCAGCCAGCGGCTGTACAGCTTCCGCGACATCCTCCTGTTGAAGATCGTGAAGCGGCTG
>NZ_JBSFNM010000087.1:0-31377 GCF_053587085.1 Kitasatospora sp. NPDC003701
TCGGGGAGCGGCCATGGCTGGTCGGCGGAGGCGGTGAGCGCGTCCGCGACCAGTCCGTCCACCCCGCCCCAGCGGCGGTACAGGGTGGCCTTGTGGCCGGGCCTGAGCCGCCCGCGGCCGCCGACAGCAGCAGGGCACCCGGCTCCATCGGCTCGCCATGGTTTGTCGAAGGGCCGGAGCCCAGGTGGCGGGTCCATGGTTTGTCGAAGGGCCGGCGCCCAGGTGGCGGGTCCGGGCCCGCCGCTACGGCGACGGGGGGTCCTGCGGCCGGGCCAGTTGTTCGCGGCTGGTGCGGAGTTTGCGCAGGACGGCGGCGGCGTGGTGTTCGGCCGTGCGCGGGGAGAGGAACAGGGCGGCGGCGATGTCCTTGTTGGTGGCGCCGTGCACGAGGAGGTCGTGGACCTGCTGCTCGCGGGGGGAGAGGCGTTCCCCGTAGCCGGCCCGCCGGCCGACATGAGCGGCGGGCACCTGGCCCAGGCCCCTGAGGCGGCGGAGGCAGCGGGCCTCGTGGCTGGTCGCCCCGAGTCGCCGGTACACCTCGGCGCTGGCGTTCAGCCGTGCGGTCGCGCCCGCCGGGTCGGTGTCGGCCAGGGCGGCGCCGGCCCGTTCCCCGGCGAGTGCGGCCGGGTAGGGGCGGCCGTTACCCAGCCACTGGGCGCGGGCCCGGTCGAACGCCGCCGCCGCCTCGGCGGGCCGCTCCGCCAGGGCGAGCAGACCCCGGCACAGCGCGGCCTCCGCTACCGATCCGGGGGCCGACCGACCCTTGATTCCTTCGGCGTGCTGCCCGGCCAGTTCCTCCGCCCGGGCCCGCTCGCCGCGTGCGAGCAGGATCTCGACGGCGGCGGGCACGAGGTTCCAGGAATGGGTCCAGCACTCGCGCCGCACCACGAACCCGAGCATGTCGGGCGGACCCACGAGGGCCTGCCAGGCGCCGTCGGCGTCGCCGGCTGCCAGCCGGGCACGGGCCAGGGCGGCGGCGGGCGGGATGCTCGTCGTCGTCGCCCCGTCCTGGGCGAGCGCCGTCTCCAGGTGGGCCACGGCCAGGGCGAAGTGGCCCTTCGCCGCGGCGCCCACCCCCAGGGCGGTGCCGAGCAGGCCGCCGGTGACCAGCGGGTTCGGCACATACCGGTGGCGGAAGTCCTCCACCTCCCGCTCGAAGCCGTCCCACCCACCGGCGAGCCAGCTCAGCAGCACCCGGTAGGAGTCGGTGTACATGACCATCAGCGACATGTCGTTGCGCACCGCCAGCGCGCCGGCCTCCTCCAGGTAGCCGGCCGCCACCTCGTCGTCGCCCCCGTCGAGCGCCCACTCGACGGCGTTGCTGAGCGACATGACGGTGGAGCGGACCATGTGCAGGTTCTCGTGCACCCGGGGCAGCCCGGCCAGGACGGCCGGCGCCCGCGGATCGTGGTGCTCACACAAGGCGTTCAGGTAGTTGAAGGTCACGACCGAGCGGCTGTCCTCGTCCTCGCTGTCCGCGACCAGTGCCATCGCCCGTTCCAGCTGCGCCGTCTGCTCGGCCGCGGTGCCGCCGTCCGGGGCGTGCGAGGCGAGGATCGCCAGGGCGCGGGCCAGCTGCTCCGGCGGCCCCTGCTCCAGGTCCGGCACGGCCTTCCGCAGTTCCGCGATGCCGGCCTGGTCCCCGCCTTGGTTGTACATGACCATGCTGAGGTTCCGGCGGATCACGCCCCGGGTGGCTGCGGGCAACCCGGGGGTGGCCAGGATCCGGCGCATCGAGGCGACGGTGCGCCCGTAGTCCGTGCCGTACTGCGTCGCACGGGCCAACGCGAGAGCCGCCCGTGCCACCCGATCCGGGGCCAGACCCGGCTGCTCCAGCACCTGCTGCAGGAGGTCGGCGGCGGTACCCAGGTCCCCCATCGATTCCGCCTGGACGGCCGCGGCCTCGGCCTGCTCCAGCCACCCCGTCAGATCCCCGGCCCGGCGGGTGTGGTGGGCGATCTGCACCAGCGGCGGTTTCTCCAGCTCCCGCAGCGCCTCCACCGCCCGGCGGTGCAGCCGCGTGCGCACCGGCCCGGGCAGCGACTCGTACACCGCCCGGCCCGCCAGCACATGGGCGAACCCGTACCGGTCCGGGCCCAGCTCGTGCAGCACCGACCCGGCCAGCGCGCCCGTCAGCGCCTCGGCCGCCTCCTCCGCCGGCAGTCCGGCCATCCGCCCGAGCAACCGCTCGGAGGCCGGCACCGCCAGCACCGCGGCTCCTCCCGCCAGGGCCGCCGCTGCGGGCGGGAGCCGGTCCAGGCGCTGCCCGATGATCTCCCGGAGGCTCCGGGACACCCCCAGCGCCGTCGGTGCCTGCACGTCCGTGGAGGCGAGCGTCAGCAGGTCCTCCTCGATCACCAGCGGCAGGCCGCCGCTGCGCTGCATCAGGGCCCTGACGACTTCGGGTGTGGCCCCGGTACCGAGCACGCTGCGCGCCATCGCCGCCAGGTCCGCCTCGGTCAGCGCGGCCGGCGTGATCTCCGCGCCGGCCGTGCCCGCCGGGAGGCTGTACGGGGCACCGAGCAGCGGCACGCCGGGCGGCAGGTCCCCGGCCCGGTAGGTCAGCAACAGCCCGGCCTGCCCGGGAAGGTCCCGGGCGAGGAGCAGCAGCAGGTCCCTGGTCGCCTCGTCCGCCCAGTGCAGGTCCTCCACCACCAGCACCGCCGGTGCGACCGCGGTCAGCACGGCACGGACCCCGGCCGCGACCGTCGGGCGCTGCCCTGCCGCCTCCGGCTCCCCGGCGGGCTCGGGCAGGAGGTCCGCGAGATCCGGCACCAGGGCCGACAACGCCCCCGTCACCCGGGGGAGCGGACCGGCCTGCGCGGCCCGCGGAACGGCCTCGCGCAGCGCGTCGGCCACCGGTCCGAACGGCAGCGGCTCGCGCAGCGGATGGCACCCGCCCTCCAGGACGCCCACCCCGTCGGCCCGCAGCAGTGCGGACGCCTCCAGCACGAGCCGGGACTTCCCGATCCCCGCCTCGCCCTCCACGATCACCACGGACGGAGGTGTCCTGAGCAGGGCCACCAGCTGCCGCAGTTCGGCGTCGCGCCCGACGAACACGGAACCCGTGCCGTGCCCGTCCTGCGGCACCCGACCGACCGGCATGAGAGAAACCTCCAGCCGTGCGAGAACGGCCGGCACCACCTGCAGTGGCGCCGACGGCTCCACCCTAGACCTCCGTGACACGAGCCGCCCGGGCGCGCCGGGCACCGTCGGACCGGCCGGCCCACCTGTGGACCGGCGGCGAGCGGAACATCCACCGCTTCCCGGCGCCCTGAGCCGCAGGTGGCCACGATAGGGTTCCAGACCGGGCTCCGGTCCACAGGAGAGAAGCGCAAGGGGTCGACGTGGGTGTGAGTGGTCAGTCAGCTACGACGCGGATCGGGCTCGCCGAGATCGCGAGGCTTGCGGAGGTCAGCGAGGCGACCGTCAGCCGGGTGATCAACCGGCGGCCCGGGGTGTCGACCAAGACGCGGGCCACGGTCGAGCGGGCCATGGCCGAGTTGAACATGACCAGGCCGACCGAGGGCGAGATGGTCCTGGCGATCGTGCCGGAGCTCTCCAACGACGTGTTCACCCGGCTCGCCGAGCAGATCGAGGTGGAGCTGTCGCCGTTCGGACTGCACACGCTGGTCTGCGCCGCGCTTCCCGGCAGCTCCAAGGAGCGTGACTTCGCCGCCGCGACCGTGGGGGTGGGGATCGCGGGCGCGATCTTCCTGTCGGCCAGCAACACGCTCTCGCGCGGTGACCACTCGGCCCAGCAGATGCTCCGGGACCGCCGGGTCCCCTTCGTCAACGTCAACGGCGGCGCGGGCGGCATCCCGGCGGCCACCTTCTCCACCAACGACTGGCGCGCCGCCGAACTCGCCATCGACCACCTGACGGCGCTCGGCCACCGGCGGATCGGCATGCTCGCCGGCCCGCCCGGCAACCTGCTGGCCGACCGGCGGATCGAGGGCTTCTTCGCCGCACTGCGCAAGCACGGACTGGACGACGAGAACGCCCTGCTGGAGCGGCAGTTGTTCACCGTGGACGGCGGCCGGCGCGGCGGTGACCTGCTGATCGACCGCGGTGCCACGGCGATCGTGGCGGCCAGTGACCGGATGGCACTCGGCGCGGTCAACGCCGCCTTCCGGCGTGGCATGAGCGTCCCCGGGGACCTCTCGGTGGTGGGCTACGACGACTCTCCGATGCTCGACCTCACCGCACCGCCGCTGACCACCGTGCGCCAGCCGACCGAGCGGCTCGCCCAGCACGCCGCGCAGGCCCTGCACGTGCTGATCAGCGGGAACCATGTGAACGAGGACGAGGTGCTGATCGACCCCGAGCTGCGCATCCGCAGCTCCACGGGCGGTTGGGCGGAGCAGCCCCGCAAGCGGCAGAAGCCGCAGGCCCGTCCGTAGGGACCAGTCCTCGCGTGCCCACAGGCCGTCGACTCCGTGCCCGGGGTCGACGGCTTCGGCATGCCGCGCGAAGCCGTCCACCCCGAGGCCGCGGACCGCTCCGACCCTCACGGAACTCCGCGCCCGCCCGGCATCGGAGCCCGGACCGCCGCTCCGTCGCGACGGCCGGGGTCCAGCATGCTCCGGACCCGGCGGGGCCTGGGATGTGGCGCCGCCGGCTGGGGCAGTGCGGCGGCGCCACGGTACCCACACCGAGGGCGACGGCCCGGGGCAGTGAGTGACTCGTCATAATTCAACATAAGTAAACATAAATCAATGGACCGAGCCGACGAGATCTCCCGGCCGGTCGTTCCGGGCTCCGATCGTGCGGCCGACTACCTGCCCCGGGCCCGCCCAGTACCTACTGACCACCCCCGCTGTGACCCGCGCGAGCCCCAGCCGTGCCCCCGCCGCCCTCGTATCGCGTGACCGGGCCTGGCTGAATCGGAGCAGGGCCCGGAACCCGCAGGCGCTGTGCCGGGGCGGGCGACCGCGTGCCCCTACGGACGGGACGGGAGGTGCCGCGATGACCGGCGCACGGCGGACGGGTGCGGGTGCGGGTGCGGTTTCGGGTGCGGGAGCGGTGATCGGGACGGCCTCCTATCTGTGCCGCCGCCCGGAGGAGGAACGGCAGGTCGCCGTCGAGCAGCGTCGGTTGGAGGAACTTGCCGACCGTCTCGGGCTGCCGCGACCGGTCCTGTTCCTCGACCGCCCCGGGTCGGGCGCCGGCCCCGGTGCGGCGCTGGCGCGTCTGCTCGCCGCCGCGGACGCCGGCGCGGTGCAGCTCGTCCTGGTGCCCGGTCTGTGGGTGTTCGGCCCGGGCGAGGAGGAGGCCGAGCGGCGGCGGACCATGCTGACGGCCCGTGGTGCGCATGTGCTCGCCGCGGCGGCCGGCATCGAGGAGCCGCCTCTTGGCGGCCGTCCCGGGGCGGCCGCGAACGGAGGCCCTGTGTAGTGGTCGAGGTCGAACCAGCCGTGCCCCCTGTGGGTGCACGGCTGTTCGCGTTTCCCGGTCGCGGGGTGGCGGGCGGTCGTGGGCGAGGCCCGTCGCGCAGACGTCGGCCGGCACTGTTGCGCGCAAGAACCAAAACAAATTTGCATCTGCAGATTGCAAGACCATTGCATCCTTGCGACACAGGAGCTTAATGTTCCGGTCACATCGACCGGTGCCCGGCCCACCGGGCCCGGTCGGGAACGGGGCGCTACCGCCCATGAAAGGACGACATCATGCGTAGACGCATGCTGGCCGCGTGCACCGCTGTTGCGGGCCTGGCCTGTTCGCTGACGGTGATCGCGCCGGCCTCGGCCGCCACCTCGACGCTCTACCTGGGGGACGGTGGCCTGTTCTGGCAGTCCAACTCCCAGGGCTACGGCTACACCCACCTCAACCGGAACATCGACGGCGGCCCGCTGATGGTCGCCGGGACGAAGTACGTGAAGGGCCTGGGGGCTCACTCGAACTCCAGCATCGTCTACAACCTGGGCGGGGCCGCGACGCGCTTCCAGTCGGTGGTCGGTCTCAACACGGAGTCCGGGGTCACCGCGGGCACCGTGGTGTTCCAGGTGTTCAAGGACGACGTCAAGGTCTACGACAGCGGGGTGATGAACCGCGGTTCGGCGGCGAAGTCCGTGGACGTGGACCTGACCGGGGCGCAGAAGCTGAAGCTGGTCATCACCGACGCGGGCGACGGCAACAGCGCGGACCACGCCAACTGGGCGGACGCCCGGCTGACCGTCACCCAGGGGGTCGCCCTGCCGGCGGCGAGCGCACCGGTGGGCGACGTCGGGTCCGACCCGGCCAACCCGAAGGGCGACCCGTACGACGCGACGGTCAACGGCTACCCCGAGCGTCCGTACATGAACGACTACAGCCAGGTGCCGATCAACAAGATCTACCTGTCCCAGAAGCTCGGACCGGACTACAACACCAGCAAGGTCTACCTGAACTTCGCCCAGGCGCTGGACGCCATCAAGAAGCTCGACAACATGATGCTGGGCGCGGACAAGATCGTCTATCTGGTCGGCTGGCAGAACAACGGGCACGACTCCAAGTACCCGTCCTGGGCCGCGGTCAACGAGGACCTCAAGCGCCCCGAGGACGCCACCGCGCTGGAGAGCCTGCGCTGGCTGATGAGGGAGGCGAGGAAGTACCACACCAAGGTCAGCCTGCACATCAACATGCTGGACGCCTACCAGGACAGCCCGCTCTGGGACACGTACATGGCCGAGGACATCATCGGCAAGAACCTCGACGGCACCCCGCGCCCCGGCGAACTCGCGGACGGCCAGCAGAGCTACCAGGTGGACTACAAGCAGGAGTGGCTCAAGGGCCGCGCCCAGCAGCGCATCGACGGCCTGCTCGCGATGATCCCGGAACTCAAGGACGCCGGCACCGTCCACATCGACGCCTTCCACTCCGTCTCGCCGCTCTACCCGACGACGCCGATCAGCCCCAAGAACGGCTTCACCCTCCAGGAGGAGCTGGCGACGCAGCGCACCATCATGCGCTACTGGCGCAGCAAGGGCCTGGACGTCACCACCGAGTACGACTACCAGCCCCAGCGGCGGCCGGACTACCACGTGGGCCTGGAGCCGGTCAGCTGGCGCACCAACTACCCGTCCGACAGCATCTGGAAGACCACGAGCCCCGACCTGCGGGCCCAGACCGTCACGCGGTCCAACGAGGACAACGTCAAGAACAACAAGTGGAACCTGGTGGAGGGTGTCGCGGTCCGCGACCTCACCCGCTGGTACTACAACAACAACACCAGCCGGGAGATCGGCACCGAGAACCACGGCAGCGGCAACGACGTGTTCTACCCGGTGCTGTGGCGCGACAAGGCGATCGCCGCGTTCAGCTCGGCCGGCTACAGCTCCAAGACCTGGACCCTCCCGCCGGGCTGGAGCGACGTCACCAGCGTCGACCTGTACGACGTGGCGCCCGAGGGGCCGCGCTGGCTGCGCTCCCTCCCGGTGGTCAACGGCACGGTCACCTTCGGCCTGGGGGT
Source organism: Kitasatospora sp. NPDC003701 (assembly GCF_053587085.1). Taxonomy (NCBI): domain Bacteria; kingdom Bacillati; phylum Actinomycetota; class Actinomycetes; order Kitasatosporales; family Streptomycetaceae; genus Kitasatospora; species Kitasatospora sp. NPDC003701. Next base: position 7,451 of record NZ_JBSFNM010000087.1, read on the forward strand.
TGAGCAGGGGGTGACGATCGTCCCGACCGTCGGCGCCAGCAGCAACGCCCCGATCGGGCAGACGGTCACGCTCAAGGCGGCCTCGAACGGCAAGCAGGTCACCGCCCGCACCGACCAGACCGACGCCCCCCTGCGGGCCACCGCGACGGCCACCGGTGACACCGAGAAGTTCGACGTGGTCGACTTCGGCAACGGCTACGTCGGTCTGAAGAACCGCGCGAACGGCAAGTTCGTGGTGGCGCAGGCGGACAAGCAGGACAGCCCGCTGGTGGCGAAGTCGAACGTCCAGGGCAACTGGGAGAAGTTCCGCTGGGTCGACCTCGGCAACGGCCGGGTCGCCCTCCAGTCCTTCGGCGACAGCCGTTACGTGACCGCCCGCGGCGACGACCCGAACTCGCCGCTGAGCGCCACTGGTTGGGACCTCGGCGGCTGGGAGCAGTTCACCTGGACCGCCGTCTAGAGCGTGGCCCTCCCATCGGACGGCCGGCCGCCGCGACGGCCGGCCGTCCACCCGTTCACCCACCCCCGCACACCGCACAAGGAGAGGTCATGCGCGGACGCGCACTGGTCCTGGCCACGGCCGTAGCCACCCTGGCCTGGTCGCCGGCGCTCACGGCGCCCGCGACCGCGTCCGCCACCACCGTCCAACTGAGCGGCCTGTACTGGCAGTCCAACTCGCAGGGCTACAGCTACACGCACCTGAACCGGAACATCGACAACGGTCCGCTGATCGTCGGCGGCACCACGTACCTGACGGGCCTGGGCGCCCACTCGAACTTCGAGACGGTCTACGACCTGGCCGGAGCGGCGACGCGCTTCCAGTCGGTGGTCGGTCTCAGCACCCGGGCCGGGGTGACCGCCGGCACCGTGGTCTTCCAGGTCTTCAAGGACGGCACCAAGGTCTTCGACAGCGGGGTGGTGAACCGCAGTTCGGCGGCTCGGAGTGTCGACGTCGACCTCACCGGCGCGCAGAAGCTGAAGCTGGTCGTCACCGACGCGGGTGACGGCAACTCCTCCGACGAGTCGAACTGGGCGGACGCCCGGCTGACCGTCACCCAGGGCGTGCCGCTGCCCGCCGCGAGCGCGCCGGTCGGCGGCATCGGGGACCCGGCCGACCCCAAGGGCGACCCGTACGACTCGACGGTGAACCACTACCCCGAGCGCCCGTACGTGCGGGACTACACCCGGACGCCGTTCACCAAGATGTTCCTGGCGGAGAAGGACCCCACCGATCCGTCGAACAAGTCCAAGGTCTACCGGACCTTCGCCCAGGCGCTGGACGACATCAGGAAGCTCGACAACCTGATGCTCGGGGCTGACAAGATCGTCTACCTGGTCGGTTGGCAGTACGAGGGCCACGACTCCAAGTACCCGGCCTGGGCGGCGGTGAACGAGGACCTCAAGCGCCCCGAGGACGCCACCGCGCTGGAGAGCCTGCGCCGGCTGATGAGGGAGGCGAAGAAGTACCACACCACCGTCAGCCTGCACGTCAACATGTTCGACGCCTACCAGGACAGTCCGCTGTGGGACGCCTACCTCGCCGACGACATCGTCGCCAAGGACACCGCGGGCAATCCGATCCCGGGCAAGGTGTGGTCCGGGCAGACCAGTTACGCCATCTCCTACCGGCAGGAGTGGCTGAAGGGCCGCTCGAAGGCCCGGATCGACGCCCTGCTGGCGATGATCCCGGAGCTGCGGCAGGCCGGCACCCTGCACATCGACGCGTTCCACCAGATCGACCCCAACCGCCTCAACCAGCCGATCAGCCCGTACCTGGGCTTCACCCGGGAGCAGGAGACCGCCGCCCAGCGCACCATTCTGCGGTACTGGCGCACCCAGGGGGTCGACGTCACCACCGAGTTCGACCGGAGCAGCAACTACAAGCCCGACGCCCACCTCGGCCTGGAGCCGGCCAGCTGGCACAGCTCCATGACCGGCAACGCGCCCTACCTGCGTGCCACCACCCCGCTCGGCGGCGCCGAGAACCACCTCAAGCAGCGGGACTGGAACGGCGTCGAGCAGGACGCGGTCCGGGCGTTCCCGCAGTGGTTCCACAGGAACAACACGAGCCGGGAGGTCGGCACCGAGGGCCACGGTACCGCCGACGACACCTTCTTCCCCGCGCTCTGGCAGGACAGGCTGATCGCCGCCTACAGCACCAACGGCTACGCCTCCAAGACCTGGACGCTGCCGCCGGGCTGGACCGGGGTCACCAGCGTCGGGCTGTACGACGTCACGGCCGAGGGCCCGGTGTGGGTGCGGAACCTGCCCGTGACCAACGGCACCGTCGCCTTCGGCCTGGGGGCCGGAAAGGGCGCGGCCCTGATGCCCGCGGTGGCGGCCGGCAGCAACGCGCCGGTCGGGCAGACCGTCTCCCTGAAGGCCGCCTCCAACGGCCAGCAGGTCGCCGCGCACACCGACCTCACCGACAGCCCGCTGCAGGCGACCGGCGCGACCGTGGGTGCCACGGAGAAGTTCGACGTCGTCGACGCGGGCGGCGGATTCGTGGCGCTGAAGGCCCACTCCACCGGCAAGTACGTGGTGGCCTGGGCCAACCGGGCCGGTAACCCGCTGCTGGCGAACTCCACCGCGGTCGGCGACTGGGAGAGGTTCCGCTGGGTGGACCTCGGCAACGGCAAATCGGCCCTCCAGGCCTCCTCCAGCGGCCGGTACGTCACCGTCCGCGGCGACGAGCCGGACGCCGTGCTCCGGGCGGCCGGCTGGTCGGTCGGCAACTGGGAGCAGTTCACCTGGAGCGCCGCATAGCGGGCCCGGCGGGCCGCCCTTCCCTGCGGCCGGAGGTGGGTGCGGAGAGCGATCTCCGCATCCGTTCCGGCGACCGAGGGCGAAGGTAGGTAGTGGCCCGCATTGACTACGCACCGCCGCGGTCGGTGTGCTGGTGGGACCGCGGAAGTGCCCGTGGTGCCGAGAAACTGGCAGGTGGAAGCATGTTCGACATCCGCGGTTGTGACCGGCAGGACGAACCGCGCCGCCGCTGGAGGCCGGCCACGGCGATGTACCTCCGCTGCTGTCCCTACGACAGTTCGGGGATGGAGTGTCACCGGGCGGCTCTCGACCTGCTGGCGATGCGACTGGGCCTGCCCAGGCCGGACGGGTTGCCGGCCGCGCACTGAACCCGGTTGCCTGGTCGCCCCGTCGCCCCGTCGCCCCGTCGTCCGGTGCCCGTCGTCGACGCGCGATGTCCCGTCGGTACCGCCCGAAGTACGCCAGGCCCCTTGCCGTGCATGCCGCCGGCGGGGGCCTGGCGTCGTTGTCACGGCAAGAAGGTCGCAATATTGCATCGATGAATTGCAAGGTCATTGCATCCTTGCGTCATAGACGTTTAGTGTTCAGCTTCATCAGGGACGCGTCCGGTAAGGCCCGCGCTCTGTCAGGGAGTTCGTGGTTCCGTTGAGAGGGGTTGGTTGTGGTGGGTGTGTCGCGTCGGGGTGTGCTGAGATCGGCAGCCGGTGTGGTGGCAGGTGTGGTGGTCCTGTCGGTGGTGACGGGCTGTGCGTCCTCCTCGTCGGAGGCCGGGGCCGGGGCCGACGGCGGGAAGACGGTGACGGTGTGGACCTGGACCGGGCCCGGTAAGGAGCTGCAGGCGGCGGTGCCGGGCTTCGAGGCGGCGAACCCCGGGATCAAGGTGAAGATCGAGGACGTCGGCAATCCGGCGATCTGGGACAAGATCACCACGGGTATGGCGGCGGGGGGTGCGGGTCTGCCGGACGTGATGAACATCGGGGTGGACTACATGCCGAGCTACCTGGAGAAGTTCAAGGACGGTCTGCAGGAGCTGGGCGGGCTCGGCGCGGGCGACCTGGCGAAGGACTTCTCGGACGCCGCGTGGGCGTCCGGCGGCGACGCGGACGGCAAGGTCTTCGGCATCCCGTTCGAGGAGTACACGTCGGTCCTGATGTTCCGGCGCGACCTCTTCGAGGCGGCGGGCGTGAACGTCGACGAGGTGAAGACCTGGGACCAGCTGATCGCGGCCGGCGTCAAGGTCAAGGAGAAGTCCGGGGTGCCGCTGCTGGCCCTGGACGAGTCGGCCACGGTGACGGACTCGGCGAACCTGTGGCAGTTCCTGGAGATCCTCCAGGGCGGCTTCTACTTCGACGGTCAGGGCCGGGTGGCGATGAACGACGCCAAGGGCGTCCGCGCGCTGGACCTGATCAAGCAGATGCACGACAAGGGCCTGATCGCGGACGTGCCCGGAGACATCGGCAAGGTGTTCGCCGCCTTCGCGGAGTCGAAGGTCGCGGCGATCCCGGCGGCCTCCTGGGTACCGGGCGCGCTGCCGGAGAAGGCACCGGCCCTGTCGGGCAAGGTGGGGATCGCGCCGCTCCCGGCGGTCGAGACGGGCGGGGCACGGTCGGGTCTGGTCGGCTCCTCCTACCTGACCCTCGCCAAGGCCGGGAAGAACAAGGACGCCGCGTTCAAGTTCGTGAAGTACGCGATGACCGACCTCAACGCGCAGCAGGCGATGTTCGCGGCCGGCGGGCTCTTCCCGGCGAACCGGACCATGCAGCGCTCCGAGGGCTTCGTCAAGGCGGTCGACTACTACGGCGGCCAGGCCCCGAACGAGCTGATCGTCTCCCTGCTGGCCGCCGCCAAGGGCCGCTCCAACTACTCCTCCGACTACCCGAAGGCGCTGCGCGCGTACACGGCCGCGCAGACCCAGGTCCTGCTGAAGGGCTCCACGCCCAAGGAGGCCCTCGACAAGGCCGCCGCCCAGGTCGCCCAGCAGACCGGCCGCACCCCCGCAAAGTGACCGACCGGCCCGGGTCGGGCGGCGAGCCGTCCGGCCCTGGCCCCGGTGAGTTCATCGGAGCACCCATGTCCAACCACGCACTGCGGACGGCCACCCGCGCCAGGCCCAGGCCCAGGAGCAAGCGCCGGCCCCGCCTCGGCGAGCGCCAGGCACCGTACGTCTTCCTCCTACCGATGGCCCTGCTGTTCCTCGCCTTCAAGCTCTACCCCTTCGGGTACTCGGCCTGGCTCTCCTTCACCACCGGGAGCGAGGAGACCTACGTCGGACTCGACAACTACACCCGGTTGTTCGGCGACGAGCTCTTCTACCAGGCCCTGCGCAACACCGCGTTCTTCGTGGTGGTCCAGGTCCCGGTGATGCTGCTGCTCGCCCTGGCGCTCGCGGTCGCGCTCAACTCGGTACTGCTGCGCTTCCGCCGCACGCTGCGGCTGGTGTTCTTCCTGCCCATCGTGATGGGCCTGGTGGCGTACGGCATCCTGTTCGGGGCGCTGTTCGCCAACGACTTCGGCACCGTCAACGCCCTGCTGGCCGACCTCGGCCTGCCCCGGGTCAACTGGCTCGGCGACCCGCTGACCGCCCGTTTCTCCGTCGTCCTGGCGATGCTCTGGCACTACACCGGCTACTTCTCGGTCATCTTCCTTGCCCAGCTCCAGTCGATACCCGACGAGCTCTACGACGCCGCGGCCACCGACGGCGCCGGGGCCTGGCAGAAGTTCCGGCACGTGACCCTGCCGGGACTGCGGCCCGCCGTCGTGCTCACCACGGTCATGGCCACCGCCGGCACCCTGCAGCTCTTCGACGAGCCGTACGTGCTCACCAACGGCGGCCCGGACGGGGCCACCACCACGATCGGTCTGTACATGTACCTCAACGGTTTCACGTATTTCGACTTCGGCTACGCCTCGGCCATCGGCTGGGTGCTGACGGCGATCATCGCGGTGATCGCCCTGGTCCAGGTCAAGGTCCTGGGACGGGAACGGTGAGCGCCGCCCGCCGCCGTGCAGCGGCCCGTCCGTCCCCGTGGCCCCGGACCGCCGGTGCTTTCGACCCGCGCGCGATCGCCCTGACGATCACCGTGGCCGCGGCCGCCCTGCTGTTCGTGTTCCCGTTCTACTGGCTCGTCGTCGCCATGACGCACAGCACGACCGAGATCTTCTCCAGCAACCCGCCGCTGCTGCCCGGCGACCACCTGGGCGAGAACGTCTCCCACCTGTTCGGCGAGGCCGGCTTCGGCCGGGCGGTCCTCAACTCCGTGCTGGCCGCGGGGATCTACACCCTGGTCGGCGGCGTGGTCTGCACCCTGGCCGGCTACGCCTTCGCGACGTACCGCTTTCGCGGCGCGGGCCTGATGTTCACGCTGGTCATGGTGATGCTCGCGGTGCCGTTCAACCTCACCGTGGTGCCCCTGTTCAAGATCATGGTCAAGGCGGACCTGCTCAACACGATGGCCGGCCTGGTCCTGCCCAACCTCGCCCTGCCGTTCGGGATCTTCCTGATGCGGCAGACCCTCCAGGGCTTCCCGCGGGAGCTGGTGGAGTCCGGACGCCTGGACGGGGTGGGCGAGTTCGGCATCCTGCGCCGGATCGTCCTGCCCGCGATGCGGCCCTCGCTGGCCGCGCTCGCGATCTACCTCTTCCTGGCCTCGTGGAACGACTTCCTCTGGCCGCTGGTCCTGCTGCGCACCTCGGACGCCTACACCATCCCGGTGTCCCTGGCGAGCCTGCACGGCCTGATCGACACCGACTACGGCCAGCTGCTGTCCGGCACCGCGATCTCCGCGCTCCCGGCCGCCGGCCTGTTCCTCTTCCTCCAGCGGCACTTCATCGCCGGCATGCTCGCCGGTGCCGTGAAGCAGTGACCGCGCCCGACCTGACCGCACCCGGAACTGCCGTACCCGGCAGGACCGCACGCGACACGACCCCTCCCGAAACGAAAGCAGAGAGGCCACCATGCTTCAGGAATCCGTTGCCGACCAGGTGACCGTGTGGTCCGAGCGCCCGTACGGAATCCGACTGGCCGTCACCGAATCGGCGGCCGTGGTCGGGATCCGGGACGAGGGCCCGGTCCGGGTCGTGGAGTTCGAGGCGGGAGCGGACGGTCCGCTGCTCGTCACCCTCCAGGTGCCGCTCGCCGACGCGGTGGGCTTCTGGAACGCCAACTCCCGCTACCACCGCACCGTCCTGCCGGACTGGATGTGCAAGGACGTCACCAGCCTGGTCAACTCGGCGCCGGTCGGCTGCCTCTACGACAACGCCGGGACCAGCCTGCTGGCCTTCGGCCTCGGCGAGCTGGTGGAGGAGGTGAAGATGCGGTTCGGCGTCTCCGAGGAGGAGAAGGCCTTCGTCGTCCACCTCACCCTGCTCCGGGCCACCGCCGGGCAGCGGGTGCGCCTCGCGCTCGCCGCGCCCGGCGGCGACTACACCGGGGCGATCGACGCGGTCCACACCTGGTTCGGTGCCCTGGTCGAGGTCCCGTCGATGCCCGCCCCGCGGTTCGCCACCGAGCCGGTCTACTCCACCTGGTACTCCTTCGGGCAGGACGTGGACGCGGCGGGCCTGGAGGAGGAGGGTGCGCACGCGGCCGCGCTCGGCCTCAAGTCGCTGTTCGTCGACGACGGTTGGCAGCGCTACGGTCACGGCCGCGGCTACGCGGGCTGCGGCGACTGGGTGCCGGACGAGGACAAGTTCCCGGGCTTCCGGGCGCATGTGGAGCGGCTGCACGCGCTCGGCCTGAAGGTGGTGCTCTGGGTGGCCCCGCTGCTGCTCGGGCCCAAGGCCGACTGCTTCGAGGAACTCGCCCATCTCGCACCCGAGTTCAAGGGTGTCCTGGCCGCCAACATCGTCGACCCCCGGCTGCCGGAGGCGCGTCGGTTCCTGGTGGAGGCGTGTGTCCGGCTGGTGCGGGACTACGGTGTGGACGGGCTGAAGATCGACTTCCTGGACGAGGCGATGGTCTACAAGGCGGCGCCGTCCACCGGCGACATCGCCGACGTGGGCGTGGCCATGCAGGCCTGGATGGGCGACCTGGTCACGGCCCTCGCCGACCTGGGCCGGCCGGACGCCCTGATCGAGTTCCGCCAGCCCTACGTCAGCCCGTCGATCGCCCCCTACGGCAACGTCCTGCGGGCCAACGACTGCCCGGCCGACGCGATCTCCAACCGGGCCTCGATCGTCGACGCCCGCCTGCTGGCGGCGGGCCGGGTGGTGCATTCCGACATGATGATGTGGGACCCGTCCGGCGAGCCCCACGTCGCCTCGCGCCAACTGCTGAACGCCTTCTTCAGCGTGCCGCAGATCTCGGTGCGGCTCGCGACCCTGCCCGAACCGCACCGCAGGGCACTGGAGTTCGTGCTCGCCCAGTGGGCGAGCGTGAAGAGCGTGGCCCTGCGGGGCGAGCTGCGGGCGGGCCTGCCGGTCGAGAACTACCCGTGGATCTCGGCCCGCAGCGACGAGGGCGTGCGGGTCGTCGGCGTCTATGGCGCGGGGTCCGTGCCCGTCGGGCCGGACGACACCGAGCTGCTGCTGCTGAACGGCACCGCGCAGGACCACCTGGTGCTGGACTTCGGCTGGACCTCGAGCGGCATCGGGGCGCTGGACATCGAGGTGTTCGAGGCGGACGGCACGAAGGAGCGGGACGGTGCGGGTATCCGGCCGGGCGGGCTGTTCCGGCTGCCGGTGCCCCGCTGCGGGATCGCGCGGGTCCGGAGGTCCTGAACAGGTACGAACAGGGGCGGTGCCGTCCGGGGTGACGGCACCGCCCTCCGGAGACCAGGGGGTGTCGGAGATGGCGGAGCGACCGGCGGAGCGGACCGGGCAGTCCGAGGTGGCGCGGTTGGCGCGGGTCAGCGAGGCGACGGTCAGCCGGGTGATGAACCGGAAGTCCGGCGTCTCCACCCGGACCAGGGAAGCGGTCGAGCGGGCGATGGCCGCGCTCAACGTCTCCCGCCGGACCGAGGGCGAGCTGGTGCTGGTCGTCGTGCCGGAGCCGGCCAATGATGTGTTCGCCCGGTTGGCCGAGCGGATCGAGGCCGAGCTGTCGCCGTTCGGCCTCCACCTCGTGCTCTCCCTGGCGGTGCCCGGCAGCGCCAGGGAGAGGATCTTCGTCGAGTCCACGGTGGGCGCCGGCATCGCGGGCGCAGTGTTCCTCTCGGCGAGCAACACGATGGCCGGGGCGGACCACACGGCGCAGCGAGTGCTCACCGAGCGCCGGGTGCCCTTCGTCAACGTCAACGGCGGGGCGGGGGGCGCCGCCGCGCCCACGTACTCGACGGACGACCGGCGGGCGGCCGAGCTGGCGGTGGACCACCTGCACGCCCTGGGCCACCGGCGGATCGCCCTGCTCGCCGGCCCGCCGAGCAATCTCCTGGCGGACCGCAGAGCGGACGGGTTCCGTGCCGCGCTGCGCAAGCATGGCCTGGACGACGGGCATCCGCTGGTGGCGCGGCAGTTGTTCACGGTGGACGGCGGGCGCCGCGGGGGAGCCGAACTGATCGCGGGCGGGGCGACCGCGATCGTCGCGGCGAGCGACCGGATGGCCCTCGGAGCGGCGTCCGCCGCCTCCCGGCTCGGCCTGTCCGTGCCGCGCGACCTGTCGGTCGTCGGGTACGACGACTCGCCGTTCCTGGACCTCACCGCGCCGCCGTTGACCACTGTGCGGCAGCCGACGGAGACACTGGGCCGGCACGCCGCGCAGGCGCTGCATCTGATGATCACCGGCCGGGCGGTGCCCGGGGGAGAGGTGCTGATCGATCCGGAGCTGCGGATCCGCGGTTCGACGGCGGCTTGTCCCGAAGGCCGCGGATAGCGGCCGAACGACTCTCCCGGGAAAGGCCGGACGGCCCCGGGCGCCAGGAGTGCGGCGCCCGGGGCCTCCGCGTGTGCGGGCCCGCCCGGGTCGGGGAGGGGCGGGCCCGCAGGGGGACGGTCAGCGGCGCCCGGGGGTCCGTTCCCGGCGCGCGGCCAGTGCGTGGACGGTGCCGTTGTCGGTGAGGGCGAGGAGCCAGTCACCGCTGACGGCGAATGCCGAGGTCAGACTCGCCCCGAGGCGGTACTCGGCGGCGGGCTTCCCGGTGACCCGGTCCAGGACGATCAGCCGGCCGTCCCGGGTGCCCACGTACACCGAGCTCCCGGTGACCAGCGCGTGCCCGGCGGGCGAGCCCGCCCCGGCCGTGCAGCCCATGGCGACGCGGACCTTGTCGTCCAGCGGGCTGCGGCCGGGCAGGTAGCCGACCGGGGTCTCCCAGAGCGGCCTGGACGGGTCCGCCGCCGCGGTGTCGTAGGCCCGGACGATGCCGTCCCGGCCGGCGACGTAGGCGACGGTGCCGTGGATTGCGGCACTCGTCAGCGGGGCCTTCCCGGGCTCGCACACGCCCTCACCGAGCTTGGCCTGCCAGAGCACCGCCCCGGTCGCGGGGTCGTGGCCGCGCACCCCGTCGGCCGTGACCGTCACCAGCTGCGGGGAGCCGGTGGCGGGCGCGGTCAGGGCGGGGGAGGAGTGGGTGTCGATCCCGCCGGCGGTGTCCTTGACCCACAGCTGGCGGCAGCCGGCCAGGTCGACGGCCACCACCGTCACGCCCGAGTCGGTCTGCAGGTACGCGGTGTCCGTCCCGGGCACGCGTACGGCGGTGCTGTGGAACTGGCCCCAGTTGGTGGCGCCGGTGAAGCCGCCGAGGATCTCGCCGGTCCGGGCGTCGCGGCACTGGATCCGGTTCCAGTCCTGGTAGACGGCGCCGGTGCGGGCGCCGCCGGTCAGCGGGAAGACGCTCACCGGACCGCCGGCCCGGCCGTAGCGGCGGACGGTCGCCCCGTGCTGCTCCTCCATCTCGACGGCCTGCCAGGCGATGGTGCCGTTGGTGGCGTTCAGGGCGTAGATCCGGCCGACGGCAGTGGTCAGGTAGACCTTGCCGTCGTTCAGGGTCGGGGCCGACTCGACGTCGCCGTCCACGTACGTCCGCCAGAGTTCGCGGCCGGTGGAGAGCCGGTAGGCCAGCACCAGGTGGTGCGGGGAGTCGAACGCCCGGGAGGTGACGATCGCGGTGTCACCGGTGATGACGGCGCCGTTGAGGTTGAACTGCTCGCCGGTGTTGGCCGTCCAGCGCTCGTCGAGGGCCGTGCCCGGGTCGTCGGTGCTCGCGGAGCGGCCGGTCTCGTCGCCGCCCTGCCGCAGCCAGTCCCGGCCGCGGACGGGGTCGGCGAGCTGCTGCTCCGGGACGACGGCGAAGCTGTTGCGCACGGCGGGCCAGGACCGGCCGAGGGTGTCCGTCACGGTCAGCTCGGCGGTGTAGTCGCCGGGCGGCAGCTTGCCGACCTGGTCGACGCCGAAGGTCCAGGAGACCCGGGCCTTCGGGCACGGCTCGGTCCTGCCGTCCGGGGCCCGGTAGCAGTTCTGGGTGCCGGTGCGGCCGGGGGAGCCGCCGAAGCCGATCCGTTCGCGTCGGCGCACCTCCTCGCCCCGGGCGTTCCGTACGGTCAGCAGGGCGGTGTCGGGGGTGCGGCCGGCGTCCTCGGTGTAGAGCTCGACCGGGACGGGGCCGCCGTCGCCGTAGACGCCGCCCTGGGCCGGGGTGACCAGCGTGACCACGTCCTTGACGTCGAACTGGCGGTGGATGCCGGTCACATAGCCGGTGTCCTCGTTGGCCGGGGTCTTCGGCCGGTCGGTGATGCCGCCGAAGTCGAGGACCTTGAAGTCCGGGTGCGAGCCGTCGATGCCGTAGGTGCCCTGGTTGTTGACCTCCACGGAGCGGGCGAACGCGCCCCGGCGGAACTCCGCCTGCTGGTCGTGCCCGGCGGCGAACATCCGGACGTCGTAGCGGGCGAGTTCGTCGACGGTCGGCTGCATCCCGGCGCCCGGGCCCCAGCGGGTGAAGAGCGAGCGGTGGGCGAACACCAGCACCTGCTTGCCGACCGCGTGCCGCCGCAGGTCCTCGCGCAGCCACTCCAGCTGCGGCTTCAGGCCGGCCGAGTCGTAGTTGTCCTCCAGGACGACGATGTGGCGGCCGTCGCGGTCGAAGCTGTACCACTCCGGGCCGAGGTTGCGGCGCCAGTACTCCAGGCTGCCCGGGTAGCCGGTGGAGCCGGCCGGGGCGCCGAAGTCGTGGTTGCCCATCACCGGGTAGAAGGGCATCCCGAGCCTGCCGTCGGTCAGGCCCCGGCGCAGGATGTCGTACCCGCCCTGTCGACGTGGGTCGGCGGCGTAGTCGGTCACGGTGAGGTCGCCGGTCGAGATCGCCATGGTGGCGCCGTCGACCCGGGACATCGAATCCACCTGGCCGGTCCACTGCGGCAGCGTCCTCGCGGCCTTGTCGTCGGCGGTGTTGCTGGCCTCCGGGTCGGAGACCAGCAGCCACTTCTCGGTGGGGTCGGCCGCGTGGCGGTCCGGGACGAGGGCGAAGTCCAGACCGGTGTGCGGACCCTGGCCCTGGGGCACCTGCTCGAAGAACCTCGGGACGAAGTCCTCGCGCAGCACGGGGGTGTACCCGTTCGGGGAGACCACGCTGACGAGATCGGTCTCCCGGCGGGCCGGGTCGACCGCCAGGGTGTAGGTGCCGTCGGCGCCGGTGGTGGTCCACAGCGCGCCGTCGGTGACGTCGACCCCGGGCATCGGGGCCTCGCCGGCGTCCCGGCGGCCGTTGCCGTTCCGGTCGGCGAACACCGTGCCGGTGCCGGTGACGGTGACGGTTGTGGTGGCTGCTGCTGCTGCGGTCGTGCCGGTCGCGGCGGCCAGTTGCGGAGCCAGGCAGGACAGCGCCACGACGGCCACCGTGACCGCCCGGCCGCGGCCGCGGAGGCGGCGGCGCAGGGCGAACAGCAGGACCGGGGTCAGGACGAGGGCCACGACCGTGAGGGCGATCGCGGTCCAGGAGAGGCCGGGACGGACGCGGGAACCGGGGGCGGTCACCACCGGGTTCTGCGCGGTGGCCTCGGTGACGACGCCGTCGAGCTCGACGACGACCCGGGTGAGTTCGCCCTGCCGGAGCAGGGCGGCGAGGTCCAGCCGCTCGACCCGGCAGCTCCAGGCGAGCTCGACGACGACGCCCTCGGCGACGCCGCCGGCGTCACCCGCGGCACCGGAGCCGGTGCCCGGGCAGCCGGGGTTCAGCAGCCCGGTCGCCCAGGTTCCGGCCTGCTCGGGCGTGACCAGAGTGCGATGGACCGTCAGATGACCGCTGGTGCGGCCGTCCTGGGTGGCGAGGACGAGTTCGGCGTTGCGCGGCGAGATGTGCGCCGCGGCGGGCTGCGAACAGCCCAGGACGAGGAGGAACAGCGTCAGGCAGACGCCTGCTGTTCGTCGGAGGAGTCTCATGGGCAGGGAAGCTAGCTTGTCTGTACAACTGTGCGACGGTCTCGGAGGGAGTCTTCATCGGCCGCTCGACGGGAGTTCATCACGGCCGCTCGCGATCGCCTTCGACGTTCCGGTTGAACCCCCTCCGACCTGCGTCTTCGCTCCCGACGGCAGGGCTGGGCGGGCGGTCGCTGCGAGTGGGTGATCGGCATCTTTGCGTAGTCCTTTCACGATTGCCGTGCAATCTTGCGCAAGATGTTCGTCATGGCTTTGCCTCCGGAGGACTGTTCCGCTGCGGGAGTGGGGGTGGGTCACTCTCTCGGGAGTGCGACGCCGGGGTCGGAGTGCAGGCGAAGGGCGTCGTGCTCGGCATGCGGTGCGGCAGGCGCGATCCGGATGATCGAATGATCGATTCTGGATCCAGTGCGGGGAGTTTTGATCGAACGGCTTGACCGGGTACGGGATCGGGCCCAGGATGCCCGTCGGACCAAGGTGTCCGGCAGGCGGGTCGTAGTGACGCGCTGGTCCGGACGCCACCGCGGGGGAATCCACCCTCGGGGACGTCCGCCGCCGGCGTCCCGAAGGCCGTCGCATCACATGCCCGCCGCTCTCGTCCGATGTCCGCGCATCCGTTTCGGAGGTCGCTGTGTCCGCGTCGAATCCGCTCCGCTCCGCCAGGCGTCGGCACACCTCCACCGCAGAGCGTGCGGCCCCGAGGCTTCGCGGTGCCGCAGGTCGCGCCGGACGGGCCCTCGCCGTGGCCGTGGCCGCCATCCTCGTTGCGGTGACAGGGGCTTCGCACCCGACGAGGGCTCTCGCGGCGGCGCCGGGCACGGTGGACTACTACGCGTCCCCGACCGGTTCCGGATCCGCCTGCAGTGCCGTTGCCCCCTGCTCCCTGACCGGTGCCCGCGACCGTGTGCGCTCACTCGCGCCGCACATGGCCACCGACATCCGGGTCCTGCTCAGGGGCGGCACCTACCGGCTCGGCGAGACCTTCCGGCTCGCCCCGCAGGACTCCGGCACCGGCGGACACACCGTCCACTGGCAGGCGTACCCGGGCGAAGAACCTGTCCTCAGCGGCGCCCGGAGGGTCACCGGCTGGACGCTCGCCGACGCCGGGAGGAACCTCTTCCGCGCCGCCGTACCAGCCGGCACCGGTTCCCGGCAGCTGTACGTCAACGGAGTGCGCGCCGAACGAAGCCGCTCCGAGGCCGACCCCGGAGGCTTCACCAGGACCGCCACCGGCTTCACCACGGCGGACCCGCGCTACACCTCCTGGCGCAACCCGACCGATGTGGAGGTCGTCGGCCGCAACGCCTGGAAGCACCTGCGCTGCCCGGTCGCCCGGATCGAACCCCGCGCGGCGGGCGGCAGCGAGTTCGTCATGGCCCAACCCTGCTGGGGCGACGCGGGCCGGCCGCCCCACGAAAGCCTGGCCTACCCGGACAACGGCAGCGGCTACCGGGGCTTCGGCGGCTCCGACCGGGCCGACGACCCCGCGTCAGGCATCGCCTGGATCGAGAACGCCTTCGAGAACCTGTCCCGGCCCGGCCAGTTCCACCTGGACCGGCCGGCCGGACAGCTGTACTACATCCCGCGCCCGGGCGAGGACCTGGCGAGCGCGGACGTCGAACTGCCCCTACTGGAAACGCTCGTGGACGTGGCCGGCACCCCCGGCCACCTCACTCCGGTCAACAGCACCGACGCCCGCGCCGGCTACGCCGGCGACTGGACCCTGGCCACCGGGCGCCCGTTCGGCGACTTCGACGACGACGTCCACTACAGCACGGCGAACGGATCGTCCGTCACCTTCGCCTTCGACGGCACGGGAATTGCCGTACTCGGCGAGCGGTACGAGGACTCCGGCGACGTCGACGCCTATGTCGACGGCGCGTTCGAACGCACCGTGGCGCTCGATCACAGCGTCACCCTTCCCTCCGGCACCGCCGAGCGCCTCGCCCGCCAGACGATCTACTCGAAGGCCGGACTCCCATCGGGCCGGCACACCGTCAAACTCGTCAAGAGAAGCGGAAGTTACCTGACCGTCGACGCCTTCGCGGTCACCCCCGGCGCGGTCGCCCCGGTGCACGACATCACCCTGCACGGAATCACCTTCGCGTACGCGACCTGGCTGCAGCCCTCCGGACCGGACGGCTACCGCGACAACCAGGCCGGCGTCCTGTGGGCCGGTTCCCCGGCCCGCACCGTCCACACGCCCGGTGCGGTGCGCGTCGCCCGCGGGGACCGGATCGGCATCACCGGCGGCTCGGTCCGCCATGTGGGCGGCGCCGGGATCGAACTGGCCGCCGCGACCCGCCACAGCACCGTCACCGGCAACCGCATCGACGACACGGCCGGCAGCGGCATCAGCCTCGGCGAGTTCGACGACTTCTGGCAGACCGACCCGGTCCAGCACACGGACGGGAACACCGTCGCCGACAACGCCGTCACCCGGGTCGGCCAGGACTACGAGGACGCCGTCGGCATCCTCGTCGGCTACGCCACCGACACCACCGTCGCCCACAACGAGATCGCCCACACCCCCTACACCGGCATCTCCCTGGGCTGGGGCTGGTGCTGGGCCGACCGCGAGAGCTACGGCGCCGCCCGGCCGCGCCACGGGACCTCCTACGCCGGGAACAACCGGATCCTCGACAACTACGTCCACGACGCCATGCGCGTCCTCCACGACGGCGCCGGCATCTACACCCTCGGCGGCCAGGGCTTCGGGCCCACCCGTTCCGTCCTCGCTGGCAACGTCGTCAGCCTGGTCGGCGGCCACGGCATCTACCACGACGAGGACTCCACCTACTGGGACACCCACCACAACGTCGTCACCGCGGTGACCGGCACCTGGGTCAACCTCTGGCAGGCGTCGATCAGTGACAACTCCGTCCACGACAACCACACCGACGTCACCCGCGCCAGGAACAACGGCACCCGCAACACCATCACCGGCACCACTACCACCACCGACGGCAACTGGCCCGCCGCCGCCCGTGCCGTCGTGGCCGCCGCCGGCCTCGAACCCGCCTACCGGGGCATCCGCACCCCCGAACCGCTCACCGGCAACGACAGCCAGACCGGTGACCTCCTCGCCCCCGTCGCCATCACCTACACCGGCGCGTGGACCACGGCGACCGGACGCACCGGCAACCTGCTCGACGACGCCCACACCACCGCCGCCGACGGGGCCGCCGTCACCTTCACCTTCACCGGGACCGGCCTGAGCGTCATCGCGGAGAAGGCCCCCGACCAGGGCCCCCTGGCCCTGTCCGTCGACGGCACCCCGAAGGGCACCGTCGACACCCGGGCCAGCACCCGCACACCCCGCGCCACGATCGCCGAAGTCACCGGCCTGCCCCCGGGCCGCCACACGCTCACCCTCACCAAGCGGGGAGGCACCACCGCCCGGATCGACGGCTACACCCTGCTCACGAACATGCTGTGACATCCGCCCGATCGCTTCCTCGGATACGGCCGCACCGAGCGGCGCCAGGGCGTGGACGGCGAGCCCGTCGTGGCCGAGGAGGCTCTCCTCGGCCGGCCTGGCCGCGCACACCACTCCCCACCTCGGCGGGGAGCCGGTGCGAGTTCGCCCAGGACGGCCGCACTGGCCCCGTCGATCCACTGCCCGTCGTCCACCACCAGGAGAACGGGCTGCGCCCCGCGACAGCTGTTCCCGCCTCGTCCGGGCGGGGATGGCGGCGCGTCCAGCCCCGCGCAGGGCCTCCAGGATGGGGAGGTGGTCATAACTGCGCCCCCATTACCCGGTCGGTTCGGCCCCGCAGGCGAGGTCGGTCGCCGGGCGCTGTCCGGTGGTCAGGAACACGGTCGCCGCGTCGTTGGCGCAGGTGTTGCGGCCGAACGGGTAGACGCCGTGCCCGCCCTGGTCGGCGGTCACCAGCCCGGCCCGCCGGCCGAGGGCGTGCCGTAGCTCCTCGGCGCCGACCAGGGGTGTCCCCGGGTCGCGTTCGTTCTGCACCATCAGGATGTTCGACGGGCCCCGGTCGTCGATGTGCACGGGCGGCTCGGGCCGCTCGTGGGGCCAGAACGCGCACGGTCCGATCGATCCGGTGGACCCGCCCACCAGCGGGTACCGCACCCGGTCGATCGCGGCGTTGCGCTGGTACACCTCGACCTTCGTGGGCCAGCGCGAGTCGCCGCAGATCACGTGGAGGCGGGCGGCCAGCAGGTTCTCCGAGGCCGGCGGCGGTGGCACCGGCCGGCCGTGGTCGAGCGCCTGCCAGGCTTCGGCCAGTACGGGCATCAGTACCTCGAAGTAGAGGCGGTCGAAGGTCATCCCGCGGAACAGCGTCCCGTCCATGCCGCCGACCGGTCGGGCATCGAGACGGTCGGCGAGTTCGTGGAACTTGGCGGTCACCTGCTCCACCGTGGCGCCCAGGCCGTACTGGGGGTGTGCGGCCGCGAACTCGGCGAAGTCCGGGAACCGGTCCTCCATTCCACGGCCGAGGCGGCGGAAGGCCTGAAGGTCGTAGCCGCCGGGACCGAGGTTGCTGTCGAGCAGGATCCGGTCGCCGCGCTCGGGGAACATCGCGGCGTACGCCGCGCCGAGGTAGCTGCCGTAGGAGGTGCCGAAGTAGGAGGCCTTCGGCTCGCCCAGCGCCGCGCGGATCCGGTCCATGTCGCGCGCGGTGTTCGCGGTGGTGGTGTGCGGCAGCATCCACCCGGTCGCCGAGTCGGCGCACTGCCGGGCGACGGCCCGCGCGTTCTCCGCCTCCCGGGCGACGTCGGCGGCGGTGTGCGCGTACGGCGGGAAGCCGCCGCGCTGCTGCTGCCACGGGGTCAGATCACAGGTGACCGGGGTGCTGCGGCCCACGCCCCGCGGGTCGAAGCCGATCAGGTCGTAGGCGTCGAGGACGTCCTTGGGCAGCCCCGCAGCGGCGAGGGCCGCGGGGTAGCCGAGCCCTGCGGCGCCGGGGCCGCCCGGGTTGGTGAAGAGCACACCGCGGCGCTTGGCGGGGTCCTTGCTCGCCATCCGGGAGACGGCGATCTCGATCCTGCGGCCGCCGGGGGCGCGGTAGTCCAGCGGAACGTCGAGCGTCGTGCACTCGAGGAGGGGGGACTCGGCCTCCTTCGGGCACGGGCCCCAGGTCAGGGATCGCGCCGTGGCCGCCGCCGTGATCGCGGTCGCCCCCTGAGCCGCGGGAGTCACGACAACGGCGACCGTGGTGGCGACGGCGGTCCCCGCCAGAGCGAGGGACAGGGCTTTCCTGTACATACGATGCCCTCCTGAGTCGTTGCTTCCTCTGCTTGTACGACTTGTACGACGAGACGGAACGGGGCTTACGAGACGTATTCCCCCCGCAGCCGGCGGCGGAATCGCCGAAGGGACGGGCCTCTGGTTGCTGCTGACCGTGTCCCCGGGGCGGTGGCGACCATCAAGGGAGTCTGCTTCCCGTCAGAAAGCGTCGTGGCGGTGAGCGTATCGATGACCATGACCGCTCGGCCGGTCGGCACGCCCACCACGACACCATGGCCGACTACGCCCGCAGCCTGCGGGCAGGCGGCGTGCCCGTCCCGCAGATCGCGCAGAAGCTGGTCATCACCTCGGGTAAGAACAAGGGGCAGCGTCCCTCGCTTGCCACGGTCTACCGCATCCTCGCCGAAGCGGACGAGGCCGAGAGCACCGACGGCACCGGCTGAGCCCGGACGCGCGAAAGCCGTCCCGGTTGCATGGGGGAAGCCACCAGGACGGCTCTGCTCAGCGCAGAACCTGTGGGCCCGCAGGCCCACAGGCCGCTGCGAACTGGGCCGCAGGAGAGCCCGTCGCCGGGTGGTGGCCCTCGCGCCTTCCGCGCTCGCATCGCTGCCCGTACTCCGGTCGGGTGAACTGACCCGGCGCCGGGTGTGCTCGCCTTGCACTTCATTCAAGCTGTCAATTGATCAACGCGACCGACCGCGCGGAACCTTGCGCCGGCAGGGTGGATATTCGCGCGGGTGGCCCAAAGGGGAACGATTCTTCGTGTGCCGTCAGAGCGCGGCGCAAGCCATCCACCGGGCTTGCGTGCGTTCCTGACGGCATGAAAGGTCCGCCGACCAGGCCTACGCGCACCCGGGACCGGACCCCGACGAGCAGAGTGCACGCGGACTTGGCCGAAGGGGGCCCTGCCGGCGCACCGCACAGAACACGGAACCTTGAACCGGCTCCGGGTCAAGGTGGGGCAATGTGCATCAGTGCTGGGGCGTGTGTCCCGGCCGTGTCCGGGTGGTCGTGCGGCGCCCCGAGGCCGGTGTGTGCCGGGTGAGCACTGCGCCCGGGTGCGCCCGCCCGCCCGGCCGGACCATCCGATCCGTTCGATCCAGGGGAGAGGCATGAGGAGACCGAGGAGAATCCTGGGGCGGGGTGGCGTCCTGCCGTGGAGCCCCTGGCTGCCGGCTGTCGGGACCGGGCCGCGCCGGCGCGCCGTCACCGCCGTGTTCATCGCGCTGGCCACACTCGTGACCTCGGCGGTGGTCGTGGTGCTCCCGGCCGGCCCCGCCCGGGCCGCGCCGCTGCGGAGCACGCCGCTGGTCGGGTACAACATGTTGGGCGCCGACGGCGGGACCAAGTGGACCAGCAATATCGGCCGTTACCTCAGAGCCGCTGAGATCGTGGCGGTGCAGGAGGCGGGAGCGGTCCCGCCCGGAGTCTTCGTCGACGACAGCGCCAACTTCGCGGGGCTGCCGGCGATCGGGCGGGCCAACTACATCCAGCACCACCGCTGGAGGTTCGGTCACGAGAGCTACGAGGTCTACTTCCTGCAGACCGACCGGAACGGCGGCGGCTACGTGGGCGGCCGCAACAACGTCGCGCTGGTCACCCAGCGGGAGGCCGACGAAGTCACGGCGATCCCCAACCCCCACCACGAGGGGCGCGCGGTCGTCGGGGTCCGCTTCGGCAACGACTGGTACTTCAGCTACCACGCCCTGAGCGGCAGCGGAAACACCGGCGGCCGTGACGCGCAGGCCATGCTGGCCCGCGTCGACGCCTTCGTGAGCCAGCGGCCGGGCAACGAAGAGTGGACTGTGCTGGGCGACTTCAACAGGGATCCGAGCAACCTCGCCGTCCCGGGCGGCTCGCACATCTACAACACGGGTCTGCCCACGCACATCGGCCACGGGGAGTTCGACTTCGCCGTGGGCTCTGTCTACATCCCCGACCATTCGGTGACGCGGCAGCCCGGGGCCAGCGCCGACCACTTCGCCTTCGCCGTCGGCGCCCTGCGCGCGGCAGCCGAGCCCCGCCCGTTGTTCAACAGCCCCCGCTACATCGAGAGCGTGGAGAACGGCACGGTGCTGGCCCCCGAGGAGGCACCGTGGGGCGGCGAATGGCTCGCCACGCAGAGGCGTGATCCCGAGGACACCTCCCAGCGGTTCGACATCGAGTTCGACGACAAAGCCGGCTTCCGGATCCGCGAGCCCGGCGGCGAGTGTGCCACGGTCAGCGACCTCGACCCGCAATCCCTGTCCCTGCACGACTGCTCCGACTCCCCTGACCAACGGTTCGACCTTGTCTCGCTCGGCAATGACCAGTACCAGATCCGTATTCTGCGCAACGGGCGATGCGTGGAACGGGGGAGCAGCGAGACCGACTTCGTGGGGGTTCGGCCGTGTGGGGATGACGAGGGACAGCACTGGACCTTTCCGCAGACCCACCAGGACCTGAGCGAACCCGATTTCGATACGGGGGATCTACCGGTCGCCTACGCGGGATCGGAGGGCCTGCAGAACCTCTACACGGGCCAGATGCTGACCGGCGAGCCGCGCGGCTTGCCGTCCACCACGGTGCGCGCCGAACAGCGCGACACGGTCCCCACCGCCACCAGGGCGGAGTGGATCACGGAATGGCAGGGCGAATACCTGCGGCTGCGCAGCGCCGTCGCCGGCGAGTGCGTCGAGATCGACGATCCGCCTCCCGGCAGTGACTCGCCGGCCGGCGTCGACCTGAAGCCCTGCACGAGCTCCTCCGCGCAGCTGTGGAAGGTGGACCCGTACTTCGGGGAGGCCTTCCGGCTGGAGAGCAGGCTGGCCGAGGGCACGCCGGGCGGAGTCTGCCTGTCCCTGCCCGGGTTCAACGATCTGGGGGACGGCTGGGACATCGTGGTGGCCACGGAGTGCGCCACCCCGCTTGCCAGCCAGGTCTGGTCCTTCGCCCCGTACTCCACCGCGACCGACCAGAACGGCCGGCTCGCACAGTCCCTGCGGTACGGCCCCACTCCGCCGCCCGACCCCGAGCCGAAGCTCAAGGGCCAGGCGCCGAGGTCCGTCTCCGCCGCCGCGGCGGTCGACCACTCCACGTGCCGCCCGGACGGGATGACGGCGACGAAGGGGGTCGGCACCCCGTACTGCCTGATCTACGACGACCAGGGCCGCGAAGTGATGGGCGAACGCCATCCACGGCGGGTGGTCGGGTACTTCACCGGCTGGCGCACCGGCCGGAACGGGCAGCCCATGTACCTGCCGCGCAGTATCCCCTGGGGGCAGGTGAGCCACGTCAACTACGCCTTCGCGCACGTCGACGGCGACAATCACATCTCCGTCGGTGACGTGAACGACCCGGACAACCCGGCCACCGGGATGACCTGGCCCCAGGTGCCCGGCGCCGAGATGGACGCCGGCCTCCCGTACAAGGGGAACTTCAACCTCCTGAACAAGTACAAGAAGGAGCACCCCCGGGTCAGGACCCTGATCTCCGTGGGAGGTTGGGCCGAGACCGGCGGCACCCTGAAGCCGGACGGCAGCCGGGTGAAGACCGGCGGCCTGTACCGCGTCACCAACCGGGAGGACGGCAGCGTCGACCAGCCCGCCATCGACACCTTCGCCGATTCCGTCGTCACGTTCCTGCGCACGTACGGTTTCAACGGTGTCGACGTCGACTACGAGTACCCGACCTCTCTCCTGGACGCGGGCAACCCGGAGGACTGGCCCATCGCCAACCCCCGCCGCAAGGGCCTGAACGCGGGCAACACCGCGCTGATGAAGACCCTGCGGGAGAAGCTCGACGCGGCGTCGGCGGCAGACAACGCCTACTACCAGCTCACGGCGGCGGCCTCGGCGTCCGGCTACCTGCTGCGCGGCCAGGAGGACTTCCGCGCGCTGCAGTACCTGGACTTCGTCAACACCATGTCCTACGACTACCACGGCTCGTGGAACAACTACGTCGGCCCGCAGGCGCCGCTCCACGACGACGGCAAGGACGTCGAGCTGGCCGCCACCGGGATCTACGACAAGGACAAGAACCCCGAGTACCAGCAGGAGGGCTTCTTCAACACCGACTGGTCCTTCCACTATCTCCGCGGCGCCCTGCAGGCCGGGCGGATCAACCTGGGCGTGCCGTACTACACGCGCGGCTGGAAGGACGTCCAGGGAGGCGAGGGCAACGGGCTCTGGGGCATCTCCAAGCTGAAGGACCAGTCCCAGTGCCCCGAGGGGACCGGCCCCAACGGGGGCACGACGGAGTGCGGCTCCGGTGCCTCCGGCATCGACAACCTGTGGCACGACCAGACCGCCGCGGGCGACGAGCTGGCCGCCGGATCCAACCCGATGTGGCACGCCAAGAACCTGGAGCGGGGCGCCAGGACCAGCTACCTGCCCCGGTTCGGCCTGGACCCGAAGGACACCGCCAACGGGACCGACGGCTACACCCGGCACTGGAACGACACGCTCAAGGCGTCCTGGCTGTGGCACGAGGGCAAGAGGGTGTTCCTCTCCACCCACGACACCGAGGACACCGCCGCCAAGGCCGACTACATCAAGGACAAGGGCGCCGGCGGCGCGATGATCTGGGAACTGGCCGGGGACTACGAGTGCCCGGACGACACGTCGGGGCAGTGCGTGCCCGGCTACACCCTGACCCAGCAACTCGACGACGCCCAACGCGATGCCGGGTCCTACGGCGCGACCCGGGCCGGGAACACCGAGCTGCCCAGCCAGGTCCTGGACGCGGACGTGACCTTCGCCAAGTACCCCACCGACAACAAGGACCTCTGGCCGCTCCAGCCCATGCTGCGCATCACCAACCACGGCGGCAAGGCCATCGCCGGGGGCACCAAGGTCTCCTTCGACCTGTCGACTTCGGCTCCGTCCGTCATCAAGGACGGGAACTGGGAACCGTACAAGGACGTGAAGCCCGGCCACTCCGGGCCCAACGTCGGCGGCCTGAAGGGCGACTTCCACCGGGTCACGATCACCCTGGAGGCATGCCAGGAGATCCCGGCCGGGCGCAGCATGGACATCCCCGTCAAGTACTACCTACCCGCCGCCGGTCCCGCGAACGTCACGATCACCAGCGAGGGAAGGACCTTCGGCATCACCGGTGACCGGCGCCACGGCACACAGACGGTGGCGCCGCCTGCCGGCTCGGCCGCCTGCTCTCCGGTGAAGTGGGACCCGAAGGACACGTACGAGAAGGGGGACGTCGTCACGCACAAGGACCACCGCTGGCTCGCCCAGTACTGGGCCGACAAGGGCGACGAACCGGGCGTCGCCCCGGTCTGGCGGAACATCAGCCCCAACGACTGACCACTTCTGGTCCCGCTCCCGTTGCGAGAACACGATGAGGGTGCCCAGGACGGTCCTGCCGACCGTCCTGGGCACCCTCATCACCCGGGTCACGCCCTGTTGGCCGGAGTACGCGCTCCGGCATTCCCGTACCGTGCCGTCCCGGCTGGTGAAGGCCACCACGGGGAAGTACACGGACGAGCCGTCGGACTGTTCGCGCTCATGGCGCACCACCGCGCCCGGGACACGGATCCCCTCGTGTCGCAGTTGCCGTTGTGTCCGCATCTCGCGCCAGGCGAGAAACCACAGCAGCGGCCCCGATACCAGCATCAAGACCAGAAGCAGTCTCGTCATCGAGTTTCCCGGGAGG